>CBJLOV010000001.1:0-85372 GCA_966424745.1 uncultured bacterium
CCCATGTCGCAGGAGCCCTGCACGTTGTTCTGCCCGCGCAGCGGATTGACGCCGACGCCTTCGCGGCCGATGTTGCCGGTCGCCATTGCCAGGTTGGCGATGGCCATGACCGCGGTCGATCCTTGCGAATGCTCGGTCACGCCGAGGCCGTAGTAGATCGCCGCGTTGCCGCCGGTCGCGTACAGTCGCGCCGCCGCGCGCACCCGGGCCGCGGGCACGCCGGTCACGCTTTCCGTCGCTTCCGGCGAATGGCGTTCTTCGCCGACGAAGGCATGCCACTTTGCGAACGAATCCGCCTCGCAGCGGGCACGCACGAAGTCCTCGTCGACCAGGCCCTCGGACACGACGACGTGCGCGAGCGCGGTGAGCAGTGCGACGTTGGTGCCGGGCCTGAGCTTGAGGTGATGGTCGGCCTCGACGTGCGGCGTGCGCACGATGTCGATGCGGCGCGGATCGGCGACGATCAGCTTGGCCCCCTGGCGCAGACGCCGCTTCATCTGCGAAGCGAACACCGGATGGCCGTCGGTCGGGTTCGCGCCGACGATCAGGATCACATCGGCCTGCATGACCGAATCGAAGTCCTGCGTGCCGGCCGATTCGCCGAGCGTCTGCTTCAGGCCGTAGCCCGTCGGCGAATGGCAGACGCGCGCGCAGGTGTCGACATTGTTGTTGCCGAAGGCGGCGCGCACGAGCTTCTGCACGAGATAGGTCTCCTCGTTCGTGCAGCGGCTCGAGGTGATGCCGCCGATCGAATCGCGGCCATACTCGGCCTGGATGCGCTTGAACTCGGACGCCGCGTGGTGGATCGCCTGCTCCCACGATACTTCGCGCCACGGGTCGCTGATCCTGGCGCGGATCATCGGCTTGAGGACACGGTCCTTGTGCGTCGCATAACCGATCGCGAAGCGGCCCTTCACGCAGGAGTGTCCGTGATTCGCCTGGCCGTCCTTGTTCGGCACCATGCGCACGATCTCCTCGCCGCGCATCTCGGCGCGGAACGAACAACCGACGCCGCAGTAGGCGCAGGTCGTCGTCACGCTGTGCTCGGCCTGGCCTTTCGCGATCAGCGATTTCTCGCTCAAGGTCGCGGTCGGGCAGGCCTGCACGCAGGCGCCGCAGGAGACGCATTCGGAATCCATGAAGTCTTCATCCTGGCTCTCCTCGACTTTCTAGTCGACGCCGCGGCCCTGGATCGTCAACGCCAGCGTGCCCTGCTGCTCGTCGCAGGCGCGCACGCAGCGCGAGCAGACGATGCATTTGGACGGATCGAAGGTGAAGTACGGATTCGACTCGTCCTTCGCGGCGAACAACGGGTTGAAGCCTTCCCTTGAAGGGGAAGGTTTGCGCGTTCCTGTCGCGGGAGAGGATTTGAGCGTTGGGTAGACATGGTTCGCACCGTCATAGCCGTAGCGCACTTCGCGCAGGCCGACCGCGCCGGCCATATCCTGCAATTCGCAATGTCCGTTCGCCGGACAGGTCAGGCAGTCGAGCGGATGATCGGAGATGTACAGCTCCATGACGCCACGGCGGAGATCGGAGAGCTTCGGATTCTGCGTGGTCACTTTCATGCCCGCCGCGACCGGCGTCGTGCACGAAGCCGGATAGCCTTTCATGCCGTCGATCTGCACGAGGCAGAGGCGGCACGAGCCGAACGCATCGAGCAATTCGGTCGCGCAGAGCTTGGGAATCCGGATGCCCGCCTCGGCCGCCGCGCGCAATACCGACGTGCCGGCCGGCACCGTCACCTCGCGCCCGTCGACCGTCAGCGTCACTTGCTGCGCGGACTTGGACTTGGGCGTACCGAAATCGAGTTCGACTATGGACAACATATTGCTTACCTGCTCTTGAAAGCGGATTTTGACGCGGATTTACGCGATCAAGAAAAATCAAAAAGCATAGAAGCGTAACCTGATGCCAGGAGCACTGACCAAGTGAATTTGTTTGCTCTATCCGCGTTTATCCGCGTAAATCCGCGTCCAAACCATTTTTCACCCAAAATCCTGTGGAAAATGTTTCAGTGCGCTGACGACCGGGTCGGGAGTCAAGCCGCCGAGCGCGCACAGCGAACCGTAGCGCATCGTGTTGCACAGGTCATCGAGCGTCGTGAGATTCTTCTCGCGCTCGATGTTGGCGCGGATGCGGTCGAGCAACTCCACGCCTCGCGTCGATCCGATCCGGCACGGCGTGCATTTGCCGCACGACTCGGCCGCACAGAACTCCATTGCGTAACGCGCCTGCTCGAGCATGTCGACCGTGTCGTCGAAAGCGACGATGCCGCCGTGGCCGAGCATCGCGCCGATCGCGGCGAAGGCCTCGTAGTCGAGCATCGTGTCGAACTGCGACTCGGGCAGATAGGCGCCGAGCGGGCCGCCGACCTGCACGGCGCGGATCGGCCGGCCGGAGTAGGAGCCGCCTCCGTAGTCGTACAACAGTTCGCGCAAGGTCACGCCGAACGCTTTTTCGACCAGGCCCGTGCGTTTGAGGTTCCCCGCGAGCTGGATCGGCAGCGTGCCGCGCGAACGGCCGATGCCGTAGTCCCGGTAAAACTCCGCGCCGCGGTCGAGGATGCTCGGCACCGAGGCGAACGAGATCACATTGTTGATCACGGTCGGCCTGCCGAACAGGCCCGCAATCGCCGGCAGCGGCGGCTTGAAACGCACCTGGCCGCGCTTGCCTTCGAGGCTGTCGAGAAGAGAAGTCTCCTCGCCGCAGATGTATGCGCCTGCGCCGAGCCGCACTTCGAGATCGAAGCGCTTGCCGCTGCCACGGATATCCGCGCCGAGCCAACCGGCGGCATACGCATTCCCGATCGCCGCGCTCAATGCGCGGTACGCGTGCGGATACTCGCTGCGCAGGTAGACGTAGCCCTGCGTGGCGCCGACCGCGACGCCGGCGATCGTCATGCCCTCGATCAGGCAGAACGGATCGCCTTCGATCAGCATGCGGTCGGAGAACGTGCCGGAATCGCCTTCGTCGGCGTTGCAGACGATGAATTTGGAGGGCTGAGGGCCGTGGGCTGGAGGCGGTATGCCGCGCTCAGGTTGAGCAGTGCCCGGCGCGTCGAGCACGGTCTTCCATTTGATGCCGGTCGGAAAGGCGGCGCCGCCACGGCCGCGCAGGCCGGAGTCGGTCACGCTCTTGACGATGTCGGCGCCGCCCATCGCCAGTGCATTGCGTAAACCGCGATAGCCGCCGTGGGCGACATAGTCGTCCACGCTGAGCGGATCGGTGACGCCGACGCGAGCGAAGCAAAGGCGGTCCTGCTGCTTGAACCAGGCGATGTCCTCGACCGGCCCCAGGCGCAGCGCATGCGCGCCGCCGCGCAGGAAATCCGCATCGAACAGGCCGACGACATCGCCCGCTTCGACCGGACCGTAGGCGATGCGCCCGCCTTGCGCCACGACTTCGACGAGCGGCTCGAGCCAGAGCAGGCCGCGCGAGCCGTTGCGCACGAGTTCGACGTCGATGCCGCGGTGGCGCGCCGCCTCGACGATCGCGCGCGCGACGCGGTCGGCGCCGAGCGCCAGCGCGGCGGCATCGCCCGGCACGTAGATTCTCACGCCGCTCACGTCGCCGCCCTCGCCGCCTCGACCAGTTCGTCGAACACCGCCGGCGTCACGCGCGCGTGCAATTCGTCGTGACCGACCAGCACCGACGGTCCGCAACCGCAGTTGCCCAGACAATAGACCGGTTCGAGCGTGATCGATCCGTCGCTCGTCGTTTCATGGAAATCGATGCCGAGCACCTGTTTCGCGTGCGCTTCGAGCGCGCGTGCGCCGAGCGCCTGGCAGGCCTCCGCGCGGCAGATGCGCACGATCCTGCGGCCGGGCGGCGTGTCGCGGAAATGGTGATAGAACGTCACCACGCCATGCACTTCGGCTCGGGTGAGATTCAGTTCGTGCGCGATCGTCGTTAGCGATTCGGGTGGCACGTAACCGAGCGCGTCCTGCACCGCATGCAGGATCGGCAGCAGCGCGCCCGGTTTGTCGCGATGCGCCGCGATCGCCTGCGCGACAGCGTCGCGCATCGGCGCGGGCAGGGTCGGCGCCCTGCGTGATCCGCTTTCGACGACCACATCGATTTTTGTCGGCTTCATAGATTTACCTGTGCGCCCTTCCGTGATCGCGGGAATCCTGCGGCCATCCTCGGCCGCACTTATCGATTAAAACAGGGCTGCCACTTTCTGCAGCGTGATCCACACGCCCCACGCCACCGGCACGCCGACCGCGATCCAGGCCGCATAGACCCGGCCGGCCGGTGTCGCTGCGCCGGCGTTCGTGCGCGCAGAGCCCACCGCATTGGCGAGCGCGACGTCGTGGGCGTGCCTGCGCTCGGCGGCGAGTTCGTCCGTGCTCATGAACCACTTCGCCGCCACCGGACGCACGAGCGCGTTGCAGACCAGACCGACGACGAGCAGACCGGCAAGCACGTACATGGTCGTGTCGTAGACCTGGTTGCGCGGCACGCCGGCAGCGAGCTGGGCATCGCGGAAATAGGTGATGAGCAAAGGTCCGATCACGCCGGCCACCGACCACGCCGTGAGCAGGCGCCCGTGGATCGCGCCGACCATCTGCGTACCGAACATGTCGGCCAGATAGGCCGGCACGGTGGCGAAGCCGCCGCCGTACATGGTCAGGATCACGCAGAACGCGACGACGAAAAGAACCACCTGCCCCGCATGGCCGAGCGTCGGCACCGCCGCGTAGAGCAGGATGCCGAGCACGAAGAAGACGAAGTACGTGTTCTTGCGGCCGAGGTAGTCGGAAACCGACGCCCAGAAGAAGCGGCCGGCGATATTGAACAGGCTGAGCAGGCCGGTGAATCCGGCCGCGATCGCGGCGATGGCGCCCTTCTGCGCCGCGTCGAGGTCGCCGAATCCCGTGGCGACGCCGACAAGCTTGCCGCCGAACACTTCCTGCAGCATCGGCGAGGCCATCGCAAGTACGCCGATGCCGGCGCTGACGTTGAGGCAGAGCACGGCCCAGATGCACCAGAACTGCGGCGTCTTCCAGGCCTGGTCCAGATGGACCTGGCCGCGCGTGATCATCGCCTTGCCGGCATGTGCGGCCGGCGCGGCCCAGCCCTGCGGCGCCCAGCCCGTCGGCGGGATACGGTAGCCGAACGCGCCGATCAGCATGACGACGAAATAGACCGCTCCCATCGCGACGAAGGTCTCCCACACGCCGACCGAGGCAGGCGTCGCGAAATATTTCATGAGCTTGTCGGCGAGCGGCGCGCCGATCATCGCGCCGCCGCCGAAGCCCATGATCGCCATGCCCGTGGCCATGCCGCGCCGGTCGGGAAACCACTTGATCAAGGTCGAAACGGGAGAGATGTAGCCGAGCCCGAGACCGATGCCGCCGATGACGCCCGTGCCGAGCCAGATCAGCCAAAGCTGGTGGACATAGATGCCGAGCGCGCCGAGCAGAAAACCGCCCGCCCAGCAACAGGCCGAGACGAACCCGGCTTTGCGCGGCCCGACGTGCTCGAGCCAGCCGCCCCAGACCGCCGCGGCGAGGCCGAGGAAAACGATGAAAAGGGTGAAAGTGAATGCGAGCGCCGAAACCGACCAATCGCAGTTGCCGACGAACAGTTCGGCGAACCAGCCGGTGCCGGCCGGACAGGCGATGGCCTTGGAAACACCGAGCGCCTTCGACAACGGTAGCCAGAACACGGAAAACCCGTAGGCCATGCCGATGCACAGGTGGATGCACAGCGCCGCGGGCGGGACGAGCCAGC
This sequence comes from uncultured bacterium, assembly GCA_966424745.1. Lineage (GTDB taxonomy): Bacteria > Pseudomonadota > Gammaproteobacteria > Xanthomonadales > Rhodanobacteraceae > Rudaea. Next base: position 5,740 of record CBJLOV010000001.1, read on the forward strand.
GGTTGTAACCCGAGCCGGCCACGGTGCGCTCTTTGTCGAGAAGTCCGGTCGATCCGCCCGGAATCGTGTCGGTTGCGCTTGCCATTTTCCCTCCTGTAGTGCCGTCGGTGCGGCTTATCGTTGCGGCGGCAAGAGAAGGAGCGAACTGCCCTTGGACCGCCCGTGAACCTTAGCTCAGCCCTTCATGGCAAAATATGCTTTGAAGAACATATGACCTGCGTACGGCGCAGAAGGCGGCGGATTTGTTCAAAGTCACGATCAAGCCGCAATGGCAGGTGCAGGCCCCGAACGGACAGCCTGCCTTGCTCCGCCTCGTCGAACTGCTCGTCGGCATCCACGAAACCGGCAGTCTGGTCGGTGCCTGCGCGCGTTCCGACATTTCCTATCGCTACGCATGGGGCATGCTGCGCGCCGGCGAGAAAACGCTCGGCGCCGCGCTGGTCGAATCCACGCGCGGCAGCGGCGCCCGCTTGACCGTCCTCGGCGAAAAGCTGGTCTGGGCGGACAGGCGCATCGCCGCGCGCCTGTCGCCGCTGCTCGACAGCCTCTCTTCCGAGATCGAAGTGGAGTTCGAACATGCCTTCGTACCGACCGAGCGCATTCTGCGCATCCACGCCACGCACGGCTTCGCAGTTGAATCGTTGCATCGTTTCCTCAATCAACGGCAGATCGCGGCGGATCTGAAGTACCGCAGCAGCACGGACGTGCTCGCCTCGCTGATGCGCGACAGCTGCGATCTCGCCGGCCTGCACCTGCCGATCGGCGAGTTCGAGGCGCCGATGCTGAGACTCTATTCGTCTTCGCTGAAACAGGGCGGCTTCGTCGTCATCGACCTGGTCACCCGGCACCAGGGCATCATGGTCGCGCGCGGCAATCCGAAGAAGATCCGCGGCATCCGCGATCTCGCCCGCCGCGGCGTGCGCTTCGTCAACCGCCAGCACGATTCGGCCACGCGCGCCCTGCTCGACCTGTTGCTCGCCAAGGCGCGGATCGACGGCCGCGCGATCAACGGCTACGACAACGTCGAGTACACCCACGCCGCCGTGGCCGCCTACATCGCCAGCAACATGGCCGATGCCGGCTTCGGCCTGGAAACGCCCGCGCAGCGCTTCGGCCTCGACTACCTGCCGATCCTGCTCGAACGCTATTTCTTCCTCTGCCCGCGCGCAATCTACGAATCCCAGGCGGTCGACCGCGTCCTCGCCATCCTGCGCAGCCACGAGTTCCGCAAGATCGCCAATGCCCTGCCCGGCTACAACGCCGAGCATTGCGGACGCGTGCTCGACGTCCTCGATGCGTTTCCGGCGCTGCGCGAATGAGCCGCGGCGCCGTCGCCTCGACGCGCAGTCGTTTCTTCGCCAATAATCCGCAACTGCCCGATTCCGCCGCCCGTCGGACGATCCCCGCATGCATCTGAGCGACTGCCACAACTTCCACGACTTCCGCCGCATGGCCCGGCGCCGGCTGCCCGGCCCGATCTTCAACTACATCGACGGCGCGGCGGACGACGAGGTCACCTATCGGCGCAACACGGCGAGCTTCGCGGACTGCGATCTGGTTCCCAACGTCCTCTGCGGCGTCGGCGACGTCGATCTCTCCGTCACGGTGATGGGGCAGAAACTCGCGCTGCCGGTGTACTGTTCGCCGACCGCGCTGCAACGGCTGTTCCACCACAGCGGCGAACGCGCGGTCGCCGCGGCATCGGGCAAGTACGGGACGATGTTCGGCGTGTCCTCGCTCGGCACGGTGAGCCTGGAGGAAGTGCGCAGACTGAGCGGCGGACCGCAGGTCTACCAGTTCTATTTCCACAAGGACCGCGGCCTCAACCGCGCGATGATGGAACGCGCCAAGGCGGCCGGCGTCGAGGTGATGATGCTGACCGTGGACAGCATCACCGGCGGCAACCGCGAACGCGACAAGCGCACCGGGTTCTCGATTCCGTTCAAGCTGACCCTTGCCGGCATGCTGCAGTTTGCGCTGAAGCCCGCCTGGGGAATCGACTACGTCACCCACGAGCCGTTCAAGCTGCCGCAGCTCGACGCGCACGTCGACATGGGCGGCGGCACGATGTCGATCAGCAAATACTTCACCGAGATGCTCGACCCCTCGATGAACTGGGACGACGTGGCGCGGATGGTCGAGCATTGGTCGGGGCAGTTCTGTCTGAAAGGCATCATGTCGGTGGCCGACGCGAAGCGCGCGGCCGACATCGGCTGCACCGGTATCGTGCTGTCGAACCACGGCGGTCGCCAGCTCGACGGTTCGCGCACGGCCTTCGATCAGCTCGCCGAGATCGTCGAGGCCGTCGGCGATCGCGTCGACGTGCTCATGGACGGCGGCGTGCAGCGCGGCACGCACGTGCTCAAAGCCCTGTCGCTCGGCGCCAAGGCGGTCGGCGTCGGCCGCTATTACCTGTTTCCCCTCGCAGCGGCAGGCCAGGCCGGCGTCGAACGCGCGCTCGAGCTGATGCGCATCGAAATCGAACGCGACATGCGCTTGATGGGTTGCTCGTCCGTGTCGCAGCTGTCGCGGGCGAATCTGCGCTTTCGGTGAACGAAGAAGAGCGGAGAAGATTGAACCGCGAAGACACGAAGAGCACGAAGAAACACGAAGAGGAGCCAAAGACTCGATCCGTGTTTTGATTTTTTTTCGTGTCTTTCGTGTCTTCGTGATCCGATCTTGTTGGCTTGTTGGCTCAGTTGACGAAGCAAGATCGGATGACGAAGACGCGGAGTACGCGAAAAAGCGCCAAAGACTCGACTTTTTTGATTCTCTTCGTGGCTCTTCTTCGTGCTCTTCGTGTCTTCGTGGTTCAGTCTTTTATCTGGATCTTGCTCTTGGCCGACGCTTTACGAAAGCCTCGTCGCCTCGCGCCAGCGGTTCGGCGTGGTGCCTTCCCAGTGATGGAAGGCGCGGGTGAAGGAGTTGATCTCTTCGAAGCCGAGGAAGAAGGCGATTTCGCCGGCTTCGAGATCGGTCGAGGTCAGCAGGTGGCGTGCGGTCTGCTGGCGCACCTGATCGAGCTGTTGCTGGTAGCTCGTACCCTCGTCGGCCAGGCGGCGCTGCAGGGTGCGCGGGCTCATGTGCAGCTGCTTGGCCACCGCTTCCACGCTCGGCCGCTCGCCCTGCATGCAGCGGCCGAGGATCGCGCCGACCTGATCGGCGAGCGACTGCGCCTTGGCATAGTCGCGCAGAGCCGCTTCGAGGCCCGGCAACAACAGATCGACGAGGTCTTCGTTGCAGGTCAGGAACGGCTCTTCCATCACCACCGCATCCCAGACGATCAGGTCGCGCCGCGCGCCGAAGCGCACGGGGCAGCCGAAGTACTCGACGTACATCGCCGCGTGCGCCGCCACCGGCCGCTGGCGCGTGAATTCCACCCGGCGCGGCGCGATCGTCGCCTTGCCGGTGGCGCGGCGGACCAGGCTCAGGGCGGAAGCGAACATGGCGTCGGTCAACATCGCCGGCGCGTGGTTCTCCGCCGCGGTCCAGCGATAGTGCGCGACGGCCTCGCCGCCGGCGTATTCGACGGTGATTTCTTCCGGGCAGAGCAGACGCTTGTAGCGTGCGATCTTCGCCATCGCTTCGCGGAAATTCGCCGAGTACAGCGCGACGAGCAAAATGACTTCGGCGTGTTCCATCTTGGTGGGCTCGCCCATGCGCAGGCCGAGCGCCGGATCGTCGCTCGCTTCGCCGATCGCCTGCCAGAGCGCGAAAAACTGGCGCGTGCTGAAGCGCGGCCGGGCGCTGCGATAGAGCACCGGCGAAATGCCGGCGAGCTTCAGCACGCGCGCCTCGTCGATGCCCAGCTCGCGCATGCGCAGGCGCGACACCTTGGAGAGCGGAATCAGATCGGCGCCCATGGCCTGCCCTACGCCGCCTCCGGCCGCACGGGAAATTTCAGGATCTGCGCGTGCTTCGATACCGCCGCAGCATTGCCCTCGACCCGCGACGGGCATGCGCTTGCGCGCTCGATGGCGCCGGCAAGCATCTCGCCGGGCTCGACCAGATCGAGCGCGACGCCCGCGGCGGCCGCTTCCTCGGCCAGGGCCGCGAAGTAGCTCCTGATCGCGCCCTGCGCCGCGCGATGCGCCGCCGTACCCGGAACGAAGCCGGCGTCGGCCGCGACGATCTGCACGAAGCGCCCCGCCCCCTGTTCGCGCAGGACCGGCAACACGGCATGCAGGACACCGACGGTGTGGAAGAAGTCGGTTTCGAACCGGGCGCGCAAATCCGTATCGGTCATTTCCGCGACCGGAGCGGCGCCGGCCTCGCCGGCGTTGTTGACGACGACGTCGATCCGGCCGAACGCGGCCAGGCCGGCGTTGACCGCGGCGTAAACGCTGGCCTCGTCGGCCGCGTCGAAACCGACGACGCGCACGCGCGCGCTGCTGCGGCCGGAGAGAAGAGCGAGCCGGCCGGGCTCGCGCGAGCCGGCGAAGACGCGGCAGCCAGTGCGCAGAACCGCGTCGGCAAGCGCGCGGCCGAAACCACACACAGTATCGTCGCTCAACCAGACCTGGGACATGCGAATTCCTCGTTTGCGAATCGGCCCAATGCCGCGCTGCAAACTATAGGAACTCGGCGCGACCGGGAAAAATCCGATCGCGCCAAGCAGTCATCCGATTACGCCACCCATTTCGCACTTTTCAAAGCAGGCCGAAACGTCGGACCATCCAGGTCTTCACCGCCTGGGTCAGGCACATGTAGGCGACCAGGATCGCAGCGAGGATCGGCCACCAGGATCCGGGCAGCGGCGAGAAGCCGAACCAGGCGCCGATCGGCAGCGCCGTGAGCAAAATGCCGACCAGGCAGATCACGACGCCCGCCACGGTCAGCGGCAGGCTGGCGCGGCTTTGCAGGAACGGGATCTTGCCGGTGCGGATCACGTGCACGATCAGGGTCTGCGAGAGCAGCGACTCGATGAACCAGCCGGTCTGGAACAGGCCGGCGTGGGCCGGCGTGTTCGCGCCGATCACGAACCAGAGCACGGCGAAGGTGACGTAGTCGAAGATCGAAGAGATCGGGCCGATGCCGATCATGAAGCGTGCGATGCCTTTCAAATCCCACTGGCGCGGCTTGGCCAGATACTCCTGATCGACCTCGTCGGAGGCGACCGCGGTCTGCGAGAAGTCGTAGAGCAGATTGTTCAGCAGGATTTGCACCGGCAGCATCGGCAGGAACGGCAGCAGCACCGAGGCGCCGATCATCGAGAACATGTTGCCGAAGTTCGACGAGGCGGTCATCTTGATGTACTTCAGGATATTGCCGAACACCTTGCGGCCTTCGAGCACGCCTTCCTCGAGCACGAGCAGGCTCTTTTCGAGCAGGATGATGTCGGCCGATTCCTTGGCGATATCGACCGCGGTATCGACCGAGATACCCACGTCGGCGGCGCGCAGCGCCGGACCGTCGTTGATGCCGTCGCCCATGAAACCGACGACGTGGCCGTCGCGGTGCAGAGCCTCGACCACGCGCACCTTCTGCTGCGGATTCAAACGGGCGAACACGGGCGTGTCGCGCGTGGCGAGCATCAGCTCCTCGTCGCTCATCGCCTCGATCTTCGGCCCGGTCAGCCACTTGTCGACGTGGATGCCGACCTGGCGACAGACGTTGCGCGTGACCGTGTCGTTGTCGCCGGTGAGGATCTTCACCGCGACGCCGTTGGCGTTGAGCGCCTGGATCGCATCGGCCGCCGAATCCTTGGGCGGGTCGAGGAAGGCGACGAAGCCCATCATGGTCAGGTCTTTTTCATCGTCGCGCGAATAAGCCGCCTTCGCCTCGATCTCGCGCACGCCGAGCGCGAGCGCACGGAAGCCGTCCTCGTTCATCTCGTGCGCGACCGCCTTCACCTCGGCAAGATGCTGCGGCGTCATCGGCTTGTAGTCGTCCTCGAACGCGAGGCTCGAACACACGGCCAGCGTTTCGGCGACCGCCCCCTTGGAAATGATGAAGTGCTTGCCCGCCTTGTTCCTGACGATCACCGACATGCGCCGGCGGGTGAAGTCGAACGGCACTTCGTCGACGAGGGTGTACTCGGCGTGCAGGTGCTGCACGGTCTCGGCGTTGACCGCTTCGAGCACGGCCACGTCGAGCAGGTTGCGCAGGCCGGTCTGGTGATAGCTGTTGAGCCACGCGAACTCGAGCACGCGCTCGTTCTCGTCGCCGTAGATGTCGGTGTGGCGTTCGAGGATGACGCGGTCCTGGGTCAGCGTGCCGGTCTTGTCGGTGCAGAGCACGTCGATCGCGCCGAAGTTCTGGATCGCGTTGAGGCGTTTGACGATGACGTCCTTCTTCGCCATCTTCAGCGCGCCCTTGGCGAGGTTGATCGCCACGATCATCGGCAGCATCTCGGGAGTCAGGCCCACGGCCACCGCGACCGCGAACATGAAGGCTTCGAACCAGCTGCCCTTGGTGACGCCGTTGATCAGGAAGACGATCGGCACCATGACCGCCATGAAGCGGATCATCAGCCAGGCGAAGCGCGACACGCCCTTGTCGAAGCTGGTCTCCACGCGCTGGCCGACGAGCGAGCCGGCGAGCGCGCCGAAATAGGTGTTGGCTCCGGTTGCGGCGATGACCGCGGTGGCGCTGCCCGAAACGATGTTCGAGCCCATGAAGCACAGCGATTTCGCTTCGAGCGCGGTCTTGGCGTCGCCGTCGGCGGCGCAGAATTTCTCGACCGGCATCGATTCGCCGGTCAGCGCCGACTGGTTGACGAACAGGTCCGTGGCGCTGATCAGACGCAGGTCGGCCGGCACCATGTCGCCGGCGGAGAGAAACACCAGATCGCCCGGCACGAGCGAAGCGAGCGGCACCTCGACCTTCTTCACCACGCGCACCGGCGGAGCATCCTCGTCGGCGCCGGGCGCCGCCTCGTCGACCTCGCGCTTGGCCGTCGCCGTGTTGCTGACCATGCGCCGCAGCTGCTCGACCGCGTTGCTCGAACGCGCTTCCTGGAAGTGCGCGACGAACACGGCCATGACGACCATGGCGAACATGATCACCGCGCCGATCTTGTCGCTCGTCTCTTCGCCCGTGAACCAGGTGATCAGGGCGAGCGCGGTGAGCAGGATGTTGATCGGGTTGGTGATGAAGCGTTCGCCGATTTCGAGCAGGAAAGGCTTTTTCTTCTCCTGCGCGACGACGTTCGGCCCGTACTGCTCGAGCCGCTCGGCGACCTGCTCCGGGTTGAGCGCCTGCCCGCCCGGATTGAGCTTGTCCAGAGCGTCGTCGGGATTCAGATGAGCCAGCGCAAGCAGTTCGGACGCGATGCGCGCCGCCGCTTCGTTCTTTGCGCCGTTGCGGCCGTTGCCGCCGATCAGCATTGCCGCGATCGAGAGTTTCAGCATGAAAGGCTTCCCGTAATACAAATGGCACAAAATCGAGCAGCTTGCCCGGACTTCGTGACAGATCGGCGACGGGAACGCCCTTATCGGGGCGAAGGCATCGGCGCACCATCCGCTACGGGATAGCGCACCGCGAGGGGGAACTATCCGCGTGGAAAAGTCGGGTTGGCTGCAGTGGAGAATCTACTGCAAGGGTCCACGGACGGACGTCCTCGGCAAGAAAGGTGCGCGCAAGTTAGTCGCGTGCGGCGCGCTTGTCAACGAGCAGCGAGCGAAGTCCCGAATCCGCCGCCGTGTTTCAGAATCATCCCGCCCCCGCCGCCGATAATTCGCACACCGCCGGTTCGGGCGGCAGCGCCGCCGTCTCGCGCACGAGTTTCGAGTCGCCGGCAACGCGCCACTGCATCGGCGCCCCCTCGTAGATCGAAACGACGAGCGTCGACAGCGCGTCCGGACGGCATACCGGCGGCACCACGCCTGTGCGCGAGGAGGCGGCCAAAGCTGCCGCGGGATCACCGTTTGCTGCGCGCATTCGAGACTTGAATGCCCGCGCCGCGACGGCGGCAGGACGGGACCGCACCGGGCAAAATCTATAACCCGGTCGGTCCAGTGTGAAGATTCAGGGCGTCGAAGAACGAATCGGGCAGTTCGGCGCGCACCGGAACCTGCCAATCGGCCGGCCGCGCAAAGGCTCGGCATTTGATCGCGTCCTTGGCGGTCATCAGCACCGCAGCCGCATCGCCGAAATCGAGATCGCCCGCCGAGTAGGCGTGATGATCCGCAAACCGATGCTCGACGACGTCGATCCCCGCATCGCGCAGGGTCGCAAAGAAACGAGCCGGATTGCCGATGCCGGCGACGGCGTGGACGCGCTGCCCGACGAAATCGCGCAACGGCTTGCGCCGGGCCGGATCGGACAGCGACACGGCGGTGTCGCCGACCAGCCGCATCGAGACCTCGCCCCGCCCGGCGCGACCGCCGTTGCAGACGCGGAACCCGACCGAATCCAGGCGCGAGAGCGGGTCGCGCAGCGGCCCCGCGGGGAGCAGGAGTCCATTGCCGAAGCGACGCTCGCCGTCGATGACGCAGATTTCCACGTCGCGGAACAGCGGAGGGTGCTGCAGACCGTCGTCGGCCACGATCACATCGCAGTCGTGCCGCGCGAGGAGCAGGCGCCCGGCCGCCACCCGGTCGCGGCCGACGGCGACCGGAACGCCGCTTGCCGCATGGATCAGCATCGGTTCGTCGCCGACGCGGGCGACTTCGCTCGACGCATCGAGCAGCTCGGGCTCGCGTCCGGAGCCGCCGTAGCCGCGGCTGACCACGCCGGGCCGGCGTCCGCGCGCACGCAGGGCCTCGACGAGGGCGATCACCAGCGGCGTCTTCCCCGTACCGCCGGCCGTGATGTTGCCGACGACGATCACCGGCACGGGCAACCGTTGCGGCTGCTTCCATCCCCAGGCATAGGGCGCACGATGCAGCGCGCGCAATCCGCGATAGACCGGAACGAGCGCGCGCAACCAGAACGGCGGCGGTTCGGTGCCGTACCAGATGTCGGGCAGTCGCTGCGAGAGTTTCATCACCTCAAGAACAAAAGCAGAGATAAACGGAATGCCGGCTCATGCCGGCACAACTAGGCCGTGGGCTCGTGGAACTGCAGGCGGTGCAGGGCCGCATAGCGGCCGTTGCGAGCGATCAGTTCGGCATGCGTGCCGCGCTCGACGATGCGGCCTTCGTCGAGCACGGCGATCTGGTCTGCGTGCTCGATCGTCGACAGGCGGTGCGCGATCACGAGCACGGTGCGCCGGGTCATCAGCCGCTTCAACGCATCCTGGATCAGCCGTTCCGATTCGGTGTCGAGCGCGCTGGTCGCTTCATCGAGGATCAGGATCGGCGCGTCCTTGAGGATCGCGCGCGCGATCGCGATGCGCTGGCGCTGGCCGCCGGAGAGTTGCGCCCCGCCCTCGCCCACCGGCGAATCCAGGCCGAGCGGCAGGCGTTCGATGAATTCCATCGCGTTCGCGGCGCGGGCCGCGGCCTCGATCGCCTCGCGCGAGGCGCCGGCAAGCGCGCCATAGGCGATGTTGCGCCCGATCGTGTCGTTGAACAGCACGACGTTCTGCCCGACCCAGGCGATCTGGGTGCGCAGGTCGGCGAGCCGGTAGTCGGCCAGCGCGTAGCCGTCGAGGCGGATCTCGCCGGCGTCGGGTTCGTGGAAGCGCGGCAGCAGGCTGACCAGGCTCGACTTGCCGCTGCCGGAGCGCCCGACCAGCGCGGTGATCGTGCCCGGAGCGCAGGTCAGGTCGACGCCGTCCAGCGCCGCCGTCTGCTGGCCGTCGTAGCGGAACGACACGCCGCGCAGTTCGATTTCGCCACGGCTGCGTTCGAGCGGCCGCGTGCCGGTATCGCGCTCGCCGGGCAGGTCGATCAGGCCGAAAAGGTCTTCGGCGGCGACGATGCCGCGCTGCACGTTCGACTGCACCGTGGTCAATTGCTTGAGCGAAGTCAGCATGATGCTCATGCCGGTGATGACCGACATGAACTCGCCCGAAGTCGTATGCAGGATGATGCCCGGCCTCGTCGCAATGAAGATCACCATGGCGATCGCGAATGCCGCGACGATCTGCACGAGGGCCGTCGACGCGGCATTCGTTGCGGCGATCTTGAGGTTGAGCCGGCGGTTCTCGTCGGTCACCTGGGCGAAGCGGCCGCGCTCGTATTCCTGGCCGCCGTAGATCTTCACTTCGCGCTGGCCGCTGACGGCTTCGTCGATCGTGCCCGTGACGGTGCCCATCGACTGTTGAATGCGCGGGCCGATGCTGCGATAGCGCTTGCTGACGGCGCGCACGATCAAGGCGATCAAGGGGGCGAGCACGAACAAGGCGACCGTGAGGCGCGCATTGAGGCGCAGCATCTGCACGGTGTAGAAAACGACGTACAGCGAATGAAGGATGAGGGTCTTGAGCGAATCGGTGCAGGCCGAGGCAACCTGCTCGACGGTAAAGGTGAGGCGCGAAATCATCGAGCCGGAGGATTCGAGGCCGAACTGCGCCGAAGGCAGCCGCAGATAGTGGGCGAACGTCTCGTTGCGCAGACGATGCACGACGCCGCGCGCGACGCGCGCCATGCCGTAGTCGGTCAGATAGCCGCCGATCGCGCGCAGGACGAACAGGGTGATGATCGCGAACGGCATCCAAAAAATCCAAAACGGATCGTGTTCGGTGAACACCGAATCGACCATCGTCTTGATGAAATCGAGGAACTTTGCCGAACACGCGGCATCGACGGCCATGCCGAACAGCGCGACCGCAACGACGCGCCGCGACGGCGCGAGGTAGCCGAGCAGCCGTCGGTAGGTCTGTGCAGGCGTGGGCTTGGAGCGCGCGTTCACCGACTGCCGGGCGGTTTGGCCGCAGCGTCCTTGCTACGCGTCGTTGCGATCGACAGATGAGTGAAGCCGAGCTGGCCGAGCGCATCCATCGCGGTGACGACGGCCTGGTGCGGCGTCATCGCGTCGGCGCGCAGCAGGACCTGGCGGTCGCGGTTGTCGCCGGCGATGCGCGCGATCGCTTCCTTGAGCGTATCCAGCGCCGGATTGAGCACTTCGTTGTTGTCGACGAAGTAGTGGCTGTTCGCGTCGACCATGATGACGAGCGCTTCATGCTGCACTTCGGTCGTCGTTTCCGACGCTTCGGGCAGGGTGACCTTCATCGCCGAATGCTGGACGAAGGTCGTGGTCATGACGAAGAACATCAGCAGGGTGAGCATCACGTCGATCAACGAGATCACGTTGATCTCGAAATCGTCCTGCCGGGTGGAGCCGAGCCGCATCTCAGGCGGTTTCCTGCGCGGCCGAAACCGCCGACGCCGGCTGCGGCCGCGCCGCGCGTGCCGGCACCGCGGCCTCGGAGTGCGCGGCCAGCTCGTCCATCAGCACGATCACGTCCTTCTCCATGTCGACGACATAGTCGCCGACGAGGCCGCGGAAGTAGCGATGGAAGAAATACGCCGGGATCGCCACGCACAAGCCGGTCGCCGTGCAGACCAGGGCCTGGCCGATGCCACCGGCCATCTTGAGCGGGTCGCCGACGCCGGAAACCATCACCGCGAAGAACATCTCGATCAGGCCGAACACGGTGCCGAGCAGGCCCAGCAGAGGCGAGATCAGCGCGATCGTGCCGAGCGTGTTGAGAAAGCGTTCGAGCCGGTGCACGACGTGGCGGCCGGTGTCCTCAACGCGCTCCTTCATGACTTCGCGCGAACGCATGCGCACGCTCAGCGCGGCAGCGAGGATTTCGCCGAGCGGCGAATTCTCGCGCAGGGTCTCCACGTGCTGCGGGTCGAGCTGACGGTTGCGCGCCCACTCCCGCACCTGGGCGGTCAGTCCGGGCGGAATCACGGAACTGCGGCGCAAGGTCCAGAAACGCTCGAGGATGATCGCGATCGTAATCGCCGAACAGATCAGGATGGGCACCATCGCCCAGCCGCCGGCCATCAGAATTTCCAGCACGCAACGTTCCTCTCGAGGGTTCCGCTTTCGCGGCGAATCATACCAGCGAATCGCCTGGGCTTTGTGCGTTTGGTGACGGCCTCGACGGATTCCCCGCGTTCAGCTCGCCGCGCGGGTGCCGCCTACTCGCGCCAGTACGGATGCCGATCGATGCGGCCCTGCTCGACCACCCGCGGCGCCGAGCCGGGGGCGAAGCGGATATCGACGAAGCCGCTTTGCGGCGTGACCAGCAGTTGCGCTCCGGCTGCGCGGTAGCGCGAGACGACGACCGGGTTCGGATGGTTGAAACGACTGCGGTAGCCGGACGAGAACAGCGCCGCCGTCGGCTTGAGCGCGTTGACGAACGCGGCACTCGAAGAGGTCTTGCTGCCGTGATGCGGGGCGGTCACCACGGTATGCGGCGCAATCGGGGCCAGTGCGGCGGCGACGTCCGCCTCGACCGCGGTGGTGATGTCGCCGGTGAGCACGAGCGAACTGCGCCCGCTGCGGACCTCGAGTACGCAGCAGCGGTCATTGTCCTTCGCCGACAGCGGCTCGCGCGGATGAACGATGCGGAACGCGACGCCGTTCCAGTTCCACGCTTCGCCGGCGAGGCATTGCGTCGAAGCCATCGGCAAGCGTTCCGGCTCGCCGCTCGACACGGCCGCCTCGGGGAAGGCGGCCAACACGGCGGACGCGCCTCCGGCATGGTCGTTGTCGCCGTGCGTGACGATGAGCCGATCGAGCGCGGCGACGCCGATCGCGCGCAGCGCCGGCACCACGGCGGCGTCGCTGAGATCGAAACCCGACGGGAAACGCGCCCCGGCGTCGTAGACGAGCGCATGGTCGCGCGTGCGCACGACGACCGAAAGCCCTTGCCCCACATCGATCATGAGTGCTTGGAATTCGCCCTCGGCCAACGGCGAACGCGGCGGGATCAACAAGGGCAGAAACAGGGCCAGACCCAATGCGCGCGCCGGAACTCCGTGCGGCAGCAGCACCCAGACCGCGCCGAGCATCGCCAGCGCGAATGCCCACGCGCTCGGCTCGGGGAAATACCACATGGCGCCCGGCCAGGACGCCATCCGCTCGAGCAGCCACCACAAAGCTTGCATCGCCAGCCCGGCCAGCTTGAGCAGAGGAACACCGACGAAGGGAATCGGCATCTGCAGCAGAGCGCCGCCGACGCCGACCGGAAGGATGAAGAAACACACGACCGGCACGGCGATCAGATTGGCGAGCGGTCCGATCAGCGAACTCTGCCCGAAGAACCAGATCGTCAGCGGCAGCAGGCCGAGACTGGCCACGCCTTGCGCGCTCACCATTTCGTGCCACCAGCGCCGGTGTTCGCCGCGGCCGCCCAGGCAAAACATCAGCCAGGCGACACCGACGAAGGACAGCCAGAATCCGGCGCTGAGCACGCACAGGGGATCGAGGGCGAGCAGCGCGATCACGGCGAAGGCGAGTCCGTGCACGGGTGCGCGCGCGCGGCGCACCAGGTTCGCCGTGAGCAGGACGCCGATCATCACCAGGGCGCGGCGCGTCGGCAGACCGAGACCCGAGATCGCCGCGTAGCCGACCGCGAAGAAGATGCTGGCCGTCGCTTCGATCAGCGGCGCCGGCCAGCGCAGGGTCAAACGCGGCATCAGCTTCCAGCCCAAACGCACGAGCAGCACGCCGAAACCGGCGAACAAGGCAATGTGCAGACCCGAAATGGCGATCAGGTGCGGGATGCCCGTGGCACGCGCAACGTCCCACTCGCGCTCGTCCATCGCTTGCTGATCACCGAACGCCAGCGCGCGCAGGACGCCGCTTTGCGCACCGGGACCGAGCGTATCGGCTATACCCTGCGAAATGCGCTGGCGCAGGCCCTCGACGCAGAACGCGCGCATTCCGCTTGCGCCGTTGTCCGCGTCCTCGCGCACATAACCCGTGGCCGTGATGCCTTCGCTCAATGCGTAGCGCTCGAAATCGAAGCCGCCCGGATTGATCAGGCCGCGCGGGCGCTTCAGACGCAGCCGCAACCGCCAGTTCTCGCAGGGCCGGATCGCCGGCGCCGTGTCGTACCAGCTCAAACGCAGCGCACCGTAAACCGGTACGGGCCGGCCGGCACGCTCCGCCGAATACACCGCCAGATCGAAGCGCGTGGAATCTTCCGTGACGCGCGGCAATCCGCGGATCGTGCCGGTGACGACGACGTCCTCGCCTTCGAGCGCGGCGGGCAGACGCGCAGACACGGCGAGGTCCGCACGCCAGACCGTCCAGGCTGCGCCGAGCAGGACGAAGCCGAGCCAGCGCCAGCGGCTGCGGAGCAAAGTCGAAGCGATGCCGACGACGGCAAGGCTCAACGTAACCCACAGCGGCGGCAGCGCAGTCAGAGCCTGCACGGCGACCGCGCCGCACAGCAAGGCGACCGCGGCGGCGACGCTGAAAAAATCGCTCAGCGGAAATCGTCCTGGCTGAATCCGCATTTCGAGTCCCTCCGCAACGGAAAGGACCGCGTGAAGATGGCGCCGAATCCATTCTTCCGCCGCTGGAGCCTTCCCTACCCCGGCTTTCCCCTCCACGATGGAAGGGAAACGTCAGCTATCTTGTCTTACTTCGCTCAATCCCCCGCCGTGCAATTCGAGCACACGATCCATGCGCCGCGCCAGGGCGTGATCGTGCGTGACCAGCACGAAGCTCGTGCCGATCTCGCGGTTGAGCTCGAGCATCAACGCATAGACCTGCGCCGCGTTCTTCTCGTCGAGATTGCCCGTCGGCTCGTCGCCGAGCACGCAGGCCGGACGGGTGACGAGCGCGCGCGCGACCGCACAGCGCTGGCGCTCGCCGCCGGACAATTCGCCCGGCTTGTGCGCCGCGCGGTGGGCAAGGCCGACGCGCTCGAGCAGCTCGTTGGCGCGCTGCCTCGCCTCGGCCACTTTCGTGCCGCGGATCAACAGCGGCATCGCGACGTTCTCCAGCGCGGTGAATTCCGGAAGCAGATGATGAAACTGGTAGATGAAGCCGAGCGAGCGGTTGCGCACTTCGCCGCGCTCGCGATCGGACAGCTTCGACATCGTGCGGCCATCGACTTCGACTTCGCCCGAACTCAAGGTGTCGAGCCCGCCGAGAATGTGCAGCAGCGTGCTCTTGCCCGCCCCCGACGCGCCGACGATGGCCAGCGTCGAGGCACGCTTGAGCTCGAAGCTCACGTTGTTGAGCACCTCGGTGCGCAGCTTGCCTTCGGCATAGGTCTTGGCGACGCCGGTTGCGCGCAGGACGATGTCGCCGTCGCGAGGGCCGGGGGCCGAGAGCCGAGGGCTGGTGGAAGTCATCGCCATCTTCAATCGTTTTCCCAAATCGTCGCGGTAACGGCAAGGCGACCGGATCGCGGCGGTCTTGCACCAGCTCTCGGCCCTCGGCCCTCAACCCTGCTTCTACTCATACCGCAACGCCGCCGCCGGTTGCGTGCGCGCCGCCCGCCACGCCGGATAGAGCGTCGCCAGCAGGCAGAAGATCCACGCGATCGCCGCGACCCAGCCGACGTCGCTCCAGTGCAGGTCTGACGGCACTTCGGTGATGTAGTAGATGTCGGCGGGCAGGATCTCGAAATTGAAAGTGTGCTCCGCCCACTTGGCCAACGCCGGGATGTTCCACGCCAACAGGATGCCGCCGACCAATCCGATCAATATGCCGAAACTGCCGACGATCACCCCTTGCACGGTGAAGATGCCCATCACGCTGTTCGGCGAAATGCCGAGCGTGCGCAGGATCGCAATGTCGGCCTGCTTGTCGGTGACGAGCATGATCAACGTCGAAACGAGATTGAAGGCGGCGACGCCCACGATCAGCGAGAGGATGATGAACATCACCGTCTTCTCCATCTTCACCGCGCTGAAGAAATTCTGGTGGCTTTGTTCCCAGGTCTCGACGCGGAAATATCGACCGAGCTGATCGCGCAGGTCGGTCGCGATCTTCCACGCATTGAACATGTCGTCGAGCTTGAGGCGGATCGCTCCGGGGCCGTCGGCGCGCAGCAGCGTCACCGCATCGTCGAGGTTCATCAGGGCGACGCCGGAATCGTATTCGGCGAAGCCGACCGAAAAGATGCCGACGACCTCGCAGTTCTTCGAACGCGGCAGCGCCCCCACCGGCGTGACGCTGAATTCGGGCACCATCACCGTGACCTTGTCGCCGACGCGCACGCCGAGCTGCATCGCGAGCTCGTTGCCGAGGATCACGTTGAAGCTGCCCGGACTGAGCCGATCGAGCGAACCCGAGACCAGTTTGGCGCCGACGTTCGAAACTTTCGGTTCCTGATCGGGCATCAGGCCATGCACGACCGCGGCGCTGGTGCGCCTGCCCCGCAGCAATGCCTGCGCATCGAGATACGGCGCCGCGCCGACGACGTGCGGACCGGCCTCGACCTTCTTCACCGTATCGCGCCAGTCGGGAATGCCGCCGTCGATGCTTTCGATCGATGCGTGCGCGACCATGCCGAGGATCCGCTCCTGCATGTCGCCCTGGAATCCGTTCATCACGCTCATCACCGCGATCAGGGCCATCACGCCGACCGCGATGCCGAGCATCGACACGAGCGAGATGAACGAGATGAAGTGATTGCGTCGCTTGGCGCGCGTGTAGCGCAGGCCGATGAAGAGTTGCAGCGGATGAAACATTCTCGTGGAAATCCGTTCGCGGTGTTTTGAACTGCAACGCTGGGAAGGTCCGCATTGTACGTGCTGCCGGCGCAGCCGTCAGTGCGACAGCGCGCGGCGGGACAGGTTCCTGCAAGGCTCGGACAGGTTCCTGTACGCGGTTTCAGCTAGGTGAATATTTTATAAACCGAACAGTATTGAAAATAAACTCCTTCGCCCCATCTCGAATCCCAGCATCGAGGCGATCGAAACGATCGCCGAAATGCGCAAGCGGCCTTCAGTCCGCTTTGTTCGTCCAACACGCAACACCAAAGACAAAAGCACGGAGACACCTATGAAAAATACGCTGTTCGCTATCGCCCTCGCTACCGCTTCGCTGGCCACTTTGCCGGCGGTGACCCACGCCGCGGACAACAACGGCGGCTTCTTCGTCAACGGCAACGTCGGGCGCTCCACTCTCGACAAGGGCCTGTACGACGACAACGATACCGGCTACGGCGTCAATCTCGGCTACCGCTGGGCTCTGAGTCCGGAATTCGCGCTCGGCGTCGAAGGCGGCTACACCAAGCTCGGCGACTTCGGCACCAAGAACCGCTACAGCGGTTTGGGCCTCGGCGACGCATCGGTCAAAGGCTGGACCGCCGGCGTCAACGGCCGCTTCAATCTCGCCCCGCAGTGGTATCTCTCCGGCCGCACCGGTGTGTTCCGTGCCGACACGCGCGGCTTCTACAGCAATGACGGAGTCACCGCCAACTACGTCGACGACACCAGCACCAAGTGGTACGCCGGCGTCGGCTTCGGCTACGACTTCAGCAACAACATCTCGCTCGGCATGAACTACGACTACTACAAGACCAGCAAGAACGGGTTGAACCTCGACCCGAGCCTCTTCTCGGTCAGCGCGGAATACCGCTTCTAAGCATATCCGCCGATGAAGCACGGCCAGGGACGGCCGCTTCGAACGATCTTTCGGCCGAGGCAAATCGCCTCGCAAGGTTTCACAGGGCAAGGACGCGGGACAACCGGCCTCTTCATGAGGCCGGTTTTTTTTTGCATCGATAAACGCTTCGGCGACCGCGAAGCGACGCAGATCGACGATGCCGGGGCGGCTAGCCGCCGGAGTCGATCGAATCGGCCCTGGCCAGGCGTACGCGCAACTTGCGCCGCGTCTCGGCGTCGCAGTTGTCCGGCAGCAGCGCCAACGCAGTCGTACGTTTCGGTCCCGTTCTCAATATCAGCACCGTCAAAGCGCCGAGCGCGACCGCCCGCGCCAACTCGCCGACCTGTTCGCGGCCGCCGTCGTCGGCGAGGCGCCAATGCCCGGCGGAATGCCACATGACCTGCACGTAGGGCGGATGCAGGAACGTCCGCCGCGCATGCGCGGCATACGCGGCCGCGAGCGCAATCAGCGCGAGCTTGGATGCGATGCTCAAGCCGCAAACCGCAATCGCGGCGAAAGCGAGAATCGCCATGGCGGCGATGGCGTAGAGCAGCCAGCGCGACGGCCGGTAATCAAACGCGATCGCGGGTACGGATTTCATCGATGATGGCGCGCCAGCGTCCGTCCTCGGGGCTGCCGTGGCCCTGCAGCCAACGCCAAAGTTCCGGATCGGGCTGCTCGAGCAGTTCCGCGAACGCCGTTCGCTCTTCGACGCCGGTCCGTTCGTAGCGCTCGTCGAGATACCATCCGAGCAACTGGTCGAGTTCGCGCATGCCGCGGCGGCAGCGCCAACGCAACCGCCCCTGTTCGTTGCCGGTCATTGTTCGTCGGAAGAACGAACAGCCCGCGGACGAAGGCCGTTGAACGCAGAAAAAACCCAGGCATCCATGCTCATCTGCGCATATCCGCGTCGAGAGACCCGATTCTTGGCTTATACGCCCTTGCGCTCGACCATCAGCTTCTTGATTTCGCCGATCGCCTTCGCCGGATTCAGACCTTTCGGGCAGGTGTTGGTGCAGTTCATGATCGTGTGGCAGCGATACAGCTTGAACGGATCTTCGAGTTCGTCGAGGCGCGCACCGGTGTCTTCGTCGCGCGAATCGGCGATGAAACGATAGGCCTGCAGCAGCGCCGCCGGCCCCAAATACTTGTCGCCGTTCCACCAATAGCTCGGACACGCGGTCGAGCAGGACGCGCAGAGAATGCACTCGTAGAGGCCGTCGAGCTTGGCGCGGTCTTCCTTGGATTGCAGGCGCTCCGAATCGGGCGGCGGCGGCGTCTGCGTGCGCAGCCACGGCTTGATCGAGGCGTACTGTGCGTAGAAATTGGTCAGGTCGGGCACCAGATCCTTCACCACGGGCATGTGCGGCAGCGGATAGATCTTCACATCGCCCTTGCAATCGTCGATCGCCTTGGTGCAGGCGAGCGTATTGTTGCCGTCGATGTTCATCGCACACGAACCGCAGATGCCTTCGCGGCAGGAGCGGCGGAAGGTCAGCGTCGAGTCGATCTCGTTCTTGATCTTGATCAGCGCGTCGAGCACCATCGGCCCGCAGCTGTCCATGTCGACTTCGTACTCGTCGATGTGCGGATTCTGCCCGTCCTCTTCGTTCCAGCGGTAGACGCGGAACGTGCGTACGTTCTTCGCGCCCGCCTTCGCGGGATACTTCTTGCCCTTCTGCACCTTGGAATTCTTGGGGAGGGTGAACTCGGCCACGTCTGCCTACCTCGTTGTTTGATCGTGCAACGTTGTCGTCGGATATCGATTAATACACGCGCGCCTTCGGCGGCACCGGCTTCACTTCGTCGGTCAGCGTATTCATGTGCACCGGACGATAGTCGAAGCGGCATGCGCCCTTGTGATCGACCTTCACCAGCGTGT
The DNA here is from genome assembly GCA_966424745.1 of uncultured bacterium. Lineage (GTDB taxonomy): Bacteria > Pseudomonadota > Gammaproteobacteria > Xanthomonadales > Rhodanobacteraceae > Rudaea. Next base: position 25,040 of record CBJLOV010000001.1, read on the forward strand.
GCTTCTGCCAATTGGCGTCGTCGCGCTCGGGGAAATCCTCGTGCGCGTGCGCACCGCGCGATTCATGGCGCTGCTCGGCCGAATTGATCGTCGCCACGGCGTTGTAGAGCAGGTTCTGCAGCTCGTAGGTCTCGATCAGGTCGGAGTTCCACACGAGCGAGCGGTCGCTGACGCGCACGTCGTCGAACGAAGCGAACACCTTGTCCATCTTCTTACAGCCTTCCTTGAGCGTCTTCGAGGTGCGGAACACCGCGGCGTCGCTTTGCATCGTGCGCTGCATGTCGAGGCGGATCTCGGCGGTCGAGCGCGAACCCTTTGCGTTGCGCAGCTTGTCGAGGTTGGCCAGCGCCGCATCGGTGGCGTCGGCGGGCAAGGTCTTGTGCGACGCACCCGACTTGATCGTCTCCGCGGCGCGGTTGGCGACCGCGCGGCCGAACACGACCAGGTCGAGCAGCGAGTTCGAGCCCAGGCGGTTCGCGCCGTGCACGGAAACGCAGGCCGCTTCGCCGATCGCGTATAGGCCTTCGATGACTTTGTCCGGATCGTTGCCGACCTTCTGCACGACTTCGCCGTGGTAGTTGGTCGGGATGCCGCCCATGTTGTAGTGCACGGTCGGCAGCACCGGGATCGGCTGCTTGGTCACGTCGACGCCGGCGAAGATGCGCGCGCTCTCGGCGATGCCGGGCAGCTTTTCGTGGATCACTTCGGGGCCGAGATGGGTGAGGTCGAGCAGGATATGGTCCTTGTGCTCGCCGACGCCGCGGCCTTCGCGGATCTCGATCGTCATCGAGCGCGACACCACGTCGCGCGAGGCGAGATCCTTGTAATGCGGCGCGTAGCGTTCCATGAAGCGTTCGCCGTTCGAGTTGCGCAGGATGCCGCCTTCGCCGCGTACGCCCTCGGTGATCAGGCAGCCGGCGCCGTAGATGCCGGTCGGATGGAACTGGACGAATTCCATGTCCTGCAGCGCCAGCCCGGCGCGCGCGACGAGACCGCCGCCGTCGCCGGTGCAGGTGTGCGCCGAGGTTGCGCTGAAATACGCGCGACCGTAGCCGCCGGTCGCGAGCACGACGCCGTGCGCGCGGAACAGGTGCAGCGTGCCTTCGGCCATGTCGAGGGCAAGCACGCCGCGGCAGGCGCCGTCGGCGTCGAAGATCAGGTCGAGCGCGAAGTACTCGATCTTGAACTGCGCATCGTGCGCGAGCGACTGCTGGTACAGCGTATGCAGCATCGCGTGACCGGTGCGGTCGGCCGCGGCGCAGGTGCGCTGCGCGGGCGGACCTTCGCCGTAGCGCGTGGTCATGCCGCCGAACGGACGCTGGTAGATCTTGCCTTCCTCGGTGCGGGAGAACGGCACGCCGTAGTGCTCGAGTTCGATCACCGCGGCCGGCGCGTTCTTGCACATGTACTCGATCGCGTCCTGATCACCGAGCCAGTCCGAACCCTTGATGGTGTCGTAGAAGTGATAACGCCAGTCGTCCTCGCCCATGTTGGCGAGCGCGGCCGAGATGCCGCCTTGCGCCGCGACGGTGTGCGAGCGCGTCGGAAACACCTTGGTCAGGCACACGGTCTTAAGCCCTTTCGCGGCGAGACCGAACGTCGCGCGCAGGCCCGCGCCGCCGGCACCGACCACGACGACGTCGTATTTGTGTTCTTGGATCTTGTATGCAGACATTCTGGTTTTTCCTGCTCTCGTCTCTGTCAAAGGCCCGCGCCCGGCCTCGCACACGATGCGCCCAGGCGCATCGTGCAAACATTTATCTCAGCCCAATACGATGCGGACGACGGCGAGAATGCCGGCCAGAGCCGCTGCCGCACAGATGAACTTGGTCGCGAGCTGTGCGACCGTTTCGAGCCAGCGCGTATGCACATAGTCTTCGATCACGACCTGCAGGCCGAGCTGCGCATGCCAGAACGCGGCGATCAGGAAGGCGATCAGCCACACCGCGGCAAACGGGTGGTGCAGCATCTCGCGCGCATGCGCATAGTCGGCATGGACCAGCGCGAGCGCGAGCCAGATCGCCCACAACACGAGAAACACCAGCGCCACGGCGGTTACGCGCTGCAGGATGAAATGTTGCGTGCCGGATTTGGCGGCACCCAGGCCGCGTACGCGCTTGAGCGGCGTGCGGTAGTCGGCCACGCGGATATCGTTTGCTTCGCCCATCACACGCCCCCTTGCGCGAATACGCAGACCCAGATCAACGCCGTCATCGCGAGGCTCGCGGCGACCACCGCCACGCCGCTCGCCTTCGCCTGCTGGATGGTGTAGCCCCTGCCCACGTCCCAGAACAGGTGGCGGACGCCGTTGGCGAGATGGAACGTCAGCGCCCAAGTCCAGCCGAACAGCAGAACCAGACCGAACCAGGAGCCGCAAAATGCCCGCGCCGCGGCGTAGCTTTGCGGTCCGTTTGCGAGACCCAGCAGCAGCCAAACCACGAGCAACAGACCGACGGCAATCGCGATGCCGGTAATGCGATGCAGGATCGACAACGCCATCGCCAGAGGCCAGCGATAAATCGTCGTGAACGGGGACAGAGGACGTGCGGGTTGCGGCATACGGAAACCTTGTATGTGGCTACTGCGTAAATGAAACGGGATTGCGGCGCGCGCCTGCGATCAGAAATCGACGCAGCGGCCGTTTTTCTCCCAATCGCCGTACCGCGTGGGTTCGAGGCCTTCGCGGCCCCCGATCTCCTTCGGCAAAGGCTTTGCCGAACTCGGCGGTGCGGATGATACCGCTTCGTCGGCGCCGTGCGGCGGCTGTTGGGAAACGGCGGATTCGGATACCGGGATCGACATGACGCGGCGCTTGACCCTGTTTGCTTGACAACCGGCAAGAAATCTCCACATTTCTTGCGACGCACAATTATAGCGGCTAAACCCGCATACAGTGAGACCCGCCCCAGCGATCTGCCCGGTCGCGAGGATCATGGCGGAATCAGGCCAACCTTCGCACACAACCAATGACCGCTATCTCCTCTTCCGTTGCGCACTCATCGCTCGTCGCGCTACCCGCACCCCAGATTCTCGACATCGTCGGCGCGGACGCCGTTTCGTTTGCGCAGGCCCAGTTCTCGAGCAATCTCGGCGAACTCGCGAACGGGCAATGGCAATGGTCCGCCTGGCTGTCGGCGCAGGGGCGCGTGCGCGCATTCTTCCATTTGCTGCGCGACGACGATCAGCACCTTCGCCTGGTGCTGCGGGGCGGCTCGGCAGCAGCCCTGCGCGACGCCCTTCAGCGCTACGTGTTTCGCGCGAAAGTGCAATTGCACGCGCCCGAGGGCCTCGCGGCATGGATCGAATGGCTGCCCATGATCGCGAACGAAAATCCCGAATCGCGGCTGGCGCACACGTTCGAACGCAGCGCCGGCGAGACCCGCATCGCCCTGCCCGGCACCAAGCCGCGCAAACTGATCATCGGCGACACCGGTGCCTTGCCGCTCTCTATAGACTCCGCCGAAGCGTCCGCCAACGAAAACGATCTGGCCGACATAGACGCCGGCCTGATCACGCTCGATGCCTCGCTCGAAGACAAGCTGCTGCCCGCCTGGATCGGCCTCGACGCCCTCGGCGCAGCGAGCACGAACAAAGGCTGTTATCCGGGTCAGGAGATCGTCGCACGCATGCACTTCAAAGGCGGCAACAAGCGCTGGCTGCACCGTCTTGCCTTTTCCGCCGAGCATCTGCCACGCCCCGGCACGCCACTAGGCAGCGAAGGCGACGATACCGGATTGATCATCAGCGCGGCCTGGAGCGGTGCCCATACCGGCGCCGCGCTTGCAGTCCTCGGCGAACGCAACGACAGCGGCTCGAGCGGCCTCAATTCGCCCACGATCACCATCGGCGAAATTCGCAAATCATTCAACAAAGTATAAATTTTATAAATTTATAATATTAAAGTTAATTAATTTGTATACAAAAATAATTTGATACAAAATTAATCTTTTAGCTTTGTATCATTTGCTTAATTGTTTCTGAACGCAGTCATTCAGCTTTCTTTTTTCTTAACATTTGCCGTTGTGCCGAACGGGCGAATCGACTAATCTTCGCCCACTCTATTGATGCGCTGCCTTCTCTGGCGCGCGAACATCGGCCCGACTGTATGCCGATGCGGCGGAACCCAGATCGGTTCCGAACACCGTAAACCCACCACTGAAGCGCGCGATTCACATCGGTGCCTGCTCGTGGCGGGAGAAATCCCGATTGGCGCGACGACGACGCGACGCGGATTTCTTTTCGCGAATTCCTTTTGTCCGATGTTCGCCTATGAAATTATCCTTCCTGCTCTGGCTCGCTTCGGTCCTGCCGCAACCCGTCGCCGATCGCGCCTGCCTTGCCGGCACGATCTATCTCGAAGCGCGCAGCGAACCGACGGCAGGCCAGCTTGCCGTCGCCGAAGTTGCGCTTCGCCGCGCCGAGAGCGGCCAATGGGGCAACTCCGTCTGCGCGGCGCTGAAGGCACCGGGCCAGTTCGCGTTCTCGCTCGTGCCGCCGAACTACATGATGAGCGAGGCCGATGCCCTGCAACGTTCCTGGGCGATCGCCAACATTGCGATGGCGATGTGGGCACTGCCCGAACCGCTGCGCTATTCGGTCGTACCGAAGGCCGACCACTTCTACGCCTCGAACACGCCGATGCCGCCCTGGGCCAAGGGCTATCCGCTAGCCCGCATTGGCGATCACAGTTTCTATCGGGTGGATTGATCGTCTTTCCGCGATACAGACGAAAAAAAAACCGGACCTGCTCGCGCAGGTCCGGTTTTTTTATTGCTCCAATGCAGGAATCAGCGCATCAGTTCCAAACGACCGTCATTGCGTCCGCCGCGAATGATCACGCGGTCGCCGATGCGGAAGCCGGGATTGTCGTACTGCCCGACCCAAGCTTCGTGGCCGTCGTCGAGTTCGACGTAGAAACGCCACGCATAACCCGAAGCTGCGCGTGCATTGTTCGACTCAATCGCGTTACCCGCGACCGCACCGCCGACCACGCCGACCGCCGTCGTCGCCGCACGGCCGCTGCCATGGCCGAACTGGTTGCCGATCAGGCCGCCGATGATCGCGCCGAGAATCGCGCCGCCGCCGGTCGTCTGCTGATCGACGCGAACTTGCTCGATCTGACGGATCGTGCCGCAAGTCCGGCAAACGCCGTTGTCGCGGCGGTCGTAATAGCCGCCCTGGTTGTATCCGGCCGGGTCGCGATAGACCACGCGCTCGCGCGGCGGCGGCGCAACGCAGGCCTGCAGGCCGAAAAGCGCTACGAGTAGCAACACGATAAGTCCGCGATGGTTGAACATTTTTCTGATCCTCGAGTGATGATTCGTTCGCCCGGTTCCCGGGGGTTCACAGCGTCATTCTGCGAGCCGGCATGTGAATATTTGCAGAATTCCACAACGGCAAAACGCCAAGCGATTCCGCTTATCGGATCGCCCGCATCGGGTTAGCATCCGCCTCGGGGCAAGCCAACGAACCAGTAGGGGAAACGATGACCGAAGAGTCGGCAAACAAGCTCAGCGAGCGGATCCGCAATCTCGACGCGATTTCCGCGACGGACAAGCTCGCCGCTTCCGGCGATGCCGATATCGCGGCGGCGCTGGCCGAACTGCGCCCCGGCCAGGCCGTCGACATCCTGCAGCATTTCCCGGCCCAGCGACGCGACGCGATCGCAGCCGCCGCCGACGAAGGCGAGCAATGGCGGATGCGTACGCGCTATCCGGAGTCCACGGTCGGCCGCCTCATGGATCCGGCTCCGCTCCAGTTCACCGCGGGCACCAGCGTTCAAGCCGCAATCGAAGCCCTGCGCGACACGGTCAAGACGCGCCTCGTCACCTACCTCTACATCGTCGACGCATCGGCACGCCTCGTCGGCGTCGTCACGTTCCGCGAGATGCTCTACGCCGACCGCCAACAAAGGCTCGGCGAAATCATGGTGCCGGATCCCTTCTATCTGCGGCCCGACACGGAACTGGTCGACGCAATGCGCGAAGTGGTTACCCGCCACTATCCCGTCTACCCGGTTTGCGACGCCGACGGCAGGCTGATCGGCCAAGTGCGCGGTCAAATCCTGTTCGAGGAACAGGCATTCGAAATCAGCGCCCAGGCCGGATCGATGGTCGGCGTCGAGAAAGAGGAGCGCACCACGACGCCCTGGCCGCGCGCATTGATGTTCCGCCATCCCTGGCTGCAGCTGAATCTGCTCACCGCCTTCCTCGCCGCGGCGGTGGTCGGTTATTTCCAAAATACGGTCAACGCGATCGTGCTGCTCGCGGTGTTCCTGCCGGTGCTCTCGGGACAATGCAGCAATACCGGCTGTCAGGCGCTTGCGGTCACATTGCGCGGCATGACCTTGAACGAGATCCGCGTTGGCCGCGCCGGCAAGTTGATGCTCAAGGAAGCCTGGCTCGGCCTGCTCAACGGTTTTCTCGTCGGCGTCGTCGCCGCGTTCGGCATGTACGCGATCGCGCGCATGCAGCACAACGCACAGGCGCTGCCGCTCGCACTGATCACGCTCGTGGCGATGGCGCTATCGAGCGTCGCCAGCGGGGTTGCGGGCAGCGCCGTGCCGATGGTGCTGAAGAAGGCCGGCGCCGATCCGGCAATGGCCTCGAGCATTTTCCTCACCACTGCGACCGACGTGTTCAGCATGGGTCTGTTCCTCTGTCTTGCGCAATGGTGGTTGTTGTAGTGCAAACGCAGACGAGCGCGGCTCTACGATGAAACCGATCGATCTCTTTCACGCGCACGGATCCGCGCCGATTTGTGTCCGACACTTTACTTAGCCTTTCATGCTCAACCTGATCGACAGCCATTCGCATATCGACGTCGTCGAATTCGACGCGGACCGCACCGCGGCTCTCATGCGCGCGCGCGACGCCGGCGTGCGCCGTCAAATCGTTCCGGCGATCGCGCACGCGGGTTTCGACAAGCTGCACGCGCTGTGCCGCCGCGAAGCGGGCCTGTATCCAGCGTACGGCCTACATCCGATGTACATCGCCGACCACCGGCCCGAACACCTCGATTCGCTGCGCGGCTGGATAGCGCGCGAACGCCCGGTCGCCGTCGGCGAATGCGGACTGGACTATTTTGTCGAGGGCCTCGATGCGGATACGCAGCGCTTGTACTTTCGCCGCCAGCTGGAGCTTGCGCGCGAATTCGGCCTTCCCGTCATCCTGCACGCGCGCCGCGCGCTCGACGAGGTGATGAGCGCCTTGCGCTACGTAGGCAATCTGAGCGGAGTCGTGCACAGCTTTTCGGGCAGCGAAGAACAGGCCCGGCAGCTGTGGAAACTCGGCTTCTGCATCGGACTCGGCGGGCCGATCACTTATGAACGCGCGCGCCGCCTGCGCCGCATCGCGGCGACCATGCCGCTCGAGTTCCTGCTGCTGGAAACCGACTCGCCCGACCAGCCGCTGTCCGGCCACCAGGGACAGCGCAATGAACCCGCCCTGCTGCGCGAAGTTTGCGAATGCGTCGCCGCCTTGCGCGGCGTCGCGCCCGAAGAGATTGCGGCGGCGACGACGCGCAACGCAGAACGCCTGTTTCGCCTGCCCGCTTCCATCGAAGCGGCGTGATCCGGATCGACGCGGTCAGGAAAGGACCGCTTCTTCCGTTTCCGCTCTCGCCTGCGGCGCCGCGCGCTTGTCCGCGCCTGGCTCTTTCGCTTCGAGCAGCTTCGCCAGCACGCGCGATACGGCGACGAAGGCGAACGTTCCGGTGACGTGCGTCGCCGCGCCGAGCCCGCCGGAGCAATCGAGCTTGAGCGCGCCTTCGCTCGACACGCGAGTCTTGCACACCGTGCCGTCGGCCTGGGGGTAGTTGGCGTTCTCGCGCGAGAACACGGCCTGCACGCCGAAGTAGCGCTTCGGATTGCGCGTCCAACCATAGTCGTCGCGAAGCTTCTGGCGCACGAGCGCGAGCATCGCGTCGTGCTCGGTCCTGGACAGATCGCGCGCCGTGACCAGGGTCGGATCGATGCGCCCCCCCGCCGAGCCGCAGACGACGATCGGAATCTTGCGCCGCCGGCAGAACGCGACCATTTCGACTTTCACTTTCAGCGAATCGCAGGCGTCGAGCACGGCGTCGTAGGGGCGAGTCCCGTCGCGCCCGAGCAGATCCCACAAATTCGACGAGACGAGGAAATCCGCCACCGCATGCACTTTGATCGTCGGGTTGATCGCGCGCGCGCGCTCCGCCATGACTTCGACCTTGGCCCGGCCGTATTCGCCGTCAAGCGCGTGCAGCTGGCGATTCGTGTTGGATACGCAGACATCGTCCGCGTCGATCAGGGTCAATTCGCCGACGCCCGAACGCGCCAGCGCCTCGACCGCCCACGAACCGACGCCGCCGATGCCGACCACGCATACGTGCGCGTGCGCCAGCCGCGCCGCCGCGCCGACGCCATAAAGGCGGTCGATCCCCGCAAAACGTTCTTTCATGTCGACATTATAGTGGCCATCCCCGATCGGGAAGCCTGAAAAGCCGCGCGTTCGGACGGTGCTACTCGATGCAGCCCGCACCTGAGATATGCTTTGCGTTTTGCCGTTTCAATCGGGTAGCCATGAAGCAAATAGCGTTGTTGTTGATCGGACTGGTGGTCGGTGCCATGGGGGCGGTGATCGTGGCCAATGCCTTGCGCGCCCGCGACGCCTATGCGCGCGGTGCGATGGACGTCATGCAACATCACTACGGTTCGCTGCGCGAGAACCTACGCGCGCAACGCTGCGAGGCGAGCAAATCCGCGCAGGCGCTGACCCAGCTGCGCGCGTTGAGCAATGAAATCGAACCGGCGGTCTATCCCGACTCAACACCCGAGTCGGCGTTCCGCGAGTACGGATCGCGGCTGCGCGACGCACTCGATGCGGGCATCGCCGCTGCGCCGGCCGACTGCGCCGCGCTGGCTCCGATCGCCGAAAAGATCGGCAAGGTCTGCGACGAATGCCACCAGCAATACCGTTGAACGTCGCCTCGCGCCGGCTCATCTCGCCGGCAAGGGGATGAACTCGGTCTCGCCCGGCACCTGCCCGAAGCGCTGGGCAGCCCAGTCCTGTTTGGCGCGCTCGATGCGCTCGCGCGAAGACGAAACGAAGTTCCAGTACAGATGACGCTCGCCGTCGAGCGGCGCGCCGCCGAAGAACACGGCGTGCCCGCCGTCCGGCGCGCCGATTTCGACGTCGACACCCGGCTCCAACGTCGCCATGTGCTGCGCCGGAAGCGGCTCCCCGCCGACGACCAGGTCCGTGTCGACCGCATAGACGGCGCGTTCGGGATACTCGGCCGGCAGGACGAACCTGCCGCCATCGGCATACTCCGCCGCGAGATAGAACATCGGCGCGAAGATGCGCACCGGCGCGTGCAGGCCGAGCGCGTCGCCGGCGACAAGACGCAGGCGCACGCCGTCGCGCCCGATCGCCGGCAGGTCGTCGACCGAATGATGATGGAACTCCGGTTCGATCTCCTCCGCGGATTTCGGCAGCGCCACCCAGATCTGGATACCGTGCAGCTTCTGCCCGGAGGCGCGCTCCGCATCCGGCGTGCGCTCCGAATGCACGATGCCGCGCCCGGCCGTCATCCAGTTGACGTCGCCGGGACGGATGTCCTGCACCGAACCGAGGCTGTCGCGGTGGCGGATCGCGCCGTCGAACAGATAGGTCACCGTGGCAAGCCCGATATGCGGGTGCGGGCGCACGTCCATGCCCTGCCCCGGCGCCATCTGCACCGGCCCCATGTGGTCGAAGAACACGAACGGCCCGACGTGGCGCGCGTCGATATGCGGCAACAGCCGGCGAACGTGAAAACCGCCGCCGAGGTCGTGCACGCGGCCTTCGATAACATGGGCAATCCGGGTCATGGCGGAAATACGAGTCCGATGGAACGATGGTCGCTAGTGTAGCCACCGCGGCGTCCCAAGTGCAGGACGATGCGTTCGCCCCGCCGCGGCTGGTTTCCCCGTTCGACGGGCCTATATTTGCCGCATCGCAAATCCGGAGTGAATCATGGCCAGCACCAATCCCGCCTCCCGCAGCGCAAGCGCCGACCAGCGCGGCGTCGTACGTATCGTCCGCGGCCTGCCGACCAGTGACGGCGCGGGCGTCAAGCTGACGCGTGTCATCGGTCAGCCTGCACTCGACATGCTCGATCCGTTCCTGATGCTCGACGAATTCCGCTCGGATTCGGGCAGCGACTATATCGCCGGCTTCCCGGACCACCCGCACCGCGGCTTCGAAACGGTAACCTACATGCTCGCCGGACGCATGCGCCACGGCGACAATCAGGGCAATTCAGGCCTGCTCACCGCCGGCAGCGTGCAGTGGATGACGGCCGGCCGCGGCATCGTCCACTCGGAAATGCCCGAACAGGAACACGGCCTGATGCAGGGTTTCCAGCTTTGGGTCAACCTGCCCGCCAAGGACAAGATGACCGCCCCGCGTTATCAGGACATCGCCCCCGAGCGTATTCCCGAAGTCCAGCTCGCCCCGGGCGCCAAGGCGCGAGTCATCGTCGGCGAGCAGGCGGGCGTGCGCGGCCCGGTCGAGAACGTCGCAACCGATCCGCTGTATCTCGATCTCCATCTGGAGGCCGGTGCCTCGGCAGAAATCGATATTCCGAGCGGGCACAACGGATTCGTCTATGTTTACGAAGGCCAGGCCAAGATCGGCGAAGGAGCGGCAAGCGAACTCCTGCGCGGGGACCTCGGCGTGCTGAGCCGCGGGGACGGCAAGTTGCACATCGCCGCGCCGGTCTCGGCGCGGGCAATCATCGTCGCTGGAAGGCCGCTGAACGAACCGGTCGCCAAGTACGGCCCGTTCGTGATGAATACGCAACATCAGATCATTCAAGCGGTGGAAGATTTTCGCGCCGGCCGATTTTAAGAGCGGTGGACTTCATACTCTTATATGGTCCTTGCAAAAAACAGGGCGCCTATGCGGCGTCCCATTTTTGCATTGCACCACCGCAAAATCCGATTGCACTGGCGAAATTATGCAAATACTTTCATTTCTGCAAGAAAATGCCCCGGCAACCTTGCGGCTACCGGGGCGCGGAAGTAGTTTAGGATTTTTCAGAAGATCAGGCGGGGGTGACTTCGTCCGCCTGGAGGCCTTTCTGGCCCTGAACGACTTTGAAGCTAACCTTTTGGCCTTCCTGCAGGGTACGGAATCCGGTGCCTTGAATCGCGCGGAAGTGCACGAACACATCCGGGCCGTTTTCACGGCTGATAAAACCGAAACCCTTGCTGTCGTTGAACCACTTGACAGTACCTACCTCACGATCCGACATAAAAACTCCACAAGACAAACTAGACAAATCCGCAAGCGCAACACCTACGGACGACTTACTGGCATGCATGGAAATGGGTTGACGATGAAGCGATCGAAGGACCAGCGAACGCGGTCTCATAGACTCGCCGGCCACAACTCACAACAACCGTGCAGACACAGTATTTTCAGCATAACCCAAAATTTACAAAAGAAATAGGGAATAGCGTCCAATTCGAAAAAATCACAGGTATCGATACCATCGCAATGTCAACCCCTCAGCGGACGCTCTCCAGATCCGATTCGGTCGGCTCGAGATCATGAAAGCGGGCCAGGTCCACGTACATATGCCTGGGGTTTTCGCCCTCGCTGAATATATCGACGAAGCGGCGTTCGAACAGGATGTTTTCATGCCCGTACGTATGCCGCGCCGTCACGCCGGCGGCAAAGGTTTCGTCCACCCCGGAGAGAGTGACCGCGAGGCGCATATCGCCGTCGACGATGTCCTGGACCGTGATGCCGCGAAGCGGGCTGGTCTCGTCGATTTGATGCATGATCTGCCAGCTCAGCGCGAACATCGGCGAGCGGGCCCGTTCCAGCCTCAGATCGTAGAAGCGGGTCAGGCTGTGCCCATCGGGCGTGTCCTCGTCGCGCACCAGCACGAGCGAGGCGGTGGCTTCGAGGATGTAGCTGCGGCGTTGATTGGCCACACGCAGCATCAGGGTCGGCACGCCGTTGTAAGGAGTGATCACGGCGACGCGGCTGAACAGGATACGCGCGGTAGGCTTGGAGAAACGGGCGAAAACCAGGCTCGTGATGACCGCCATGCTCAACATGCCGGTGATGATCTCCATCGTCGCCACGCAGTGCCCGTAGAGCGTGGCGGGGCTCATATTGCCGTAACCGACCGTCGCCAGCGTTTCGACGCTGAAGAAAAAATAATCGCTGAAGCTGTTCGCATTGTTGACCGCATGGTCGCCGAGCGCGTAGGCGCAAGCGAACACGAGGTTGGCCAGCAAATAGACAACGACCGCTCCGGCGAAGAACTGCGGCCAGGTCAACGACATGATCAGGTGGTAGGCGTCGTGCCGGCTGAATCGTTCGACGCCGAGCTTGGTGACTTCGGTATTGCCCACTTGGACCGTGATGCCACGGCGACGCGACGGATTGGCCATAACGGAATCGATGCTTGCGGGACGGGAGGAAAACTATACGGCGTCGGGTGACGCCCTCAAGGCGCAGCGGCAACGCCGATGCAACTTTATGCGAAAATTCACCGTTTAGTCCCGGCGCCCGACCGGGCATCACGATCTCGCCGCGCTATCCATGGATTCCACCGACCGCACGGCATCGCCGTATCTCAATCTGCTCGAGCCTCCGGTTCTGATCGATCAGTTCCTGGCCCATCCGCCGCAGGATTTTTCCGCCGGCACCTCGCGCGACGGCGCGCCTTACTTTGTCGCGAAGTTCGATCTGCTCACCACGATGGAGCCGGCCGCGAAGCGGCGGATCACCTCGCTGCCGCTGTACCGATGGTGGGGAGAATGGCTGAAACCGCTCACCTGTTTCGTCGGCACCACGGTGACCGAGTACGCGCCGCTGCCGGCGCAGGACGACGCGGCATCCCTCGTCGCCCGGATCAAGGAAGATTACGCGCGACGCTACGCGTTTCTGATCGTCAAGGACACGCCGCAGGACTCGCCCCTGCTCGACGCCCGCAGCAACTCCGCGTCGAGGAGCTTCGTCGACGCCTGCCGCGACGGCGGTTTCGTTCTGCTCGAAGGCCAGGCGCTTGCCTACGTCGCGATCGACTTCGCCTCGACCGACGAATATCTGTCGCGGCTTTCCTCGGGACGGCGCAAGGACATCCGCCGCAAGCTGCGCAGCACCGCCGAACTCGAGATCGAAGCCGTTCCGACCGGCGACGCGCGCTTCGCCGATCCCGCCGTGCGCGCCGAGTTCTATGCGCTGTTCCTCAACGTCTACAACCAAAGCGAGCTGCATTTCGACCTGCTCACCGCCGGCTATTTCGATGCGATCCTGCAGGACGCGGCAAGCGGCGGCGTGATTTTCGTTTATCGCCATCAGGGCCGCATGATCGGCTTCAACCTCTGCTACGTCTGCAGCGGCAATCTCGTCGACAAGTACGTCGGCTTCGTCTATCCGCAGGCGCGCGAGCTGAACTTGTATTTCGTCAGCTGGATGCACAATCTCGACTACGCGCTCAAGCGCGGCCTCAAACAATACGTCGCCGGCTGGACCGATCCGGAAATCAAGTCGTACCTCGGCGCAAAATTCACCTTCACGCGCCACGCGGTCTACGTGCGCAATCCTCTGCTGCGGGCGATACTGCGCAGATTCGCGGGCGCATTCGAAAGCGACCGTGCCGTGATGGAAGCCAAGTCCCCGTGAACCGCAACCCCGTCATCCTCGACTTCGATCGTTCGGTCGGCGACCTGCCGGACGCGCTGACGATCGATCTCGCCGACTGGCAGGAAGCGATCCGCTTCGGCTGCTCGGTGCGGCGCATGGAGACGCTCGCACGCAAGCTCGACGCCGAGTTGCCCGCCGAATACGGCACCGTGTTCATGGGCAGCGGCGATTTCCATCATCTCAGCTGGCCGCTGATTCGAAGGCTGCGCGACAAGGGGCCATTTCAGGTCGTCGTTTTCGACAACCATCCGGACAACATGCGCTTCCCGTTCGGCGTCCACTGCGGCTCGTGGGTACGCCGTGTCGCCGCCCTGCCCTTCGTCAGCCACGTGCACGTGCTCGGCATCACCTCGAATGACGTGGGTCTTGCGCATGCCTGGGAGAACTACCTCACGCCGCTGCGTGCCGGCAAGCTGACCAACTGGTGCATGGACGTCGACACGCGCTGGGCCGCGCGCCTCGGGCTGGCCGAGGCGTTCAAGGTGTTCGCCAACCCGGACGAGCTGATCGAGCGTTTCCTCGCCGCGCTCGGGCCGTCGCCGCAGCCGACCTATCTCACGATCGACAAGGACGCGCTGAGTCCCGAAGCGGCACGCACCAACTGGGACCAGGGCCGTTTGCTCGAGTCGCATCTCGATGCGGTCATCGACGCGCTCGCCGGCCGCCTCGTCGGCAGCGACATCAACGGCGAAGTTTCCGCCTACGCATATTCGACGCCCTGGAAGCGCTGGCTCAGCCGCGCCGACGGACAGACGGCTGTGCCGGAGAGCGAGCTCATTCGGTGGCAGGAACAACAGCGGGCGCTCAATCGGCGCTTGCTCGCGCGCATCCGTTATTGAGCGCGCCGCCGCGCAGGCTCACGTTCCTGTGCGGCTTGCCGGCGAAAAAGAAAAAATCGCAGGCGAAAAAACATCCCGGCTTGCGCCGGGATGTCGTTGAGCATCAGGCCGTCGCCGGCTCTCCGTTCAGCCCTTCGGCAACCGGTTTCGCCGATTCGGCATGATGGTCGGCCGCGATCATCATGTAGAACGCCGGCACGACGAACAGCGTGAACAGCGTACCGATCGACAGGCCGGTCGAGATGACCAGGCCCATCGCAAAGCGGCCCGCCGCGCCGGCGCCCGAGGCGATCACGAGCGGGAACACGCCGAGCACCATCGCCGCCGTCGTCATCAGGATCGGGCGCAGGCGGACGCCGGCGGCATGCTCGATCGCCTCGCGCTTGCTCATGCCCGCGCGCTGCGACTCGTTGGCGAACTCCACGATCAGGATGCCGTGCTTGGACACGAGCCCCATCAGCGTGACCAGGCCGACCTGGGTGTAGATGTTGAGGCTCGAGACCAGATTGACGAAGATCAACGCGCCGAACAGGGCCATCGGCACCGAGACGAGGATCACGATCGGATCGCGCAGACTGTTGAACTGCGCGGCGAGCGCGAGGAAGACGATGATGATCGCGAACAGCAGGGTCACGCCGAAGCCGCCGGATTCCTGCACGAACTGGCGCGAAGGGCCGGCATAGTCCAGGGAATAGCCGCCGCCGGGCGCGACTTCGTTGAGCGCATCGCGGAAGAACTGCAGAACCTCGCCCTGCGACATGCCGCTCGCACCCGAGATCGTCGCCGAGTTGAGCTGCTGGAAGTGATTGATCGAACGCGGTACGACTTCGTTCTTGATTCCGGCCACGGTCGAGGCCGGGATCACCGAGCCGTCGGGCGCACGCACGTAGTAGTCGAGCACCTGCTGCGGGTTCAGCCGATCGACCTGCAGCACCTGTGGAATGACCTTGTAAGAGCGGCCGGCGATCGAAAAGTAATTGACGTAGCCGCCGCCGAGCGCGGCGCCGAGGGCGCTGCCGACGTCCTGCTGGGTCAGGCCGAGCGTGGTGATCAAGTCGCGGTCCATCGTCACCGTCGACTGCGGCTTGTCGATCTTCAGGTCGGTGTCGACGAACCAGAACTTGCCGGAATCCTGCGCTTTGTGCAGCATTTTCTGCACGACTTCGTTCAAGTTCTGAAACGGCTCGGTCGTCTTGATCACGACCTGGATCGGCGCACCCTGCGCGCCGGGCAGCGCCGGCAGCGAGAACACGAACACCTGGCCGCCCGCGATCTTCGACCACAACGCCTGCAACTCCATCTGCAGGGTGTGCGCATTCTTGCTGCGCTCGCTCCACGGCGTGAACGCCATGCCGCCGAAGCCGGTGCCCGGCGTGGTGATCTGGAACATCATGTCGGCTTCCGGCAGCTTGCTGCCGCTCTCGTACATCTGCCTGGCGTAACCCAGCATCTGGTTCGAGGTCGCGTTCGGCGCGCCGTTGAGCTGATAGAACAGGAAGCCCTGATCCTCCTCCGGCGCCAGTTCGGACTGCGCGGTCATGCCGGCCAGCACGGTTGCGAGCGACAGCATGAATCCCATCACCACGATGACGACCCACGACGACAAGGCGCCGTGGAGCAGGCGTGCGTAGCCGCGATGCACGCGGTCGAACACGCGGTCGATCGCCTGCACGAAGCGGTTGTTTTCCTGCTCGGACTTGAAGAACTTGGCGCACATCATCGGCGACAAGGTCAACGCCACCACCGCGGAAACGGTCACCGCGCCGGCCAGGGTGAAGGCGAACTCGGTGAACAACGCGCCGGTCAGACCCTTCTGGAAGCCGATCGGCACGTAGACCGCGACCAGCACGACGGTCATCGCGAGAATCGGTCCGGCCAGCTCGCGCGCGGCAAGCAGTGCAGCCTGCAGTGGCGACTTGCCTTCTTCCTTCATGTGCCGGTCGACGTTCTCGACCACGATGATCGCATCGTCGACGACGAGACCGATGGCCAGCACCAGCGCGAGCAAAGTGAGCAGGTTCATCGAATAACCGAGCGCGAGCATGATGAAGAACGTGCCGATCAGCGACAGCGGCATCGCGATCACGGGAATGATCACCGCACGCAGCGAGCCCAGGAACAGGAAGATGACGATCGTTACGATGATCAGCGCTTCGATCAAGGTGTGCACGACCTCGCTGATCGAGGAACGGATGAACGTGGTCGAGTCGTAGACGATCTCGCCGTGCAGGCCCGCGGGCAATTGCGAAACGATGCCCGGCATGGCGTCGCGAATGCGCTTGATCACGTCGAGCACGTTTGCCTCGGGCGCCACCTTGATGCCGATGAACAGCGCCTGCTTGCCGCTGAAGGCGACGTTCGCGTCGTAGTCCTCGGCTCCGAGCACGACGTTGGCCACGTCGGACAGGCGCACGATCGCGCCGTCCTTCTGCTTGACCGCGAGTTGCTTGAACTCGTCGACCGAATGCAGATCGGTGCCGGCGGTCAGGTCGACGCTGACCATCTGGCCCTTGGTCGTGCCGACGGCGGCAAGGTAGTTGTTCGTCGACAGCGCGCTGTACACGTCGCTCGCGGTCACGCCGTGCGCGGCGAGCCGGGCCGGATCGAGCCACGCGCGCAGGGCGAACTGGCGCGTGCCGAACATTTCCGCGTTCTGCACGCCCTCGACCGAATCGAGCTTGGGTTTGACCTCGCGGGCCAGATAGTCGGTGATGCTGTTCGCCGGCAGCACGTCGCTGCGGAAGCCGATGTACATCGCGTCGATCGACTCGCCGACCGCGACGGTGATGACCGGCTGCTGCGCCTGCGGCGGCAACTGGTTGCGCACCGCGCTGACCTGGGTCTGGATCTGGGTCAGCGCGCGGTTCGAGTCATAGTTCAGGCGCAGCGTCGCGACGATCGTGGACACGCCGCTGACCGAGGTCGAGGTCAGGTAGTCGATGCCCTGCGCCTGCGCGATCGACTGCTCGAGCGGCTGGGTGATGAAGCCTGCGATCGTCTGCGCATCGGCGCCGTAGTAGGCCGTCGTCACGGTGACCGTGGCGTTTTCCGTCTTCGGAAACTGACGCACGACCAGGTCGAACACGGCCTTGACGCCGAGCACCAGGATCAATGCGCTGACGACGATCGCGAGGACCGGTTTTTTGATGAAGGTATCGGTGAAATGCATGATGAAATCCTGCTTTTGACGTCATTCCCGCGCAAGCGGGAATCCTGCGGCGCTTTTCTTCGACGCGGGACGAGCGAAAGACCCCGGGTTCGCGCCAACAACGTGCGGGATCGACGAGCCGGGGCTTTCGCTTGCGTGCATTCAATGCTCCTGGGGCTTCGGATTCGCCGCGTCCGTCGGCACAACGCTGTTGTCGATCGTGATCTGCGCGCCGTTCTTCAGTTTGATCTGGCCGCTCGTCACGATTTCAGCGCCCTCGTCGAGCCCCTTCGTGATCGACACCTGGTCGCCGCGCGTGCCGTCGGTGGTGACGAACGCCTGCGTGACGACGAGGGCATCGGCCGGAATCGGCGGCCCGGCAGGACCGGTGGCCTCCGGCGGCTTGCCGCCGTCCTTCTTCGCCTGCTCGGCCGCGGCCTTGTCCGCATCGGCCTTTTTCTTGACGATGTAGACCGTCGCGCCGTACGGGTTGTAGACGACGGCGGTCTGCGGCAGGGTCAGATAGCGCGCCTTGGTGCCGACGTCCAGCGTCACGTCGGCGAACATGCCCGGCGCCAACAGCTTGTCGGAGTTGGCAAAACGGGCTTCGATCATGACGTTGCGCGTGTCGCTGTCGACTTTCGGGTTGATCGCCGACAGCTCGCCCTCGAAGGTCTTGCCCGGGAATGCGTCCAGACTCAACATCACTTTCTGCCCGACTTTCACCTCGGCCAGGTTCTTCTGCGGCAGATGGAAATCGACGAAGACCGGATCGATCTGCTGCAGGGTCACGATCGTCGTGCCCGAATTGAGATAGGTACCCGGGGTGATCGTGACGATGCCCGCACGGCCGGCGAACGGCGCGCGCAACTGCTTGCGCTGCACGTTGACCTGCTGCTGCGCCACCGCCGCCTGCTTCGCCTTGAGATCGGCCGCGGCCTGATCGTAGTCGGCCTTGCTGATCGCCTGCACGGCGAGCTGCTGCTTCGCGCGGCCGAAAGTCACGTCGGCGAGCGCCGCCGCGGCTTCCAGTTGATGCAGTTGTGCCACGTCTTCGCTGTCGCGCAGCTGCAGCAGCACCTGGCCTTCCTTGACCTCGTCGCCGGACTGCACGTTGACCTTGGTCACCAGCCCGGACAGATCGAGTGCGAGATCGGCACCGCGCGCGGCACGGACACTGCCCACCGCGCGCAGCTGCGGCTGCCATTCCTGATAGCCCGCCTTCGCCGTCGTCACCACGGCGGGCGGCGGCGGCTTCATCCCGGCGATCATCTTCATGACCATCATGACCTTGATGCCCACGACCGCCGCGATCAACAACAGCACCAACAGAATCATCACGACCATCTTTTTGGTCGTGCTCCATTTTTTCTTTTCTAGATTAGCCATGTCGTTTTCGTCCAACATTTATTTTGGGCGCTCATCCATGACCGCGAAATCAAGAAGCGGGCTTCCTGCCCGCACTCCTCAATGAAAATCTACTTCGATTGAGTACTCGCATCCGATGCCGCGACTGCCACGGGCGTCGCGGAATCTTCCTTCCAACCGCCGCCGAGCGCGGTGTACAGCGCCGCGGTGTCGGCCAGCCGCGCGGCGCGCGCCTGGATCAGACCGAGGCGCGCCTGCTGATACTGGCGCGTCGCATCGAGCTCCTGCAGATAGCTCGCCGCGCCGTCGCGGTACTGCACGCGCACGAGATCGAGGCTCTTCGCCGCCGACTGCTCGGCCTGCGCCTGGGCCTTGAGGTTCTCCGCGTCGAGTTCGAGCGCACGCAATGAATCCGCGACGTTCTGGAACGCGCCGAGCACGGTGAGCTGATAGTCCGCCGCCACCTTGTCGAGACCCGCTTCCGCCGCACGCTTCTGCGCACGCAGGCTGCCGCCGTGGAAAATCGGCTGCAGAAGGTTTGCACCGATGCTCCAGGCCTTCGTTCCGCTGGAGAACAGATCGCCCGAATGCAGAGCGGACGACCCGAGGCTGCCCGACAAGGTGATCTGCGGAAACAGGTTCGCCGTGGCGACGCCGACCTGCGCGGTCGCCTGATGCAACACCGCTTCCGCCGCGCGAACGTCCGGGCGCTGCCGGGTCAAGGTCGAGGGCAGCGACACCGGCACTTCGCGCGGCAGGCTCAACGCTTCCAGATCGAGCGCGGCGAGCTCCGCTTCCGAGGGGAACTGGCCGAGGTAGACGGCCAGCTGGGTTTGCGTCTGCGCCAGCTGCTGACGCAACGGCGGCAGGGTCGCCTGTGCCGCTGCGACCTGGGTGCGGATCACGAGCACGTCGGCCAGCGACTTGGAACCGATCTGATTCTGCGCCTCGACGAGCTTCAGCTCCTTGCCGTAGGCGTCGATGATCTCTTCGGTCGCGCGAATCTGGCCGCGCAGCGATGCCTCGCGAAAGCTCGCGGTGGCGACGTTCGCGGCAAGGGTCTGGTACGTGCCTTCGAGCTGGAAACGCTGGTAGTCGGTCAGCGCATTCTGCGCTTCCACGCCGCGACGGACGCCGCCGAACAAGTCGAGGGTATAGTTGACCTTGACCCCGGCGTTGTACAGGGTGAACACCGAACCGGCTCCGGGCGCCGCCGCGCCGACGCCGTTCGCATTACCGCGGGTGGCTCCGACATTGGCATCCAAGCTCGGAAACAGGGAGCCGCGCGCGGCGTTCGCATTCTCCTGCGCCTGGCGCAGCGCCGCCTGCGCCGAGGCGATGCTCGGGCTGTGGGCAAGCGCCTGCGCGATGCGCCGGTTGAGTTCTTCGTTCGCGAACGTCGTCCACCACTGCGCGGGCACCTCGGCGCCGCCGACGAAACGCTGTGCATCGCCGGTCGGCGCCTTGGTCTCAACCGTCGCGGCCGGCAGCGGATCCTTGCGATAACCTTCGGCCGCGGGGGCCGCCGGCGGGCGGAAGTCCGGGCCTGCGGCGCAGCCGGCCAAGGCAGCGAACAATGCTCCACCCAGCACGCCGCGGCGTGCGATTGCGTCTTTCAGGATCATGTTGGAAAGTCCAAATATTTTACACTTATCAGTTCAATAATAGACGAGCCGCAGAAGCGACTCAACAAGCGCCTGCCACTCGGTTCAAGATTTTTTCGCGCAGCCCGAATTTTTTACCTACGGGCCGCACCGGGCACAACCGCCGGAAGTCACTCGTCCCTAGACGAATGGACCGACGCGAAATCGACAATTCGCCGCGAAAGATTTCACGACTCGTTCTCAAATCTTGCGAAAGGGTGAGATTCAACGGCGAAAGTCGAGTTCGGTGCTCGCCAAAAGCATGAAGAAAATCACGAAGACACGAAGAGGCGCGAAGGAAGGAAAATCGATTGACGCTGCGACCGCGACCGGTCGCCTTCTTTTTTTCGTGTTCTTCTCGCTCTTCGCATCTTCGCGGTCGTTCGTCCCTGTGCTTTGTCGGGCGCCGCACAAGCGCTGAAGAAACCGATGCGGCGCTTTACGCCATGTCCGCCGGCCTTTTCCCGTCCGGCTCACCGACTCGTGAACTCCGCCGCAGGCGTCAGGTGCCCGACCGAACCAGCAGGGCTTTCGCCAGC
Source organism: uncultured bacterium (assembly GCA_966424745.1). Lineage (GTDB taxonomy): Bacteria > Pseudomonadota > Gammaproteobacteria > Xanthomonadales > Rhodanobacteraceae > Rudaea. The sequence goes on from CBJLOV010000001.1 coordinate 46,262, forward strand.
GCGCCTTGAAAGCGGGCCACGCCGCGCGCGAGATGCAAGAGCCCGAACATCAAGACCACGCCGAGCACGAACAGCAATGGTCCGGCGACGACGGCGGGCAAGAGGTTGAAACCATCGATATCGAGGTTCACGGTGAAGTCGTAGGGCAACCAGCCGGTCCATATGATCAGGTACGCGAGCGGAGCGAGGACGAAACTCAGCGAGGTTGCGATGCCGGTCACGGCAATCGTGAAGTAGGCGATGCCGAGCGGCAGCATGAGGACGAAGTAGAGCAAGGTCGACCAGGTGCGCACGTCGGAGAATGTCTCCGTGATGCGCTGCCAGATCGACTGATTCGGCTGCGTGTACACCGGCCGCCGCGGCATGCGCTCGCCCAGCATCATTTCGACGATGCGCGATTCGACCAGGGCCAGAACGCGCGTCGTGCCGAAAAACAGCAGCGCGAACAACAAGCCGAAGATCAGCAGCGACAACGACAGCGACAGGGTCACGCCGACCACGGTCCAAGTGAAATAGAAGACTCCGGTCGCCAGCGAGAACAACATATAGAACAGGCCGGCGTAAGCGCGTGCGTCGCCGCCGACGGCGAAAAAACGTCCCAGCACGGTCTTGCGCGGCCGCAGCGGCGGCGGCCGCAGGGCCTGCTGCACTTTCGCCTCTTTGTCGACGTAGATCTCGGCGACCTCTTCGGGCGCGCCGTAGCTGCCGACGATCTTGGCAAGCACCTCCGCTTCCGAACCGCCGCGGCTGTCGTGCAGCTCGCCGCGCAGATGCTCTTCGGCGTCGTAGAGGGCGTCCTGGATCAGGGCCGGATCGGCGCCGTGCAGCGCGGCGCGCAGTTGGTCGAGATATTCCGCGATGGTGCGGGGAGTCGGTACGGTCACAGCTAGTCCTCCGGAAATCGAGGCCGCGGTCCTTGGCGGCGAAGGTCAACAGGGGAACGACGAGGTCCGTGCTACTCGATGAGAACCGAATCGACGAAGTCGCGCGTATCGATCCAGGCCAGGCTCCACTCGCGCAGGACGCGCCGCCCGAGCGGCGTGATGCGGTAGTAGCGCCGCGGCGGGCCGGTCACCGAAGGCTCGACGATGCTTTCCAGCAGCCCGGCCGTCGCCATGTTGCGCAGCACCGGATAGAGCGCGCTCTGCTTGCCGCTGAGCACGCCGCCGCCGGTTTCCTCGAGCCTTTTCGCAATCTGATAGCCGTACATCGGCGAGCGCGCCCGCGAGAGCACGCCGAGCAGCACCAACGACACGGTGCCGGCGGAAAGCTCCTTCTGGAATTTCCACAGATGGCTGTCGGTATCGCCCACGAAGGCACGCTCCACCATAGTCACAGGTGAAGGATAGTATTCAGTTGATAATAGCGAATGCGCCGGAAGTCATGGCCGATCCGGAAAAACCGGCCGGCGGAACGCGGAAGCGTTTCGTTTTCTTTGGCCGGCGGATGCGACAGCGCTCCCCACCGGGGCGTGCGCAGCCGCAAAGGCCGCCGCTCCACGGCGGCGGCCGCAGTCGTGAAGCTCAGCCTTGCAGCAGCTCGAAGCCGGCGACGAGCTCGCACATGCGCTTCACGTCTTGATCCATCGCGCGGTCGCGCTGCATGAAACCGATGCGTTCGCGGATCTTCCCGAATGCCGCGCGCACGGCCGACCCGGCGTGGAACTCCGCGCTGGCGGCGAGCGCCGCCATCAGCTGCTTCACCTCGTCGGCGAACTGCGCATAGCTGGCGTGGTCCGGTTTCGGCGCACCGCCGATCTTGGCCGCGAGGCTCTGCCAGTCGCCGCGCGCAGCCAGATTGCGTGCGGCATTGAGCATGTCCTGCCGGTATTCGAGCGCCTGCGCCGCGGTATACATTTCCAGAGCGAGCACGTGGCCGAGGTCGTCGATCATTTCGAGCACGTGGCGCGCTTCGTTCGTGCCCATCGAGACGTGGTCTTCGGCGTTCGCGCTGGTCGGCACCGAATACACGCTGGCCGGATGCGCACGCGTGGCGAGATCGTTGACCAGGGCCGCCGCGGTGTACTGCACGATCATGAAGCCCGAGTCGGTCGCGTCCTCGTTGCCGATCAGGAAGGCCGGCAGGCCATCGTTCGTGGCCGGATCGACGAGCTTGTTGAGACGCCGCTCGCTGATCGACGCCAGTACCGGAATCGCCGCTTTGACGTAGCTCATCGCGAGCGCGAGCGGCATGCCGTGGAAGTGGCCGGCCGAGATCACCTGGTCCTCGATCACCTTCGCGTCGGCGGCGTCGGGGAAGATCAACGGATTGTCGGTAACCGCGTTCAATTCGACATCGATCACGCGCTGCGCCTGAAAGAGCGCGTCGCGTACGGCACCGTGCACCTGCGGAATGCAGCGCAGGCTGTAGGCATCCTGGGGCTGATGTTTCTTGCCGCCCTTGAACGGCATGAAACGTGCGTAGAACGCTTCCTTGCCGTGGCGCTGCGACGGCGGCACGTAGTCCCAACCGATGTCGAAGCGATGCGCCTGATCCGCGGAATCGCTCCACGAATCGGCCAGCCAGGTCTTGAAGCGCGGCACGAGATGGTAAGGAATGTCGACCAGGGTCGAATCGGCCAACAATGCGCGCAGGTTCGCCGCGGTCTGCACCTGCCCCGGATGCGGACGCAGCGCGTGGACTTCGGCTTTGAACGCGGAGCCGCGCCCGGCGAACGCATCGAGCGTCATCGCCGCGGCGAGATCGGCGGTCGCGAGCAGCTTCTCCAGGGCATCGAGCGCCAGCGCGGCGCTCGCGAGCATCTGCGCCGTGCCGTTGTTGAGCGCAAGGCCTTCCTTGAACGACAGCCGCACCGGCGCCAGACCGGCGCGCTTCAGCGCTTCGGCGCCGTGCAGGCGTTCGCCGCGATAAAAGGCTTCGCCTTCGCCGAGCAGCACGATCGCCAGATGCGACAGCGGGGCCAGGTCGCCGCTCGCGCCGACCGAGCCTTTCTCCGGGATCAGCGGAATCACGTCGCGATTGAGCAGCTCGGCCAGCGCCTGCAGCGTCGCCGCGCGGATGCCCGAGTGGCCGCGCATCAGGGTATTGACGCGGATCGCCAACATCGCGCGCACGACTTCGACCGCAAGCGGCTTGCCGACGCAGACCGCGTGCGTGACGACGAGGTTATGCTGCAGTTCTTCCATCAGCGTGCCGTCGCGGCGCTCGGGGTTGCCGCCCGGCAACTCGTCGCGCACGCGGTGCGCGCCGAGCAGCTTGTCGGCATTGCTGCCGAAACCGGTCGTCACGCCGTAAATCGGCTCGCCGCGCTGCACCTGTCGAGCGAGAAAATCGGCGGTGCGCTGGACCTTGGCCAGTTGCGCCGAATCGAGCTCGACCCGGAGGCCTTGTTTTGCGATCGCGACGAGCTGAGCACGAGTCAGGTTGGAGCCGTCCAGCCGGACCACGCCGCTCATATCTTCATCGCCTCGGCCTGCTCGAGCTCCACGCGCAACGTGCGCACCAGCTCGCTGCGCGAGACCTCGAACTGGTCTTCCTTGCGCAGATCCTTCACCGTCACCGTGCCCTTGCTGATCTCATCGGAACCGAGCACGACGACGAAACGGATGCCGGCGCGGTCGGCGTACTTGAACTGCCTGCCGAGCTTGCCGCCGTCGAGCACGACCTCGGTCGGAATGCCGCCGTTGCGCAATTGCGTCGCCAGTTCGAGATAGGCGGGCAGTTGCGCCTCGTCCATCTGGGTGACGAGCACTTTGACCGTCGACTGCGCGGTATCGATCAGCTTCGCTTCGCGCAGCTGATAGAACAAGCGCGTGGCGCCGATCGAGATGCCGACGCCGGGCAGATGCGACTTGGTGTAGTTCTCCGCCAGATTCTCGTAGCGGCCACCCGAACAGATCGAGCCGATCTGCGGGTGTTCGTTGAGCGTGGTCTCGTAGACCGAGCCCGTGTAGTAGTCGAGCCCGCGCGCGATCGAAAGGTTGATCGCGTAATGCGTCTCCGGCACGCCGAAGGCGCGGATCAGGGTAAGCACTTCGCGCAATTCGGCGATGCCTTGGTTGAAGACCTCCGTGCCCTGCCCGAGCGCGTCGAGCTTGGCCAGCGCATCGGCATGGCCGTGCGAGCGGATCTGCACGAAATCGAGAATTTTCTTTGCCGCTTCCGCCGACAAGCCGAAATCTCCGCCCATCAGGGTCTCGCGCACGTAGTCGGCACCGCGCTTGTCGAGCTTGTCCACCTCGCGCAGTGCCAGCGCTTGCCTTTCCGTGTCGGCGATGCCGAGGCCTTCGAAGAAGCCGCGCATGATCTTGCGGTTGTTCATCCAGATCGTGAACGGCCCGATCTTCAGATCGCGGAAGACGCTGTAGATGACGGCGGGGATCTCCGCGTCGTAGCGGATCGACAGCGCGTCCTTGCCGATCACGTCGATGTCGCATTGGTAGAACTCGCGGAAGCGCCCGCGCTGCGCCCGCTCGCCGCGATAGACGCGTTGCATCTGGTAGCGGCGGAACGGGAAGCTCAGATCGTGCTCGTGCTCGGCGACGTAGCGCGCGAGCGGAACGGTCAGGTCGAAGCGCAGCGCGAGTTCCGGCATCTTGCCGGCGTCCTTGTCCGCGGCAGCAAGCGCCCCGGTGGACTGGACGAAATAGACCTGCCGCTCGGTCTCGCCGCCCGACTTGGTCAGCAGCACGTCGGAGTACTCGATCACCGGCGTTTCGATCGGCAGAAAGCCGAAGCGTTCGTAATTGCGCCGGATCGTGTCGAGCATGTCGGCGAACGCGATCTGATCGAGCGGCAGCAGTTCCATCACACCGGGCATGGTGCGGGCTTGGGTCAACGGCATGGATGTCCTTACGCGAAATCGCGGCGAAACGCCGCGTAGGCGCGCATTTTATCATGCCGCGGCACAGCGGCCGGCGGAGCCTCGGCGGGCCGGGCGCGGACTTATAGCGTCTTGCCGATCACCTCGTCCCTGAGCTTGAAGCGCGAGTCGAGGCTCAGCGCCTCGCCGTCGCCGAGGGCGGCGACCTGCTGATCGAGTCCCGGATTCTCTTCGCGCAGCCAGGGCACCGGCTGGACCGGGCCGAGGAAGAATCGCCGCCAACGGTCGTTCGACTGCGGCGCGCACGGCATCGCGCATACGGAAAATTCGAGCGGCATCAGCACGGAAGCGCCGATCGGTTTGCCGTCGACCTCTTCGCCCGGATTGAAATGCCAGTGCGTTGCCGCGCCGAGGGCCGCCTCTTCGAGCAAGCGGCGATAGCGCTGCGCGTCCCCTGCGGTGAAATCGTCGCGGTCGAGGCCCGACTGATACGGCAGAGCCTCAATGACGTCGCCGGATTCATCGACGCGCAGCGCGAGCGTGACCTTGCCTCCGGTGTGGGCGCGCACCAGCTCCCTGGGATAGCGCGGCGGTTTGACGCCGGCGAGACGCTTGGGGGCGCCAAAGATTACATGGGTGATGCGCAATAGGTAGTCGCCCTTGCCTTCGACCGGCTCGGCCTTGAGACCCATGTTCAGCGTGGTCCTTGCGGCGACGGCCTTGCCGTCGACCAGGATGGGCTCGAACACCCAGCCGCGAACCGCGCGGTCGATCACCTTGGCGATCGCGGGCACCAATTTACTGTCGAGACGATAGTCGCCGACATGCCCGTCGGGCTCGATCCGGACTTCGCCGACGGCGTTCATCTCCAGCACCGGCGAAGGCTTTTCCGCGGCTGCCGTCGACGCACCGAGCACCGCCAGCAGGGAAGCGAGCAGCCAATTGCGTAGATTCATCCGTGTCTCCGCGAATGGGGAACTGGGCGGCCGTTGGATAAAAAACAGCAGGCGCAGTTCAAGCTTGCCTATGTATTTATTTTCCTTCAATACCCTCCCTGCTTGCCGATCTTGTATTCCAGTGTCAGCCAGAACGCGCGTTCGGACGATCCGAAGGTATTGCGATGGTAGTCGGCGTAGTCGAGCTCGATGCTCAGGTCCTTGCGCAGCGCATAGTTGACCATCGCATTGAGTTCCGAACCGTAGCGCTGGTTCGCATGCTCGGCAAAGAAGTTGTGCCAGGTCACGCTCCAGGTCAGGCGCGGGTCGAGTTTGCCGAACGCCGCGACATAGCGATCTTCGAGCCCGTTCGCCGGCGTGTTCTTGAACTGGCTCGTCCAGCCGTCGAAGCCGTGATTCGATCCGTACGGCGAGGAAAACGCATATTTGCCATTGCCGCCGAGGACTTCATCGCCGAGCTTCAAGCTGGCCCAACTGAAGCCGTAGCTCAGTTCGAGCATGCGGTAGTCCGCGGAATAATGCTGCGGGTTGTTGCGCCAGCTGTTCTGGCGCGCACCTTCGACCGTCCAGCCGAGCGCGGCGCCGCCGCTTTCGAACGGATATTTGCCGGTCCAGCGCAACCCGGAAGTCCGCCAGGAGTATTTCGCGTTCGTGTCGTTCTCGACGAAGTAGCCGTAGCCTGCCAGCGTGCCGAGCGGCAGTTTCTGGTCGACATGGATCAGATTCGCGTCGAGCTGCCATTCGCGCTGATTGGGATCGGGATAGTCGTGGCCGACCGAACGCTGCGCTTCGTCGAGATAGAAGTACTTGATCGTCGTCCCCGTATCCAACTTGAGCGCGGCGGCGACGGCATCGAAGGACTGCGGGTTCTGCCGCCAGAGCCCGGGGGTGAAGAAACGGTCATTGTCGAGGCTGACATACTGCCGGCCGAGACGGGTCGACGCCGTGCCGTTGTCCCAGGCGACCCAGGCGCTCGACACCTCGCTCGAGGGCGGATCGCCTTCGGAAGGCAGACGCGTATTGCCGTTCGCGCCGGTGTTGTAGTGCTCGCCGAAGACCGTGAAGACGCGCGTGCCTTCCGCGTAGGCGCTCCACTGCGGCGCAAACTGCCAGAGATAGCCCAGGGTGAAGCGCACCGTGTTCGCATTGGCCGGCTTTGCGTAGCCGGCCTGGTCGATGTGGGCCCAGCGGTAGCGCAGGTCGACGACCAGTCCGTCGGGCGGATATTCCAACGCGTTTGCCGCCCCCGCAAACGCCAGTCCCGCCCCCGCGAGACTTCTCGCCAGCGCGCCCCTGAAACTCTGCCTCATTCGATGTTCCCCGCAACGGATTCAAGGCGACGATAGATGGCGCTCCTCATTACGCCAAGTAATAGCTCAGCATGTTCTTATACCGCACCGCAGCGAGCCTCCGCGTCGCTGTCATCCGAACGTCAAAATGCGCGTCGCAAGATATTCGACTTTGGTACTAGCCGATCCGAACTGTACGCTCCGAACAAAACGTTTAAGCTCCGCAGCGGATGCCGCACGCGTCGGCGACCATGGCCGCGGCGTTTCCAAGCTCGTCATTCCTGTCCGCTCACTTTTTCGAGAAGGTGATCCATGAGCTTTCTAATCTGCCTTGCTGCACTCGCATTTCTGATGTTCGTGGCCTACCGCGGCTACAGCGTCATCCTGTTCGCCCCGGTCGCCGCGCTCGGCGCCGTGCTGTTGACCGATCCGTCCGCGGTCGCGCCGATCTTCACCGGTCTGTTCATGGACAAGATGGTGGGCTTCGTCAAGAACTACTTCCCCGTGTTCCTGCTCGGCGCCGTGTTCGGCAAGGTCATCGAACTGTCCGGTTTCTCCAAGTCGATCGTCTCCGCCGTGATCGGCCTGATCGGCAGCGGGCGGGCGGTCATCGCGATCGTGTTGGTCTGCGCCCTGCTTACCTACGGCGGCGTATCGCTGTTCGTCGTCGTCTTCGCGGTCTATCCGTTCGCGGTCGAGATGTTCAAGCAGAGCGACATCCCGAAGCGCCTGATTCCCGGCACGATCGCGCTCGGTGCGTTCACCTTCACGATGGATTCGCTGCCGGGCACGCCGCAGATCCAGAACATCATTCCGACCACGTTCTTCAAAACCGACGTCTACGCCGCACCGCTGCTCGGCATCATCGGCGGCGTCTTCATCTTCATCTGCGGCATCGCCTACCTGGAATGGCGCCGCCGCACCGCGCTCGCCGCGGGCGAAGGCTACGGTACCGGGCACACGAACGAGCCCGAGCCGGTCGCCGGCTCGCTGGTCAATCCCTGGATCGCGATCCTGCCGCTTGTCGCAGTCGGCGTGGTCAACTACCTCCTCACCACCTTGATCAAGGCCAACTACGGCAAGACCTACGACGTCGCCATGCCCGGCCTCGCCAAACCGCTCAGCGTCGACGTGCCTCCGGTCGTCGCGATCTGGGCGGTCGAGGGGGCGCTGTTGATCGGCATCCTGATCGTCTTCGTGTTCGGCTTTCAGCAGCTCAAGGCGAAATTCGCCGAAGGCAGCAAGTCGGCGATCGCGGGAGCCCTGCTGGCCTCGATGAATACCGCCTCCGAATACGGCTTCGGCGCGGTGATCGCGGCGCTGCCCGGCTTCATCGTCATTCGCGACGCGCTGAAAGCGATACCGAATCCGCTGGTCAACGAAGCGATCTCGGTGACGACGCTGGCCGGCATCACCGGTTCCGCTTCGGGCGGCATGTCGATCGCCCTCGCCGCGATGGCCAACGATTTCATCGCGGCCGCGAACGCCGCGGGCATCTCGCCCGAGGTTCTGCATCGCGTCGCCGCGATGGCGTCCGGCGGCATGGACACGCTGCCGCACAACGGCGCGGTGATCACCCTGCTCGCCGTGTGCGGACTGACGCACAAGCAGTCGTACAAGGACATTTTCGCGATCACCTGCCTGAAGACGCTCGCGGTGTTCGTCGTGATCGCGGTGTATTACCTCACCGGCATTCACTGACCCGCACGGACAAGTACGGACAAGATCAAAAGACTGAACCGCCAGGGACACGCGGAGACTCGGAAAAAGATCCGGTTTTTTTGCCGGTTCGCGTTCCTGGTTTTTCTTCTTGCCCCCTGATCGAGTCGGGGCAGGCCCTGTGCCGGATCTTTTGATCTTGTCCCGTCGACAGCACGCGCCGTCCCATCTCGATCAGCCGCAGCGGATCAAAGAAAAAGGCCGGGATTTCTCCCGGCCTTTTTCAAGGGCGCATATTTTCTGGTTTGCTCAGAACTGGAAGCGGAAACCCGCCATGACGTTGGTGTTCGAGTTGTGCAGATAGCCGTTGGACAGGCCGTCCGAAACCTTCGAGTACATGACGCCGGCGTAGGTGTCGAAACGCTTGGTGAAGCGGTAGTCGGCGACGAGCGAGAAGGCGTCCATGCTGCCGCTGCACTGGCTGGCGCTGTTGTTCGAACACGGCGCACGCACGACGACGCCGGCCGAGTTCTTCGCCGAGTGGTAGTCGTTCTGATCGTAGTGGTAGTACGCGCCGGACAGGCTCCACTGGGTATTCAGCTGGTACTTCGCGCCGAGCCAGGAAACCTGCAGGACCTTGTCGAACGCATAGGCATTGTTGTTGGTTACGCTGACCAGGTAGCCGCCGAGACCGTCGAAGCCCGCCGCGAGCGGGTTGGAGGGATTGGAATAGGTGATGCGCTCGTATCCGCCCATGAACTTCCACTGGTCGTCGAACTTGTAGCTCGCCGCGAGCGTCCAGGACTCGTTGTCGGAGATCGTCGCCGCGACCGAGTCGTGCGGCAGACCGCAGTTCGTCGACGCCGGTGTCAAACATGGACCAATCTGCGCCGCACTCAACGAAGCCGCTGCGATCGACGTGTTCTTGAACGCGTACACCACATCGGCCGAGAAACCGGCGAAATCGGCACCGGCCGAAACCTGGCCGCCGTCGCCCGGGCTGCCGTCGTTCTTGCCGAACTGCCACATTCCGCCGACGCGGAAGTTTTCGTACATGTAGTTGTACTTCACCGAATTGTCCGCGCGCACGTTCTCGGTGTTGCCGCCGCCGGCGGTGGCGCCGGAGTAGCCGATCACGGAGAACGCATACGAACCGCCCTGCGGGTCGTATTTGCCGATCACGTCGGCGAGCGGCGTGTTGTGGCGGCCGAGCGTCAGCGTACCGAATTGCTTCGAGCTCAAGCCGCCGAAAGCGGGGCCGTTGAAGAGCTGGCCCGCGCGGCTGCCGTCGGCACCGGTCTTCTGGTCCACGAGCGCCTTGCCGTTGTTGTGGGTCAGCGAGGCCACCGCGTCGGAAAGCTTGCCCGAGGTCGGGTTGAAGCCGACTTCGAGGTTGAATACGAAGTTCAGATCGTCGGCGACCTTTTCCGTACCCTTCAGGCCGACCTTGGACTGGCTCAGGCCGTTCGGCGCCACCGACGTGGTCGCCTTGTTGCCGTTCTTGCTGACGAAATAGTCGAGGCCGACGTACAGATCCTGGCTCAGCGGAGCGCCATGGCTCTGATAGGCCACACCGACGTCGACGGTGCCGTACAAGGTGACGCCATTCCAGGTCAGGCTGCTGTCATCCGCCGCCGAAGCGTTGACGGACATCGCCAGACCGGCGAGTACCGCCGCGCAAAGCACGGATTTTTTCGCGGCCGCGGCCGCGCGCTTGCTGTAGTGCTGCATAGGACACCTCGGGGTGTAGGAGTGGAAAGGCTGAGGTCTGTTGTGGCTGCGTGCACGCTGCGGACACACGGCTCCCTCGATTGCGCGCATGTTAAAAATCCATTGTTACAATTATTTGACAGCGGCAATGTTTCCAGCCGCGGCGCCGCGCACCAATTGGACTTAGGTACCAGACCTAGGTGATTGATCAACAAGCTGAATTTTGAGAATACGCGTTCCTGCGCCGCGGTCAGCCCAGGGTCCGCTGCTGCCAGCACGATATGCGCGCCCTCACCCCACCCTCCTGCGCGTCATCCAGCGTGAAGCCGAAACCGTGCAGCCGCACGACGGCGTCGACCAAACTCAGACCCAGCCCGCTGCCCGGCACGTTGCGCGCGTCGTCGGCGCGGTAGAACCGCTGCAATACGGACTTGCGCTGGTCCGGGGCGATGCCCGGCCCCGAATCGGAAACCGAAATCTCCGGCCGCCCCGCCTCCGCTTCGTTGAGTACGACCCGGATCACGCCTCGCGGCGGAGTGAATTTGATCGCGTTGTCGAGCAAATTGCCGATCGCCTCGAACAGCAATTCGCCGTCGCAGTCGACGGTCGCACCGGCCCCGACTTCGAGCGTGAGCCGTATGCCGCCCTGGTTGGCGAGCGGCTCGTAGAGTCCGGCGAGCTTGTGCAGGATCGGTGCGAGCGGCGTCGCCGAGAACCCCGCGCGGCGGCGTTTGCTTTCGATCTCGGAAATGCGCGACAGGGCGCGGAAACGCGCCAGGAGCAGATCGGTCTGAATCAGCGCGTGGCTGAGCGCAGCATGGTGCGGCGACGCCTCGTCGAGCGACTGCTGGGTGCGGTAGATCGAAGCGCGCAGACGGGTCAGCGGCGTGCGCAGGTCGTGGGCGATGTTGTCGCTCGCGGTCTTCACCTCGCCCATGAGCCGTTCGGTCTCGTCGAGCATGGTGTTGACGATCTGGGCCAACACGTCGAGCTCGCGGTTGCGCCGGCCAAGGGGCAGGCGCTGGCTGTAGTCGCCTTCGGCGATGCGGCGCGCAGCGCGGTCGATCTCCCGGATGTGGCGCACGGCCGGCAGGCTGTAGAAAACCCCGCCGATCAGGCCGAGCAGCAGGATCACCGCGGCGATCAGGAAGCAGCCGCGCAACAGCGACTGGCGGATCTGTTCGAGCAGGGCGACGTCGCGGGCGACGACGAGGATCTTGCCGTCGCCGATCGCCTGCCCCAGCGCACGCACTTCGACCGCGCGCGGAAACAGATCCGCGTCGTCGTCGGCCGGCAGGGCCTGCGGCTTGCCGTTCAACGCCAGCCCGCGCGGTATGCGCGCGAGATTGCCGCCGAGCGCCCGGCCGTCCGCGGCGAACACGCCGAAGAACCCGATGTGGCGCACGTCGCGCGCGATCTCGTAGGCGATGTCCTTGTCGAGCTCGTCGGCCGTCGCGGTCGAGAACACGTGCGCCTGGTTGCGCAGAATCTGGTCGACCTGCTGGTTCTGATAACGCGCCGTCTGCCAGTAGATCAGCGCGAACAGGCAGACGACGGCGAGCGCGAACAGGCCGCCGTAGAGCACGGTGAGGCGAAAGCTGGTGATGCGCCAGAGCTCAGCGAGCATCGGCCGGGTCAGGGTCCGCCAGGCACGGCGCGCGCATCGTCACGCGGGCCCGAACATATAGCCGGAGCCGCGCATGGTCCGGATCAAAGGCGGGCACCCGGCCTGCTCGAGTTTCTTGCGCAGGCCCGCGATGTGCACCTCGATCAGGTTCGTGCCCGGATCGAAGTGATAGCCCCACACGGCCTCGAAGATCATCGTGCGCGTCAGGGTTTGGCCCGAGTTGCGCATGAGGAATTCGAGCAGCTGGTATTCGGTCGGCTTGAGGTCGAGGTCGCGCTCGCCGTAGAACGCATTGTGCACAACACGGTCGAGCAGCAGCCCGTGCGCGCGCAGCTGCGTCGCTTCCGACGACTGGACCTGGCGGCGCAGCAGCACTTCGACGCGTGCGGCCATTTCGTCGGAGGCAAACGGCTTGGTCAGATAGTCGTCGCCGCCCGCGCGCAGGCCGCGCACGCGCTCGTCGACGTCGGACAGCGCGCTGATCATGAGCACCGGCGTGTGGATGCGCTGCGCGCGCAGTGCGCCGACGACGTTGAGCCCGTCGATGTCCGGCAGCATGCGGTCGAGCGTGATCGCGTCGTAGGCACCGCTCAGCGCGAGTTCCAGGCCCGCGCTGCCGGTGTCGGCGCGGTCGACCTGGAAGGAGTGCGCGGTCAGTTCGGCCACGATTTCGTCTGCCGTGCTGTCGTCGTCCTCGATGACGAGGATGCGACCGGGGCTGGCGGTGGTCGTCGCGCTCATGGAATGCCGTGCCGATTTTCTAAGCATGCTGATTGCGGAGACTTTAGTAAGCCACGAATCCTTGCCCGAGGCAGCAATATTAAAATCCTTTAACTAGCTAGGCGCGCAACAATTCATAGCATCGCCGGTCACCATGCGTCGAATCCGCCCGGCCCTTACCACGCCATGAACCGGCTAGTCCAAATTGCGCTCGGTCGCCCCTACACGTTCGTCGTGCTGGGCATCCTGATCCTGATCATCGGCCCGCTCGCCGTCCTGCGCACGCCGATCGACATCTTCCCGAGCATCAACCTGCCGGTGATCAGCGTCGTATGGACCTACAACGGCCTCGCCCCGGACGACGTCTCCGACCGCATCGTCACCTATTTCGAGCGGCAGATGACGACGACGGTGAACGACATCGAGCACATCGAATCGCAATCACTGCCCGGTGTCGGCGTGGTCAAGGTGTTCTTCCAGCCCGACGTCAACGTCAACGCGGCGATGGCCCAGGTCACCGCGATCGCCCAGGTCGTGCTCAAGCGCCTGCCGCCCGGCATCACCCCGCCGCAGATCCTCAGCTACAGCGCCTCGAGCGTGCCGGTCCTGCAGTTGGCGCTGACGAGCAAGACGCTGACCGATCAGCAGCTGTTCGACATTTCCAACAACTTCATCCGCCCGCAGCTCGCCCAGGTCGAGGGTGCTGCGATCCCCTCGCCCTACGGCGGCAAGAACCGACAGGTCGTCGTCGACCTCGACCCGAACACGCTGCGCTCGAAGGGCCTGTCGCCGTCCGACGTGACCACGGCGATCCTCGCGCAGAACCTGATCCTGCCCTCCGGCACGCAGAAGATCGGCACGTTCGAATACAACGTCACTCTCAACAGCAGCCCGAAGGAACTCGACGAGCTCAACAACCTGCCGATCAAGGCGGTTGGCGGCACCGTGATCAAGCTCAGCGACGTCGCCCACGTGCGCGACGGCTATTCGCCGCAGCAGAACCTCGTGCTGGTCAATGGCCAGCGCTCGGTGCTGACGACGATCCAGAAGAACGGCAAGGCGTCCACGCTCGATATCGTCGCCCACGTGAAATCGCTGTTGCCGACAATCCAGGCCGGCGCGCCCAAGGGGCTCGACGTCGGCACCCTGCTCGACCAGTCCGTCTTCGTCAACGCCGCGGTGTCCGGCGTGATCCGCGAAGGCGTGATGGCCGCGGCGCTCGCCAGCCTGATGATCCTGCTCTTCCTCGGCAGCTGGCGTTCCTCGCTGATCATCGCCGTGTCGATTCCGCTGTCGATCCTGTGCTCGATCGCCGCGCTGTCCGCGATCGGCGAGACGATCAACGTGATGACCTTGGGCGGCCTCGCCCTCGCCGTCGGCATCCTCGTCGACAACGCCACGGTCACGATCGAAAGCATCAACTGGCACCTCGAACAGGGCAAGGAAGTGCCGATCGCGATCGTCGCCGGCGCGGATCAGATCGCGATACCTACGCTCGTCTCCACGCTGGCGATCTGCATCGTCTTCGTGCCGATGTTCTTCCTCTCCGGCGTCGCGCGCTATCTGTTCGTGCCGATGGCCGAGGCGGTCGTGTTCGCCATGATCGCCTCGTACATCCTGTCGTTCACGCTCGCGCTGACCCTGTCCAAATATCTGCTCAGGCCGCACGTCGATCCGCATCCGCCGACCGCCCACCCGCTCGAGGACGCGATGCGCGAAGACGCGACCGAGCACATGGCCGGGGGCTACGGCAACGTGCTGTCGCGCTTCCAGCGCCGCTTCGAGCGCGGCTTCGAAAGCGTGCGCGAGCATTACCGCGCCCTGCTCGAACTCGCGCTCGCGCGTCCGCGCGCGTTTTCGTTCGGCTTCCTCGGCGCCGTGTTCGCCTCGCTGCTGCTGATTCCATGGCTCGGCGAAAACTTTTTCCCCGCGGTCGATGCCGGCCAGATCAAGCTGCACATGCGTGCCCAGACCGGCACGCGCATCGAGGAGACGGCGCGCCTGGCAAGCGAGGTGGAGAAGACGATCCGCCGCGTGATTCCCGCGGACGAGCTCAAGAGCGTGGTCGACAACATCGGTCTGCCGGTCAGCGGCATCAACATCACCTATTCGAACTCGGCGCCGATCGGGCCGGCCGACGCGGACATCCTGATTTCGCTCGCCGAAGACCATCGTCCGAGCGACGAGTACATCGCCGAGCTGCGCGACACGCTGCCGCGCGAATTCCCGGGCGCGACGTTCTCGTTCCTGCCCGCGGACATCGTCAGCCAGATCCTCAACTTCGGCCTGCCGGCGCCGGTCGACGTGCAGGTCATCGGCTTCAAGCGCGAGGAAAACCGCGCCTACGCCGAAGAACTGTTGCACCGGTTCAAGCACATTCCCGGCATCGTCGACCTGCACCTGCAGCAGGCGTTCGACCAGCCCGAGCTGCGCGTCGACGTCGACCGCGTGCGCGCGCAGGAGATGGGATTCAGCCAGCGCGACGTGGCCAACGATCTGCTCGTCTCCCTGTCCGGCAGCGGACAGGTCGCGCCGACGTTCTGGGTCAATCCGAAAAACCACGTGTCCTATCCGATCGTGGTGCAGACGCCGCAGTACAAGCTCGACAACCTGAGCAACCTGGAAAACATCCCGATCACCGGGCCGGGCAGCAAGCAGCGGCAGATCCTCGCCGGCGTCGCCCGCGTCGCCCGCGGCCAGGGCAACGGCGTCGTCTCGCACTACGACGTGCAGCCCGCGCTCGACATCTTCGGCGCGGTGCAGGGACGCGATCTCGGCGCGGTCGCGCGCGAAATCCAGGCGATCCTGCGCGACACGGCGAAAGACGTGCCGCCCGGCTCGACGGTCGCACTGCGCGGGCAGGTGCAGACGATGGAGGAATCCTATTCGAGCCTTCTGTTCGGCCTCGCCGGCGCGATCGTGCTGATCTATCTGCTGATCGTGGTGAATTTCCAGTCCTGGCTCGACCCGTTCATCATCATCACCGCCCTGCCCGCAGCGATCGCCGGCATCGTCTGGATGCTGTTCCTGACCGGCACCACGCTGTCGGTGCCCGCGCTGACCGGTGCGATCATGTGCATGGGCGTGGCCACCGCCAACAGCGTGCTCGTGGTCAGCTTCGCGCGCGAACGCCTGGCGCAGGGCGCCGACGCGGTCACCGCCGCGCTCGATGCCGGCTTCATCCGTTTCCGCCCGGTGCTGATGACTGCGCTGGCGATGCTGATCGGCATGCTGCCGATGGCGCTGTCGATGGGCGAAGGCGGCGAGCAGAATGCGCCGCTCGGCCGCGCCGTGATCGGCGGCCTGATCTTCGCCACCTGCGCGACCTTGTTCTTCGTGCCCGCCGTGTTCGCGATCCTGCACGTAGGCGACCGCCGGGGCGAAACGTCCGACGTCACGTCGGGCGGCCCCCGCCTCCTCGAGGCCTGATTTGCAGGGGCGCGCCCAGCCGCGCCGCCCACCAGAGAAGAGATATGTCCGTGACCGATTCCAAGCCCCGATCCTCGCCGCGCCGCCTGCGTCCACTCGGCATCGTCGCCCTCGTCGCCGCACTGGCGCTCGCCCTCGCCGGCATCGCCGCGCGCACGCACCGCGACCGCATGCTCAAGCAGAAGATCGAAACCGATGCCGTACCGACCGTGGCCGTGATCGCACCGGCGCAGGACGAGGCGAAGCAGGAACTCGTACTGCCGAGCAACGTGCAGGCCTGGTACGACGCGCCGATCTACGCGCGCGTATCCGGTTATCTGAAGAAGTGGTACGTCGACATCGGCGCCAAGGTGAAGGCCG
This sequence comes from uncultured bacterium, assembly GCA_966424745.1. GTDB lineage: Bacteria > Pseudomonadota > Gammaproteobacteria > Xanthomonadales > Rhodanobacteraceae > Rudaea. The sequence goes on from CBJLOV010000001.1 coordinate 62,795, forward strand.
GCGAAGTGCTCGCCGACATCGAAACGCCCGAACTCGACCAACAGCTGCAGCAGGCGCGCGCGGATCTCGCCACGGCCGCGGCGAAGGAAAAGCTCGCCGAAACGACGAACCAACGCTGGCAGAAAATGCTCGCCGCGACTTCGGTATCCAAGCAGGAGGCCGACGAGAAGAACAGCGATTTCGAGGCGCGCAGGGCCGAAGTCGCCGCGCAGCGCGCGAACGTCGATCGCCTGCAGGCGATGACCTCGTTCAAGCGCGTCGTCGCGCCGTTCGACGGTACCGTCACCGCGCGCAAGACCGACCTCGGCGCGCTGATCAATGCCGGCAGCGGCAGCGGGCCGGAACTGTTCCGCGTGGCCGACACGCACAAGCTGCGCGTCTACGTCGACGTGCCGCAGGCCTATGCCGAACGGATCGCGCCCGGCCTGCAGGCGAAGCTGCAGCTGCCCGAGCGGCCCGGACGCAGCTATCCCGCCGCTGTCGTCAGCACGGCGAATGCGATCAGCGAATCCTCGCGCACCCTGCTCGTCCAGCTCGAAGCCGACAACCAGGACGGCAAGCTGATCGCCGGTTCCTATGCGGACGTGCATTTCGACCTGCCCGCCGCGGCCGGCGCGCTGCAGATACCGGTGACCGCGTTGATCTTCCGCCAGAACGGCCTGCGCGTGGCCACCGTCGGCAAGGACGACAAGGTGGCGATGAAGAGCGTCGAAATCGGCCGCGACTACGGCACCAAGGTCGAAATCGTCGCCGGGCTCGAGGCGAACGACCGCGTGATCGACAGCCCGCAGGACTGGCTCGCCCAGGGCGACAAGGTCCTGCCCGCGCAGAGCGGGAAAGCCGGCGTCGCCGTCGCGGCGTCGGCCGCGGCAGCCACGCCGCGCACCGGCGAAGGCGGCAAAGAATGAATCGCGCGGCGCCCGCCTTGCGCATGTTGACGGCCGCGATCGCAGTCCTCACCTTCGCCGGCTGCTCCTTCGCGCCCCCGTACCGGAAGCCCACCGCCGACGTCGCCGATACCTACAAGGAACTTGGGCCGTGGCGCGATGCCGCGCCGTCCGACCAGCTCGAACGCGGCGACTGGTGGCGCGATTACCGCAACGCGACGCTAGACGATCTCGAAGCCAAGGTCGATGCGGCGAATCCCGATCTCGCCGCGGCGGTCGACCGCTACGACCAGGCGCGCGCCTATCTTGCGCAGGCGCAGAGCAATGCGTTTCCGGAGATCGACGCGGGCGGGCTCGTCACGCGCAACCGCCAGTCCGACCATCGTCCGCTACGCTCCGCCTCGCAGCCGGCCGAGTACGGCGACCATCTGGTCGGCGTCTCGATGGGCTACGAGCTCGACCTGTGGGGACGGGTACGCAACTCGATCGCCGCCGGCAAGGCGACCGCGCAGGCCGCGGCCGCCGATCTCGCTTCGGTGCGCCTTTCCCTGCACGCGGAGCTCGCCGACGACTACATCGTGCTGCGCGGTCTCGATGCGCAGGAAAAACTGCTCGTCGACACGGTGAACGCCTACGAACAGGCGCTGAAACTGACGCAGAACCGTTTCGAAGGCGGCGCCGCCTCCGGCCTCGACGTGGCCCGCGCGCAGAATCAACTCGACACGGCGCGCGCGCAGACCACCGACGTGCGCGCGCAGCGCGCCTTGTACGAACACGCCATCGCCAGCCTCGCCGGTGTGTCCGCGTCGAAGTTTTCACTGCCGCCCGAGGCTGCCGAGCTGGCGCTGCCGTCGATTCCCGTCGCCTTGCCCTCGACCCTGCTCGAGCGGCGGCCCGACGTCGCCGCCGCGGAACGCCGCGCCGCGGCGGCGAATTCGATGATCGGCGTCGCCCGCGCCGCATTCTTCCCGAGCATCAGCCTGACCGCGACCGGCGGCTACGAAAACACCGGCAGCGCGGGATGGCTCACCGCGCCGAACGGTTTCTGGTCGATCGGCCCACGCTTTTCCTTCGCCCTGTTCGACGCGGGCAGGCGGCGCGCCGTCGACGAGCAGGCGCAAGCGGTGTTCAACGAAGCCGCGGATCGTTATCGCGGCACCGCGCTGGCCGCCTTCCGTCAGGTCGAGGACAACCTGGCACTGCTCCATCTCCTCGACGAGGAAGCGAAGCAGGAAGGTGCGGCGGTCGCCTCGGCGCAGAATACGCTGCACCTCGCCATGGATCGCTACGAGAACGGCGCGGTCAACTATCTCGACGTCGTCGCCTCGCAGACCGCGGCGCTGCAGGCACAGCGCACCCTGCTCGTGCTGCGCGACCGCCGGCTGCGCGCCAGCGTCGGGTTGATCCGCGCGCTCGGCGGAGGCTGGTCGACGCAGGCATTGCCGGACCATCCCGACGCGAAATTGGCGGCGACTCGTGCGTCCGCCAAAAACGAGTAAAAAAAGACGGAACCGCGAAGGACACGAAGCAAAGCAAACGATTTGATTTTTCTTGCTTCGAGTTCTTCGGGTTTCAGGCTTCGATCTCGATTCGGCGAGGCGCAGAAATCAGAACCGGAAACGCATGCCCACCATCGTGTTGACATTGGAATCGTGCAGGTAGCCGGCCGCCTGTCCACCGTCGACTTTGGAATACATCAGGCCGCCGTACACGTCGAAGAATTTGCCGAGGCGGTAATCGGCCATCGCGGAATAGGCGTTGTACGTGCCGCTGCACGTCGCCGCGCTCGCGTCGGAGCAGTGCTTCACGCCGTAGCTGTTCTGATCGTAGTGATAGAAGGCGCCGGTGATGTCGAAGTCGGGCGTGATCAGGTATTTCACCCCGCCCCACGAAGCCTGAAGCACCTTGGCCTTCGGGAAAGCCGTGTTGTTGGTGAAGCTGACGAGATAGCCGCCGAGACCGGAAAACCCCGCCTCGAGCGGATTCGAGGGATTTTCGTATTTGATGTGCTCATAGCCCAGGCACAGCTTCCACGGCCCGGCCTTGTAGCTTCCGGTCAAGGTATATGAGGTATTGTCCGAAATCGTCGCGGCGAGCGAATCGTGGGGTGCCGCAGCCGCCTGCGCCGCGCTCAACGACGATGCGGCGATCGCGTCGTCCTTGTGACCGTAGATGCCGTCGATCGAGAACCCGGCGTAGTCGAAACCGATGTTGCCCTGCCATGCCTTGCCGGGACTGCTGTCCGTCTTTCCGGGTTGATACAGCACGCCGGCGCGCCAGAAGTCCCGGGCATAAAAGTATTTGAGCGAACCGTCCAGGCGCGCGTCCTGCGTCGACCCCATGCCGGCCACCACGCCCGACAGCCCGATCACGGAGAACGCGTACGATCCGCCCATCGGATCGTACTTGAGGATGTTGTCGAGCAGCAGCGTGTTATTGCGGCCGACGGTCACGGTTCCCCAGGTCGGCGAACTCAGGCCCGCCACCGCCTGGCCGTTGAACAGCTGGCCGGCCCGCGAGCTGTCGCCGGCCGAGGTCTGACTGGCCAACGGTTTGCCGTTGTTGTGGGTGAGCGATTTGAGCGCGTCGGCGAGATGCCCGGACTGCGGATCGAAGCCCGTTTCCACGTCGAATACGAACGCGAGATCGTCGTTGACGGCTTCCTTGCCGCGCAATCCGAGCTTGGACTGGCTCAGCCCGTTCGGCGCGATCGAGGTAATCGGCTTGTTGCTCTTCCTGTCGATGAGGTACTGCACGCCGACGAACCAATCCTGGCTCAGCGGCGCGCCGTGCGATTGATGGGCGACGCCGATATCGAAAGCTCCGTACAGCGTGATCCCGTTCCAGGTCGTCCCGCCGTCCGCCGCCGCCGCGAACGGCACGCCCGCGAGCAAGACGCAGGTTCCGGCCAACAAGCGGCAGCGACCGATGCGAGCCGGGATCGGGCGAGAAGCAGCGCGGGCGGTACTTTCGAAGCGCAGGCGCATAGGGACGACTCCGTGATCGTTGATCGGGACGGCGGAACGGCGGCACGGACGCGCCCCGAGCCGCGTCAGGCGCGTCGAGATCGTCCGCATATTCTTTTCGGTTTTTCCCCGCGGCCAGTTGACGATATCCATTCGATATAGTCAAGCAGACATATCGTCAGCGGGATCCCATCGCGAAACGGCGCTGCCGGGCCCGATTCCTGGTGTCGGCGAGTTCGCACTCTCAACGCTTCGGCGCGCGCCGAGCACCGTTCGGCGCGCGTGGAAGTATCTCTTGTAAGGAAATCCGCCTACGCTGCGTCTACTGGGTGAACGCAGCGCAACATCGATTTTTCTTGCCTGCGCCAGGGTTGGGACATACCGTAACGGAAGAAAAGGCGAAGACTCTGCACATCGGGTTCTTTTTGCGCGTCATATAACCTTTTCTTCACATCGATATGTCCTTTCAGCATCGCCGGCCCGCAGCGCACTTCGGCTGCGGCAACTGCGATTCACCATGTCACATCCTCGAGGAGCACATCATGTCGAACAAACTGATCAAACCGCTTTCCATCGCCATCGGCACGGGCCTCATCGGCTCGCGCGCGCTCGCCCAGATCGCCCAGGCGAATCCGACGTTCCATATGAACAGCCTCGTCGCCGGCTATACGCAATCCGCGATCGGCAACGAAGGCAAGTGCGGCGAAGGCAAGTGCGGCGCCACCAAGGGCAAGAAGTGCACGGAAATGCCGGACAAGGCGGCGCAGGACAAGTGCATGACCGAAGCGCATGCGGACAAGGCGAAGGGCAAGGAAGGCTCCTGCTCGGCCGACAAGAAAGGCAAGGAAGGCTCCTGCAGCGCCGACAAGAAGGGCAAAGAGGGTTCCTGCTCGGCCGACAAGAAGGGCAAGGAAGGCTCCTGCAGCGGCCATTGAGATGACCGCTCGCGCCCCTCACGGCGCGGGACTCGGCCTGCGGCGGGCTCTTATCGGCCCGCTGCAGGACGCTCTCGAACAGAGCGGCCCCGACGCCCCGATCGACTTCTTCGAAGTCGCGCCGGAAAATTGGATCAACGTCGGCGGCAAGCTGGGCAAGACCTTCCGTTCGTTCACCGAGCGGTTTCCTTTCGTCTGCCACGGCCTGTCGCTCTCGCTCGGCGGCCCCGCGCCGCTCGACGAGACGCTGCTGCACAAGATCCGCCGCCTGCTCGACGAGCACGGCGTCGCCGTCTACAGCGAGCATCTGTCGTACTGCTCGGACGACGGCCATCTCTACGATCTGCTGCCGATCCCGTTCACCGAAGCGGCCGTGGACTATGTCGCCGCGCGCATCCGCCGCACGCAGGACATCATCGGCAGGCGCATCGCCATCGAGAACGTCTCGTCCTACGCCACGCCCGGCCGGGAAATGAGCGAAGCCGATTTCACCAACGCCGTGCTGCGGGCGGCCGACTGCCATCTGCTGCTCGACGTCAACAACGTCTACGTCAACAGCGTCAACCATCGCTACGACGCCAAGGCGTTCATCGACGCGATGCCCGCCGAGCGCGTCGCCTATCTGCACATCGCCGGCCACTACAACGAGGCACCCGACCTGATCGTGGACAGCCATGCGGCGGCCGTGATCGACCCGGTCTGGGACCTGCTCGACCACACCTACGCGCACTGCGGGGTGAAGCCGACCCTGCTCGAACGCGACTTCCGCTTTCCGCCGCTGGCCGAACTGCTCGGCGAACTCGATCACATCCGCGCGATCCAAACGCCGCGCCTCGGACAGAGCCATGAACACCGCCGCCTCCGCGCCTGACCTGTCCGCGACGCAGGCGCTGCAATACCGCTTCACCGCGCATCTGCGCGACCCCGAGGGCATGCCCGTTCCCGCCGGCATCGAAGACCGGCGCATGGGCGTGTATCGCGAGCTCGTCTTCGCGAACATGGAGAGTTTCATTTCCTCCAATTTCCCCGTCATCCGCAGCCTGTACGACGATGCGGAATGGGAAGTCATGGCGCGCGAGTTCCTGCGCGAACACCGCTGCCATACGCCGCTGTTCCCCGAGTTCGGCCGCGAATTCCTGCGCTGGCTCGAGACGCGGCAGGAACAGGGACGCGGCGATCCGCCGTTCCTGCTCGAACTCGCGCACTACGAATGGGCCGAACTGGCGCTGTCGCTCGACGAGGCCGGCATCGACGCCGTTGCCCATGACCCCGACGGCGATCCCCTGAACGGCGTACCGGCGATGTCGCCGCTTGCCTGCGTCCTCGCCTACCGTTTTCCGGTGCATTGCATCTCGGCGGACTATCGCCCGGCCGAGCCGCCCGCCGAACCCACCTTGCTCTTGCTCGTACGCGGCCGCGACGACACGGTGCGCTTCCATGAAATCAACGCGCTCAGCGCGATGCTGATCGAGCGCCTGCAGCAGAACACGCAGGCCAGCGGCAGCGAATGCCTCGATGCGCTGCTCGCCGCTTACGATCCCGCCGTCGCAGCCAATCTGCGCCCGGCCGGCGAAGCGGTGCTGGGCGAACTGAAAGAACACGAAGCCATACTCGGCACTCGTCGGTAAAAATACTTCGCCCCTCGTTCCGGCCGGCTCTTGGCCGGAGTCCCGGGGCTCCGGGACTTCGAACAAGGATTGACAACGGAGAACACGGACAACCCCGAGAGAGAATAGAAAACGAGATCAGCGCCCGGCCTCCGTCAGCGCCCCGTGTTTTCGGCCTGGGGAAGTATTTCTACCTAGATTCGACGCGAATCCAATGGAAACGGGCGAATCCGACTGCTTTTCTTCGTGTTCCCGTGGTTCAATCTCCAAGCTCTCAGAGCCTGTTCACGATCTACAGCGGCACGTCGAAGTCGTCCACAAATATTCGAGCGCCGCCTTGTTCGCAGAGTTCGATTCATCGAACCCGCGCTGTTCGGCAACCGAAAGCAAAGGCCGGGCTCGATGAATCGAGCCCCTGTGCAGCATTCCCGAGATCGTGAACAGGCTCTCAGGCTTATCCGGTTCGTTCCAACGCAGATGCCACGGGGCGAGTTTGTGCGGAAGCGACACCGGTGTTTTTTCGTTGTAAGGATCGACCGCTACGTTCGTCCAATCGACAACACAAAGCATCGAGGAGTCGCCGTGCAAAACCTCATCTCGCTCTGGCAAACGCTCACCGCCCGCCTGCGCGGGGTCGGCGAATCGCTGCCGCCGCTCGTGCTGCGCCTGATCATGGGTTGGGAATTCTGGGAATCCGGCTGGGAAAAATATTCGGGTGACAACTGGTTCGCCGACATCCAGTCCCGATTCCCGTTTCCGTTCAGCGCGATCCCCGCCGACATCAGCTGGACGTTGGCGACCTATCTCGAGATCGGCGGGGCCGTCCTGCTCCTGCTCGGCCTGTTCACGCGCTTTGCCGCATACAGCCTCATCGTACTGACTTTCGTCGCCACGGCCGCGGTGCATTGGCCCGACATGATTTCGATGTGGAGCGATCTCGCCAAAGGCTACGCGATCACCGACATGGGACACGGCAACTTCAAACTGCCGCTGCTGTTCGTCGTCATGCTGTTGCCGATCGTCTTCTCGGGGCCCGGCAAGATCAGCCTCGACCACTTGCTCTCGCGCGCATTGCGTGCCGGCCCGGCCGCGCTGCCGTTGAACGATGCCTATGCCTGGGCCTTGGCCAGTCTTGCGCTCGCCATCCCGTTCCTGCTGCTGACACCGCTGTTCGGCGCAACCCTGCTGCTCGTCGCGGCAGCGCTGTTCGTGTTCGGCCGGTTTGCACGGACGTGAGGCCGCCATGTCCACGCTCCCGTCCGACACTGCGCTGCGCAACCATCCGCTGCGCGAAGGAATACGTCGCAATGCGGTCGCGCTGATCAGCCTCGCCGTCGCCCTGTTCGGCACCAGCTACAACACTTGGCGCAACCAGACCACCGAGGCGCACCGCAACGTGCGCGAAGCGTCGTTCAAGCTGCTCGAAGCCTGCGGCGAACTGCAGCAGCTCGTGCAGCACCGCTACTACGGCGGCGATCATTCGCCGATGAACTGGATCGCGGGCTGGGGCAAGGCGACCTTGATCCGCGACATGGCGCCGCTGGTATCGCCGGCCGTGCAGGCGCGCGCGGACAAACTGTTCGCGGTATGGAAGGAAAACGCCGGCGAACTCGACAGCGGCCGCGGCGATTCGGAAAAGGCCGTCGAATCCGCCCTCGATGAAGTCGCCGACGCGACGCGCGCGGAACTCCTGGCGCTGCGCTGATCGCGGCGACACCGCGTCCTGGTCTCGCCGCGTCGGATTGAGATCGCCGACGCGGGCACGTATGCTGCGGGCATGTCTGCAGCGCACACCAACAAATACGCCGAGCGGTTCCGCGGCTTCCTTCCGGTCGTCGTCGACGTCGAAACCGGCGGCTTCGACAGCGAGCGCGACGCGCTGCTCGAGATCGCCGCGGTCGTCGTGCGCATGGACGAGAACGGCATCGTCCATGCGGACGCGCCCGTCTCGACGCACGTCGTGCCGTTCCCCGGCGCGAACATCGATCCGCGCGCGCTCGAAGTCACCGGCATCGATCCGACCCATCCGTTCCGCGCCGCGATCGAGGAGCGCGAGGCGCTCGATCTGATCTTCCGGCCGATCCGCCGCGCCCTGCGCGAGTACGAATGCTCGCGCGCGATCCTCGTCGGCCACAACGCCTCGTTCGACCTCGGTTTTCTCAACGCGGCGATCCGGCGCACCGGCTACAAGCGCAGCCCGTTCCACCTGTTCAGTTGCTTCGATACGGCGACGCTCGGCGGCCTCGCCTATGGCCAGACCGTGCTCAGCCGCGCCGTGCAGGCCGCCGGGTTCGACTGGAACGAATCCGAAGCGCATTCCGCTGTCTACGACGCCGAGCGCACCGCGCTGCTGTTCTGCGAGATCGTCAATCGCTGGAAGACCCTGAGCGAAGCCTGCTGAGCGGCGCGGTCTGCTGCACCCGGGCGGTAGGTATTGCTAACATCGGCACCGGCACACTGTTTCTTTTGCACGGAGTTCCAAGCCATGACCCTGTCGCGAGAGCCGCGCCTGCACCCGGTCGCCATCGCCAACCTGCGCCCGACCCAGATCACCGTCGGCATGCGCGAGGTCGACGCCAAGCGCAAGAACTGGAAAAACCATCCGGACTACAAGAAGCCCGACTTCCTCGGCAAGCACATGATCCCGGTGGTCTGGGGGCCGAAAGAAAACTACTACGTCATCGACCATCACCACCTTTCCCTCGCCCTGCACCGCGAGGGCGTGAAGGACATCGCGATCACGGTCGTTGCCGATCTGCGCAGGCTCGAAGCGGACGCGTTCTGGATCTATCTCGACAATCGCGGCTGGATGCACCCGTTCGATGAAAAAGGACGGCGCTGCGGCTACGCGGACATCCCGAAGAAGATCACCGAACTCGTCGACGATCCGTTCCGCAGCCTTGCCGGCGAGCTGCGCCGCATGGGCGGATTCGCCAAGGACACCACGCCGTTCAGCGAATTTCTCTGGGCCGACTTCCTGCGCCGCAGGATCAAGCGCAAGCAGGTCGACGCGGATTTCGACAAGTCGCTGGAAAAAGCGCTGAAGCTGGCGAAAAGCGGCGACGCCGACTATCTGCCGGGCTGGTGCGGACCGATCGATTGATCTCGGGGCGCGTGGGACGAAATCGTTTGCGCGTGGGGGGAAAACAGAAAGCGTTTGACGCGGATCAGAGCGGATGAACGCGGATGGAGCGGATCAAACAGATCCGGCTTCATTTTGTTCTATCCGACGGGATCCGCTTTTGCTCCCTGCAACCCGCGTTATAAATTTCCTTCCGCGCGAATAACACGGCAGGCCAGCTCGAGCACCGCCTCCAGCGTGCGCAGCCGGCGGATGCCGATGTCGCCGAAGACGACACCGAGCGCGCCAAGAGCGAGGGCCGCAAGCGCGGGACGCTTGCCCGCATTCGATTCCGTATTGCCGGACGACATCGAGTGGTTTCCTTGAAGATCGGTCATTCCCTGCCCGCCGCGCCGCGGTCGAAGCGGCGCGATGATAGGCGGCCGACCGTTAAGGTTTGACGTCGGCGGCCGCACGGTTCGAAACTGAACGAATTCCGCACCGCCCGCGGCGGCCATGTCCGCGCCCCACCGCCGTCCGCGTTGTGGAACTTGCAGCACCCACCCATCCGGGAGAATTCCATGAACGTTGCAGGGTCCACCCATCGCACTTCCCGCGCTCGCGTCTGGCTTGCGCGCTCGCTCGTCGCCCTCGCCGCCGCGACCGCGCTGACCGCCGTCACCACGCCCACGGCACACGCCGGCGTGTTCGTCTCGGTCAACTTCGCGCCGCCGGCGCTGCCGGTCTACGTGCAGCCGGCGATTCCGGGCCCGGGCTATATCTGGACCCCCGGCTACTGGGCCTATGACCCCGTCACCGGCTACTACTGGGTGCCGGGCACCTGGGTGCTGCCGCCGTACACGGGCGCACTGTGGACGCCGGGCTACTGGGGCTGGTCGAGCGGCGTCTACCTCTTCCACCCGGGCTACTGGGGCCTGCACGTCGGCTACTACGGCGGCATCAACTACGGCTTCGGCTATGTCGGCGCCGGCTATGTCGGCGGCTATTGGGGCCCGCGCGGGTTCTATTACAACCGCGAGGTCAACCACATCACCAACGTCAACATCACCAACGTCTACAACAAGACGGTGATCAACAACACCAATGTGACGCGGGTGAGCTACAACGGCCCCGGCGGCGCGAACGCACAGCCGAACGCCGAGGAGATGCGCTACGCGAACGAGCGGCACACGCCGGCCATCGCCGCGCAGGTGCAGCACCAGACGCTGGCCAGCCAGAACCAGGCGATGCGCGCATCGGTCAATCACGGCACGCCGGCCGTCGCCGCGACGGCGCGCCCCGGCGCATTCGCTGCAAGCGCATCGCGCACGGCGGGCCAAGCCGCCGCCGACAGCCGCCCGGCGATGCGTTCGGCCGGCTTCGCGCCGCGCCAGGGCAATGCCGCGCAGGCGAATTTCGCCGCGCACGGCCCTGCCCTGCATGCGGCGTCGGTTCAGCAGTCGAACTTTGCGCCGCACAACAACCCGGCGCCGCGCCCCGCCGCTCCCGCGATGAACGCACGCTCCGCGCCGCCGGCCCATACCAATGCCGCACCGCACACGAACGCGCCGCGCAACACTGCGCCGTCGCATCCCGCGGCGATGAACTTTCGCCCGGCACCAACGCACTTCAACGCCGCGCCCTCCCATTCCGCGGCGATGAACTTCCACCCGGCGCAGGCGCACGCCAGCGCCGCGCCGCGCGTGTACGCCGGCGCGTCGCGATCCGCCCCGCGTCCGGCCGCAGGCCGTTCCGGCGGGCCGCAACACCACTGAGCCGATTCGGGCTCGAAGCGAAACGAGGCCGTCCCAGCGACGGCCTCGTTTTTTTTCGCGGCCCAGAACGCCCGTGCGGCTTGAGTTCGCTGCCGAGCAGGCCCATCATCGGCACAGCAACCGCTGCAACCATCGTACCCGCCATGCCGATCTACGAATACGCTGCCGTCGACAAGGGCTGCGCCCATTGCGAGGCCCACTTCGACGTGCGCCAAAAGCTCAGCGAGGCGGAGCTGACCGTCTGCCCCCAGTGCGGGGCGGCCGTGAAACGCGTCTTGAGCGCCCCGAACGTGGCGATCGGCAATGCGCACGTGCTCAAGGAAAGCAACGTGGCGAAGAAAGGGTTCACCCAGTACCGCCGCGCCGGCAAGGGCGTCTACGAAAAAACCGCGGGCGACGGGCCGAAGTACATAAGCGGGGATTAACGCGGCGCCCGTATACTCGCGGCCTGCCATGCTCATTGCGCCGGCGCGAGCAGTCCGCTCTCGCTTTCCAGCTGAAAGCATCGACAAAAGTAGCGGAATTTCCGCCTGCGCACGAACGGCAGAAAAATCCACGCTCCCTGGAGATTCGATGCGTTCTCTTACGGTCATGGCGGCGACCGCCGCAATGGTGCTCTGCGCAAACCCCCAGGCGGTCCAGGCCGCCGACCTCGCCTACCCGGCCGCGAAGAAAGACGCGCAAACAGACACCTATCACGGCGTGGCAGTCGCCGACCCCTACCGCTGGCTCGAAAACCTCGACAGCCGCGACACGCGTGCCTGGATCGACGCGGAGAACAAGCTGACCTCGGGCTATCTCGACGCGATTCCCGGCCGCGACCGCATCAGGCAGCGCCTCGCCGAGTTGTGGAACTACGAGCGCTACAGCGCTCCGCAGAAATACGGCGAACGCTGGTTCTACACGCGCAACGACGGCCTGCAGAATCAGGCCGCGCTCTACGTCGCCGATGCGCTCGACGCGGCCCCGCGCCTGCTGCTCGACCCGAACGCGCTGTCGAAGGACGGCACCGTGGCGCTCAAGCAGTGGTCGGTCAGCGACGACGGCAAGTACGTCGCCTACGGCCTGTCCTCGGGCGGCTCGGACTGGGAGGAATGGCACGTCCTCGACGTCGACACGGGCAAGCCGACCGGGGACGTGCTCAAGTGGGTGAAGTTTTCCAACGCGAGCTGGCGCCGCGACGGCACCGGCTTCTTCTACAGCCGCTATGACGAACCCGCGGGGAACTCGCTGAAGGCGGCGAACCAATTCCAGAAACTGTATTTCCACCGCCTCGGCGAAGACCAGGACGACGACTTCCTCGTCTACGAGAACCCGGCCCAGCCCGACTGGCGCTTCCAGGGTGAAGTCAGCGACGACGGCCGCTGGCTCGTGATCAGCGTCAACCGCAGCACCGAGCCGAAGAACCTCGTGCTCTATCGCGACCTCAGCAAGGCCTACCGGCAGAAGGGGGAAAAGAAGAAAGTCTCGACCGCGAACGCGCCCGGCCCGAACGTGCGCAACATGCAGGGCAAGAAGGTCAAGACCCATTCGGTGATCACGCCGGTGGAGACCCTGATCGGCGATTGGAACGCCGCCTACGAATTCCTCGGCAACACCAAGAGCACGCTGTACTTCCTCACCGACGCCGACGCGCCGCGCTACCGCATCGTCGCGATCGACGTGGACCGCCCCGACAAGGCCGACTGGAAGGAACTCGTGGCGCAGGCCAAGGACACCCTGCAGAGCGTGCGCATCGTCAACCGCAGCCTCGTCGCCACCTACATGCAGGATGCGCACAGCGTCGTGCGCCTGTTCGACCTCAAGGGCAAGCCGATCGGCGAGATCGCCCTGCCCGGCCTCGGCACGGCCTCGGGCTTCAGCGGCCGCCCGCGCGACCAGGCGGCGTTCTACAGCTTTTCCGGGTTCACGACGCCGGCCGCGATCTACCGCTACGACCTGAGCGCCTCGAGCGGCGGCGTGTGGCGCGCGCCGAAAACGGCATTCGACGCCGCCAAGTACGAAACCCGGCAGGTGTTCTACGCGAGCCGCGACGGCACGCGCGTGCCGATGTTCGTGACCGCGAAGAAGAACCTGGCGCTGGACGGCGGCAACCCGACGATCCTCTACGGCTACGGCGGCTTCAACATTCCGATCCAGCCGACCTATTCGGCCGCCGTTGCGGCCTGGCTCGATCTCGGCGGCATCTACGCCGTGGCCAACCTGCGCGGCGGCGGCGAATACGGCCGCGACTGGCACGAAGCCGGCATCAAGGCGAACAAGCAGAACGTGTTCGACGACTTCGTCGCCGCCGCGGAATACCTGATCGCGCAAAAGTATACTTCGCCGGCGAAGCTCGCGATCCGCGGCGGCTCCAACGGCGGCCTGCTCGTCGCGGCGGCCGAACTGCAACGCCCGGACCTGTTCGCGGCGGCGATCCCCCAGGTCGGCGTGCTCGACATGCTGCGCTTTCGCGACTTCACGATCGGCAAGGCCTGGGAATCGGACTACGGCTCGGTCGACAACGGCGACGACTTCAAGGCGCTCCACGCCTACTCGCCGCTGCACAACGTCAAGGCGGGGGCCGACTATCCGGCCACGCTGATCCTCACCGGCGATCACGACGACCGCGTCTTCCCCGCGCACAGCTTCAAGTTCGCCGCGGCGATGCAGGCGGCGAACCCGCAGGGCAGGCCGAAGCTGATCCGCATCGAAACACGCGCCGGCCACGGCCAGGGCAAGCCGACGACGATGCAGATCGACGAGGCCGCAGACGTCTATGCCTTCATTCTCAAGGCGATGAACCTCGCCCGCTGAGACGCCGGCTCACGCTGCCGGCGCGACGCCGGCAGCGCGCGAACGCCGCGTCATCCGGTCGCGCCAGCGCAGGATCGGCAGTTCGAAAAAATGGTAGACGAACGCCGCGCAGGCGATCGACAGCGCAATGAACACGATCGCGCCGAGCAGGCATTCCGCTCGCGTCGTGCCCTTCCACGTCGTCAGCGCGATGCAGCGCATGAGCGCCAGCTGGCACAGATAGAGCGAATACGACCACAGCGCGACGCGGCGCACGCAGACGTCCACGATCCACGACACCCTGCGCGCGCGCCATTCCGCCGCGAGCGGCAGCATCGCGGCGAGACTGGCCGGAACGAGGTTGAAGAGGAACGTGCGCGCGAAGAAGTCGTGATCGCGCGGCAGCAGGAAGAACGCAAGAACCGAACCGGCGAAGCCGCAGATGCCGGCCAGCGCGACCCGCGCGCGCACGCGCGCCGAGATGCCGCGCACGGCGTAAAGCCAGACCGCGAGCAGGCCGTAGATGAACGCGTCCATGCGCAGCAGGGCCACCTTGCGCACGCCCGAATCCCACAGCGGATCGAACCGGAGCACGTAGCCGACACGGATCGCGGTGATCAGTGCGATCGCGAGCAGCAGCCAGCGCACGACGCCGCCGCGCCATCCGGTCACGCGTCCGACCGCCAGCGCGGCGAGCGGGGCGATCAGGTAGAACAGCTCCTCGACCGACAGGCTCCAGGCCTCGGAAAACAGCGGCGGATGCGGCCAGGCGAAATTCTGCAGGAACACCAGGAACAGGCCGAACTGCGGCCAAGCGCCGAACATGAAGCGGTACAGCACGACGTTCAGCGCGAGGAACAGAAAATAGTTCGGCAAGGTACGCAGCCAGCGCCGCACCCAGAACCGGCCGAGGCGGAACCGGCCGCTGCGGAACTCGCCGATCAGGATGCCGCCGATCAGAAAACCGCTGAGCACGAAGAACAGCTCGACGCCGAGGAAGGCGAGGCTGTACCAGACGTCGAGCTCCTTGGTGAGCGGCAGGAAGAAGAAACTCGCATGCCCGATCAGGACGAGCACGATGGCCAGCGCGCGCCAGGCGTCGAGGCCGAAACGCCGAACGTCATCCATCAGGCGTCACCGCCGGAACCCGGGCTCGCGCAGCAGGGCGGAATGGTCGACGTATGCCGGGTTATTGACTGCATGCCGTGCGCGGGGCCGCCGCGGGTCCGATGAAACCGGCATTGTAGCCGCGAACCGCGGATGTCGAGGCGAGGCCCGAGGCCTGCCGGTTCCGCCGCCCCGGCCGGCGGAATATGAATATGCCTTTTTGGCTATCAGGCGGCGCGAATCCGACGGCCGTATATCCGTCTATACTGGCCCGCTCGACTCTCGCCCAGGATCACGCCATGGTCTACAACAGCATCCTCGAAACGATCGGCCGCACTCCGATCGTGCGCATCAACCGCCTCGCGCCGCCGGGCGTGGAAATGTACGTCAAGGTCGAAGCGTTCAATCCGGGCGGAAGCGTGAAGGACCGCCTGGCCCTCGCGATCATCCTCGACGCCGAGGCCAAAGGCACGCTCAAGCCCGGCCAAACCGTGGTCGAAGCGACCAGCGGCAATACCGGCGTGGCGCTGGCGATGGTCTGCGCGGCCAAGGGCTATCCCTTCGTCGCCTTCATGACCGAAACCTTCTCGGTCGAACGGCGCAAACTGATGCGCGCCTTCGGCGCCAAGGTGATCCTGACGCCCGCCGCCGAACGCGGCTCCGGCATGGTGCGCCTCGCGCGCGAATACGCGGAGAAACACGGCGCCTTCCTCGCCCGCCAGTTCGAGAACGAAGCCAATCCCTCGTTCCACCGCAACACGACCGGCGCGGAGATCGTCCAGGACTTCGCCGGCAAGCGCCTCGACTGGTTCGTCACCGGCTGGGGCACCGGCGGCACCGCGACCGGCGCGGGCGAAGTGATCCGCCTCGCCCGCCCCGACACCAAGATCGTGCTGACCGAACCCGCGGGCGCGGCGCTCGTTTCCGGCAAGGAATGGAAGCCGCACAAGATCCAGGGCTGGACGCCGGATTTCATTCCCGCCGTGCTCAACAAGAACGTCGCTCATCAGATTCTGCCGGTCGACGAGGTCGTAGCGCGCGACACCGCGCGCGCGCTGGCCAAAGAGGAAGGCATCTTCTGCGGCATCTCCTCGGGCGGCACCTTCGCCGCCGCACTCGAAGTCGCGAAGCAGGCCAAGCAGGGCGACGTGATCCTCGCCATGCTGCCCGACACCGGCGAGCGCTACCTGTCGACGTTCCTGTTCGAAGGCGTCAACGAAGGCACGGACGAGGCATAGGGAATCGAACGAACGCAGGGGCACGATTCACCGCGCCCGGCTTTCGATTGTCGGTGCGGAGAAAGCCGGGTTCGACAAATCGAACCCCTGCGAGCCCTTCCCGATGCAGGCCGCACGGCGCGCGTCATTCCATCTGTTGCAGGCGCCAGCCGCGCACCATGCCGTAGAGGCTGATCGCGACCCATACGGTCTCGACGATGAAGGCCGACAGATTGAAGTTGTAGAACAGCGACAGCACGACGGCCGCCGCGCCGACCGCGTTCATCGCCTGGTAGATGAAGCCGGTACCGTGCAGCCTGCCGGCCTGCAGCAGGAAGAAGGCCGTCAGCGTGACGACCACGCCGACCATTCCCACCCAATCGTGCCACGCCATATTCCCTCTCTCCCATACGGGCGCGACTTGCGCGCTGGATGCCGACACGCTTGCGCCCGGCTTTGAATCGTTCAGGGCCGCCCGAGCGGGCCCGATGAATCGGTCCCCTACGATGCGCGCTGCCGCAGCGCCTCGAACAGGGCCACGCCCGTCGCCACCGAAACATTGAGGCTTTCCACGTTGCCGCGCATCGGAATATGCGCGAGGAAATCGCAGGCTTCGCTCGTCAGCCGGCGCATGCCCTCGCCTTCGCTGCCCATGACGATGCCGAGCGGACCCTTCAGGTCGAGCGCGTAGAAATCCTGCGGCGCCTCGCCGGCCAGGCCGACCAGCCAGACCCCCTTCTCTTTCAGCGCCTTCAGGCTGCGCGCGAGATTGGTCACGGCGAAGAAGGCGACGCGGTCGGCGGCACCGCTGGAGGCGCGGCGCACGGTCGGCGTGATGCCGGCGGCGCGGTCCTTCGGCACGACGACGGCGGTGACGCCCGCCGCCTCGGCCGAGCGCAGGCAGGCGCCGAGATTGTGCGGATCGGTGACGCCGTCGAGGACGAGGATCAGCGTGTCCCGCTGCGCCCGGTCGACGAGCTCGTACAGCTCTTTCTCCGTGCGCGGCGGCGCGGCGCGATAGCGCGCGACCGCGCCCTGGTGACGCGCGCCGCCGGTCATGCGGTCGAGCGCCTCGCGCGGACGCGCGTGCGGCTTCAGGCCAAGTTCGCGCGCCTTTTCGGAAAGTTCCTTGATGCGCGCATTGTGGCTGTCGGACTCGAAATAGAGTTCGAGTATGTTCTTCGGATCGTTGGTCAGCGCGGCATCGATCGAATGGATGCCGAACAGCAGTTCGCCGCTCATTTGCGTTTCTTCTTGGTGGGTTTCGCCGCTTCCTGTTGCGCGGCCTTCGCCGCCTCCTGCTTCTGCACGAGGCGGAAATCGATCTTGCGGTCTTCCATGCTCGCGCGCAGCACCTGCACGCGCACCTCGTCGCCGAGGCGGAACTGCAGACCGCGCCGCTCGCCGCCGAGCAGGTGCCGCACCGGGTCGAAGTGATAGTAGTCGTTCGGCAGCTGCGTAATGTGGACCAGACCGGATACCTGCGATTCGGTCAGTTCGACGAACAGGCCGAACGAAGTGACGCCGGATACGATGCCGTCGAATTCGCTGCCGACGTGCTTCTCCATCCACGCGCACTTGTAGCGCTCGTCCACGTCGCGTTCGGCCTCGTCGGCGCGGCGCTCGTTGTGCGAGCAGTGCGTGGCGAGCGAGGCCATGTCGTTCGCGCTGTAGGTGTAATCCTGGGCCTTGCCGCGCGCCAGCGCATAGCGGATCGCGCGATGCACGAGCAGGTCCGGATAGCGCCGGATCGGCGAAGTGAAATGCGCGTAGTGCTCCAACGCCAGGCCGAAATGCCCCGAGTCCTGCGGACTGTAGACGGCGAGCGACTGTGCGCGCAGCACGACGGACTCGATCAGGCTCGCGTCGGCGCGCTTCCTGATCTGCTTGAGCAGATTGGAGAAATCCTTCGGCTTCACCTCGGCGTGCGGCGGCATGCGCAAGCCGAATTCGAGCAGAAACTCCTGCAGGTCCTCGTACTTCGATTCGGGCGGCGTCGCGTGCACGCGATACAGCGCGGGGATCTTCGCCTTGTCGAGGAATTTCGCCGCTTCGACGTTCGCGGCGATCATGCATTCCTCGATCAGCTTGTGCGCATCGTTGCGCGGGTCGGCGCCGAGCTGCACGACTTCGCCCGACGCCGCGAGGCGGAACTTCACCTCCACGCTTTCGAAATCGATCGCGCCGCGGCGCTGGCGCGCCTTGGCCAGGATCTGGTAGAGCTGGTGCAGGGTTTCGAGCTGCGGCAGCACGTCGGCGAGTTCGGCGCGTGCGTCGGCGTCGTTCTCGCCGAGCGCCTGCCATACGCGCGTATAGGTCAGGCGCGCATGCGAGCGCATCACCGCCGCATAGAATTTCGCCTTCGATACCTCGCCCGAGTAGCCGACATGCATGTCGCAGACCATGCACAGCCGCTCGACCTTCGGATTGAGCGAGCAGATGCCGTTCGACAGCGTCTCCGGCAGCATCGGCACGACGTAGCCCGGGAAATACACCGAGGTCGAGCGCTTCTGCGCTTCGTCGTCGAGCGCCGCACCGGGACGCACGTAGTGCGACACGTCGGCGATGGCGACGACGAGGCGGAACCCGCCCGCCGCCTTCTCGGCATACACCGCATCGTCGAAATCGCGTGCGTCCTCGCCGTCGATCGTGACCAGCGGCAGCTTGCGCAGATCCACCCTGCCCCGGGTTTCCTCGTGGGTGACCTGCGGTTCGACCTGCGCGGCTTCGCGCAGCGTCTTCTCGGGGAATTCCGCCGGCAGGCCGTGGCCCGCGATCGCCATCTCGACGATCAACGACGGCGTCAGGCGCTCGCCGAGCACGCTGACGACTTCGCCGATCGGCCCGCGCTGCGCGGTCGGCGCCTGGGTGATCTCGGCAACGACGATCTGACCCGACCGCGCGCCGCGGTCCTTGCCCGGCGGAATCAGAATGTCCTGATGCAGCCTGCGGTCGTCGGGAGCGACGACGACGACGCCGTTTTCGATCACGATGCGGCCGACCAGGCGCGAGGCGCGGCGTTCGAGCACTTCGACAATCGCACCCTGCTTGCGCCCACGCCGGTCGGCGCCGACGATGCTGACCAGCGCGCGATCGCCGTGCAGCACCTTGCGCATCTCCGCCGGCGAAATGTAGATGTCGTCGCCGCCGGCATCGGGGCGCAGGAAACCGAAGCCCTCGGCATTGGCGATGATCGAGCCCGGGATCAGATCGAGCTTGGTCGCCACGCCGTAACCGCCGCGCCGGTTCTGCTGCAGCTGGCCGTCGCGCAGCATCGCCGCGAGCCGACGCGTCAGCGCCTCGACATCGCGCGGATGGCGCAGACCGAGGCCGTGCGCCAGTTCCTCGGCCGTCAGCAGCGGACCGTAGTCGGCGAGGTGGGCGAGGATCGCCTCGCGGCTCGGGATCGGAAATTCGTAGCGCTGCGCCTCGCGTTCGGCATGCGGATCGGAGGCAAAATTTTTCTTCGCCGGCCTCGGTCCGGCCGGCTTCGGCGCTGCACCTCCGTGCGTCGCCGCGCCTCGCTTCGCGGCCTTCGCCGGCTTGGTCGCGGGCGCCGGCGGAAATTCCGGCAGAAAACCGGGGCGTTTGGACGCCGCCTTGGCGCCGCGCGCCGGCGTCTTCGCCGCAGACGCGACCTCAGGCAGCCAGCCCGGCAGCTTCGCATTCGTCTTGCCGCGTTTGGCCGCGGCGGGATTTTTCTTCTTCAAAGGATTTCTCGTGGATTTTTTTTTCGGAATCCGACGAGCCGTTGCACCCTCGGATCATGGCTGCCGTGGCCGCCCGGCGAGCGGCATTATAGGCCGACATTGACACCTGCGCGCTCCGGCGGTATCTTGCGCGGCCCTCGTGGAGCAAGACGCCGCGAGCCGCACCTTAGCCCAGGTGGCGGAATTGGTAGACGCACTAGTTTCAGGTACTAGCGGGTAAAACCGTGGAGGTTCGAGTCCTCTCCTGGGCACCACTCAAGACGTCCAACGACGTCCATGCAAATTCAGCGGCACCCCGAAAATCCCGCTCTGATGTGGGGTTTTTCGTTTTTGGCCTCCAGGATCGTCCACCGACATCCACCGACGCGCCTCATTCAGCGGGTAAAAAACCGGGTAAATCTGTACCCTCACTCAACCTGGCAAAGTTCCTGTTCAAGAGCGAGGTGAACGATTCGGTGATCCACGCCGTCGTCTCACCGGAGCAGCAGAAAATAAACCAAGGCCACGCCTACAGCGACTATGGCGGACAAATCAGCATGTCACAGCCGAACGGCATTGCGCGCGGTGCCAGGGACGTCGAGCTGACGGTGGGATCGCTCGGATTCTTTCCGGCGATGGATGTCGTGCGACAGGCGCTGCCGATGGTGTTGTCGTTTCTCAAGATGGCGCTGGTCGTCTGCATTCCGCTCGTGCTGCTGATCGGCACCGACGAACTGAAGGCCATGGTGACGGTGAGTTGCGTGGAATTCGCGCTCTTTTTCGTGGACTTCTGGTTTCAGCTCGCGTGCTGGATCGACAGCACGATCCTGGATGCGCTCTACGGCTGGGGCTTCGGCGTGGGGCGTCCACACTTCAATTTCGATCCGCTGATCGGGCCCAGCAATGCGTTCGGCGACATGCTGCTCAACTTCGTCATGGCGACGATGTTTATCGTTCTGCCGACGTTTTGGGTCGTGACCCTGGGAGGAGTGGGCGTGCGCGCCGGCAATATTCTCGGTGGCCTGACGGCCGCGACGAGCGATGCAAAGTCTTCCGGCGGAAGCGGCGGCAGGGCCTTGCTAGGAGCCGCTCAGACACTCGCGAAGTAGCAAGCCTCACGGCTCGTCCGAATCCCCGCGTCATGACGCCATTCGTCCTTGTCGTAGAGTCCGAACCCCGAATGTCCTTCGCGCCATTCGGGCTCACTCCTCTCACCCGACTCGATAGGTTGCGCGGCCTAAGCAACGACGATGACGCCGATCACGAGCAACATCGGCCGGAAGATCACATACGCCAGACCGGTCAGCAGCGCTAGCCTCATCGCCCACAGCAACACCGCAGTGACACGGCGGGACTGCCCCAGTCCTGCAGCACGATCGCGACGCGTCGTTCACCACGCACGTAGCCTCGCCATAGCCGCCTCCACCACCGGCCGTGTCGTTCTGCATTGTGAAGGCCGTTGCTCATATTTATGACCTGCCACGTCGGTGAATTGCCATACCAATTTTGTTCGCCATGAATGCCACTCAGCGGCGGGTGGCCTCGGGTTGGCCCAAGATTGAATTCGGCATAAAAATTAAAGCAAGGTGCTATTTTTTAAGTCAAATTTCTGCCGCGACCGACGCAATGATTGAATTCTGTGCTAATTTTATAACATGGATGGTACTCCGCGACATCAACTAATCAAGCGCCTGCAAGCGGAACTGCCCCGCGGGGCGCCATTTGATCTGGCTGTCCTCAACCAGTTCGGGATCTCACCCCAGCTCGCTGCGCACTATGTCCGCGGCCGCTGGCTCGTGCGTCTAGCCCACGGCGTCTACGCCTACCCGAACGATGAGTTTGGCGTCCATGGCGCACTGCTGTTCTTGCAGAAGCGAGTCGCTGGCCTGCACGTCGGCGGCAAGAGCGCGTTGGCTTGGCAAGGAGTGAAGCACAACCTCGGCAGTCGAGACACGCTGGTGCTGTGGGGGGATGTCCGCTTTCTGCTCCCTCCCTGGTTCAAGCAGCGCTTCCCAGCGCGCTATGTCCATGCGCGCTTGTTCGACTGGCCCGATGACGAACTGGCACAGAAGACCCTGACCACGCCGCCGGGGCTGCCGGAAGGGCTGCGTGTTGCCGTCATCGAACGCGCAACGCTGGAAATGCTGTACGAAGCGGGCACCAAGCAGAGTCTCGAAGAAGCCCGCAATCTCTTCGACGGACTGCGCTCGACGCGCAAGGATCTCTTCGGCCGACTGCTGGCCTGCTGTACCAGCGTGAAGGCGGTACGCCTGTTTCTGACTTGGGCGCGCGAAACGAACCTCCTGGACGTGGATGCTTTGCTGAAGCAATACACAGTCCGCACCGGCAGCCCCAAACGCTGGATGAGCCGACTGGATGACGGCACCTTGCTGAGCCTGAAACCCCATGGATAAAGCCTACGCCGATACGGTTCGCCTGTTGCTGACCGTCGCCCCCGACGTCTTCGCCAACGACATCTTCGCCATCAAAGGCGGCACCGGCATCTGAACTTGCTCCCCAAGAACGGACGCCAAGAAGCACGGAGTCAAACGGCTTGCT
>CBJLOV010000002.1:0-79567 GCA_966424745.1 uncultured bacterium
CCGCGCCGCTGATCCTGATTTCGATCGACGGCTTCCGCGCCGACTATCTCGATCGCGGCCTGACGCCGAACCTTGCCGCCCTGGCCGCCGACGGCGTGCGTGCCAAGGCGATGCGGCCGTCGTTTCCGAGCCTGACGTTCCCCAACCACTACACGCTCGTGACCGGCCTGTATCCCGATCACCACGGCATCGTCAACAACACGATGGTCGACCCGATACTCGGCAAGTTCAGCTACAAAAAAAGCGCCGAATTGAGCGGCCATTGGTGGGACGGCGGCGAGCCGATCTGGGTGACCGCAGACAAACAGGGCGTCCGCACCGCAACGATGTTCTGGCCGGGCAGCGATGCCGAGATCCGCGGCCACCGCCCGGACTACTATCTGCCGTTCAACGGCAAGATGACGCCCGATCAGCGCATCGATCAATTCCTCGCCTGGCTCGATCTGCCTGCGGACCGGCGCCCGCGCTTCTTCACTCTCTACTTCGAACTGCTCGACCACGAAAGCCATGACTACGGCCCGGATTCGCCCGAAGCGAACGCCGCGCTGCGCACCATCGACGCGACGCTTGGCCGCCTCGTCGACGAGCTGAAGAAAAGAGGCCTGTTCGCAAACGCCAACCTCGTGATCGTCTCCGATCACGGCATGACTGCGGTTTCGGACGAACGCAACGTGCTGCTCGACCGCTTGATCGACCTGAGCCACGTCGATCTCGTCACGGCGGGCGTGCTGACCGGGCTCAATCCCAAACCGGGCCATGAAGCGGAGATCGAAAAGGCCCTGCTCGCTCCGCACGAGCATGTCCAATGCTGGCGCAAGGGCGAGATCCCGGCGCGGCTGCACTACGGCACGAATCCGCGCATTCCCGCGATCGTCTGCGCGGCGGAGGACGGCTGGCAGTTGCAGACGCAGTCGTTCCTCGATCGGCCCAACGCGCGGCACGGCGGCGGCGAACACGGCTACGACAACGACGACCCGAACATGCGCGCGCTGTTCGTCGCCCGCGGCCCCGCGTTCAAGCAAGGCCTGGTCGTGCCGGAATTCGACAACGTGGACGTGTACTCCGTGCTCGCGCGTCTGCTCGGCATCCGCCCCGAACCGAACGACGGCAACCCGGCCACCGCCGGCGCGATGCTGCGCTAGCCCGCACCGGGCAATCCTGTTGCGCTGCGCCATGATTCCGGGCATGATTAGCCGTCCAAACGACAGCACTCCGATGAACCAGCTCTTCGCCACCGTTGAAATCCTGTCCAGCGCCGACATGGCCGCGGGCATGACGTCGCGCGCGCGTCGACCGACCACGATCAACACGGCCGGGTAAGCTGTCGCACGATTTTCATGTGATTCGACGATAAAAACCCGGCTCCGCGCCGGGTTTTTTTGTTTTTGGTTTTTGACCGAGGGCCGTAGATGGCTGTTCAAGGTCCTTCCACGGCGATCCGTCGCCCGGGAAAGACCGGCCATCCATGGCCGGACTTTTCAACAAACAGCTTCTTTTGACCGAGCATTGATAGATGGCCATTCGACATTTTCTCAGTACCCAGGACTGGAGCCGCCCCGAACTCGACACGCTGCTCGCAAGCGCGGCGCGGTTCAAGCAAAACAAGCTCGGCGACGACTTGAAAGGCAAATCGATCGCCCTGCTGTTCTTCAATCCCTCGATGCGCACGCGCACGAGCTTCGAGCTCGGCGCGTTCCAGCTCGGCGGCCACGCCGTCGTGCTGCAGCCGGGCAAGGACGCATGGCCGATCGAGTTCGAACTCGGCACGGTGATGGACGGCGACACCGAAGAGCACATCGCCGAGGTGGCGCGCGTGCTCTCGCGCTACGTCGATCTGATCGCGGTGCGTGCGTTCCCGAAGTTCAAGGACTGGTCGATCGACCGTCAGGACCACGTGATCCATTCCTTCGCGAAATACTCGACCGTGCCGGTGATCAACATGGAAACGATCACGCATCCGATGCAGGAACTCGCCCACATCCTTGCCCTGCAGCAGCATTTCGGCACCACCGACCTGCGCGGCAAGAAGTACGTGCTGACCTGGACTTATCATCCGAAGCCGCTCAACACCGCGGTGGCGAATTCCGCCCTGCAGATCGCGACGCGCTACGGCATGGACGTCACCCTGCTCTGCCCGACGCCGGAGTACGCGCTCGATCAGCGCTATCTCGACTTCGCCAGGCAGAACGTCGCCGAGAACGGCGGCAGCTTCGCGATCGGCCATGACGTCGAAACGGCCTACCGCGGCGCCGACATCGTCTATGCGAAGAGCTGGGGCGCGCTGCCCTATTTCGGCAAGTGGGAGAACGAAAAGCCGATCCGCGATGCGCACAAGCACTTCATCGTGGACGAAGCGAAGATGGCGCTCACGAACCGCGGCGTCTTCAGCCACTGCCTGCCGCTGCGCCGCAACGTCAAGGCGACCGACGCCGTGATGGACTCGCCGGCCTGCATCGCGATCGACGAAGCCGAAAACCGGCTGCACGTGCAGAAGGCGGTGATGGCTTCGCTCGCGGCGCAGCCGCGAGCAGGGCTGAGGGCCGAGGGCTAAGGGGCCGCAAAGCCCGCCCGCAACGCTTTCTTGCCGTCGCCGTCTCTTCCGAATCCGACACAACATTCCAGGAAACATCCATGTCCCAGCCCTCAACCCTCAGCCCTCAGCCCTCGACAAAAGACATCGTCCTCGCCTTCTCCGGCGGCCTCGACACGAGCTTCTGCATTCCCTACCTGCAAGAGCGCGGCTATCGCGTGCACACCGTGTTCGCCGACACCGGCGGCGTCGACGCGGAGGAGCGTGCCTATATCGAAAACCGCGCCAAGGAGCTCGGCGTCGCCAGCCATGTCACGGTCGACGGCGGCCCGGCGATCTGGAGCGGCTTCGTCAGGCCGTTCGTCTGGGCCGGCCAGGGTTATCAGGGTCAGTATCCGCTGCTCGTCTCCGATCGCTACCTGATCGTCGAAGCCGCATTGAAACGCTGCGACGAACTCGGTACGAAATACATCGCGCACGGCTGCACCGGCATGGGCAACGACCAGGTGCGCTTCGACCTGACGATCAAGGCGCTCGGCGACTACACGATCGTCGCGCCGATCCGCGAAATCCAGAAGGAGCACACGCATACGCGCGCCTACGAGCAGGACTACCTCGAGCAGCGCGGCTTCGGCGTGCGCGCCAAGCAGAAGAGCTACACGATCAACGAGAACCTGCTCGGCGTAACCATGTCGGGCGGCGAGATCGACCGCTGGGAAGCACCCGGCGACGGTGCGCGCGGCTGGTGCGCGCCGCGCGCCGAATGGCCGGCCGAACCGTTGCGCGCGACGATCGGCTTCGTCAACGGCGAAGCGGTCGCACTGAACGGCGAAAAGCTCGCCGGACACGAAATCCTCGCCCGGCTCAACCGCGAGTTCGCCAGGTACGGCGTCGGCCGCGGACTCTATACCGGCGACACCACGATCGGCCTCAAGGGCCGCATCATCTTCGAAGCACCGGGTCTGACCGCTTTGCTGACCGCGCACCGCGCGCTCGAGGAAGCGGTGTTGTCGAAGCTGCAGAACCGCTTCAAGCCCGAAGTCGCGCGCGCCTGGGTCGAGCTCGTCTACGAAGGTTTCTTCAAGGATCCGCTCAAGACCGACCTCGAAGCCTTCCTTGCCTCCTCTCAGGCCAAGGTCAACGGCGAAGTCATGCTGGAGACTCAGGGCGGCAGCGTCGGCGCGGTCGCGGTGAAGTCGCCGCACATCCTCAATGCCAAAGGCGCGACCTATGCGCAGTCGGCGGACTGGGGTGTCGAAGAGGCCGAGGGTTTCATCCGCCTGTACGGCATGAGCTCGACCTTGTGGGCCGAAGTGAACCGCTGAGATTCGAATGAACCAGGCAGCCGCCATGTTGCGCATCAGCACCGACCGGAACGAGCTCGATCTCGCGCTGATCCACGGCTTTCTTTCGCGCGAGGCGTATTGGAGCCGCGGCATTCCGCTCACGCTCGTGCAGCGCGCGATCGCGAATTCGCTGTGCTTTGGCGGCTATCTCGACCGGCACCAGGTCGCGTTCGCGCGCGTGATCTCCGACTACGCGACGTTCGCGAATCTGGTCGACGTCTTCGTCCTGCCCGAGCATCGCGGGCGCGGCTACAGCAAGCAGTTGATCGATGCCGTCGTCGCCCACCCCGACCTGCAGGGTCTGCGCCGCTTCACCCTCGCCACCGCGGACGCCCAAGGCCTGTACCAACGTTACGGATTCGCCGCGCCGGCGCGGCCCGCCAGCTTGATGGAAATCTACGTGCCCGACATCTACACCGCGGCGGTCGCGCCATGAACGCGATGCTCGACGCCACCCTGCAACACCTGCGCGCGCTCGTCGCCTTCGACACGCGCAATCCGCCGCGCGATATCGGCACGGGCGGCATTTTCGACTACCTGCGCGCGAACCTGCCGGGATTCGACTGCGCCGTCACCGATCACGGCGCCGGCGCGGTCAGCCTGTTCGCCGTGCGCGGCGAACCGAAGATCCTGTTCAATGTGCATCTCGACACCGTGCCCGATTCGCCCCACTGGACGGCAAGTCCGTTCGAACTGCGCGTCAACGACACGCGCGCGGTCGGCCTCGGCGCCTGCGATATCAAGGGCGCCGCCGCTGCACTGCTGACCGCGGCGGCGCGGACGCAGGACGATGCGGCCTTTCTGTTCACGACCGACGAAGAAGCGAACGATGCGCGCTGCATCGCCGCGTTCCTCGCCCGGAAGCGGCCGTTCGATGCGGTCGTCGTCGCCGAGCCGACCCGCGGCGAAGCGGTGCTCGCCCACCGCGGCATCAGTTCGGTACTGATGAACTTCAAGGGCCGCGCCGGCCATGCCTCGGGCGGCAACGCGGCGACCGACAGCGCGTTGCACCAGGCGATCCGCTGGGGCCAGCACGCGCTCGACCACGTCGAAGCGCAGTCGCATCAGCGCTTCGGCGGCCTGACCGGGCTGCGCTTCAACATCGGCCGTGTCGAAGGCGGCATCAAGGCGAACATGATCGCGCCGAGCGCGGAAGTGCGCTTCGGTTTCCGTCCGCTGCCGTCGATGGACATCGACGCGCTGCTTGCGACGTTCCGCAACGGCTTCGACGCGCAACCGGCCGAATTCCAGGAAACCTTCCGCGGTCCGCCGCTGCCTGCGGGCGACATCGCCGGCGCCGAAGCACGCCGCCTCAGAGCGCGCGACTTCGCCGACGAAGTCGGGCTTCCGATCGGCAACGCCGTCGACTTCTGGACCGAGGCCTCGCTGTTCTCGCAGGCCGGCTACACCGCGATCGTCTGCGGCCCCGGCGACATCGCCCAGGCGCACACCGCGGATGAGTTCGTCGAACTGTCCCAACTGCAGCAGATCAGCGAGCGCTATATCCACATTTTGGGAAGCCATAGATAAGGCAACGCTCTTGATCTTCCCAGCCGCCCGAATTTGTAAACGAGTATTGAATCGATGGACACGAACACACAAACCCGCCAGACCATCGTGCGCCTGCTCTCGAGCATGGGCAGCGCGAAGGAAATCGACCAGTATCTGCGCCGTTTCTCGCAGCTCGACGCCAAGCGCTTCGCCGTGGTCAAAGTCGGCGGCGCGGTGCTGCGCGACGACCTCGACAACCTCGTTTCCTCGCTCGCCTTCCTGCAGCAGGTCGGCCTGACTCCGATCGTGATCCACGGCGCCGGTCCGCAGCTCGATGCCGAGATGACGGCCGCCGGCATCGTCAAACAGACGCTCGACGGCCTGCGCGTCACCTCGCCCGAAGCGCTTGCGATCGTGCGCCGTGTGTCGCAGACCGAAAACCTCAAACTCGTCGAAGCGCTGCAAAAAATCGACGCGCGCGCGACATCCATCATCGGCGGCGTGTTCGAAGCAGGCTATCTCGACCGCGACAAGTACGGCCTGGTCGGCAAGGTCGAACGGGTCAGCCTCGCCTCGATCGAAGCCAGTCTCAACGCGGGCTCGATTCCGGTAATCGCGAGCCTCGGCGAAACGGTCGCCGGACAGATCCTCAACATCAATGCCGATTTCGCCGCGAACGAGCTGATCAAGGCGCTGCAGCCGTACAAGATCGTGTTTCTCACCGGCACGGGCGGCCTGCTCGACGACGCCGGCAGCGTCATCGACTCGATCAACCTCGCCACCGAATACGAGCACCTGAGCGCGCAGCCGTGGATCAACGGCGGCATGCGCGTGAAGATCGAGCAGATCAAGGACCTGCTCGACGCGCTGCCGCTGACTTCGTCGGTGTCGATCACCAAGCCGGCCGAGCTCGCCAAGGAGCTGTTCACGCACAAGGGCTCGGGTACCTACATCCGGCGCGGCGAGCGGGTGCTGCACGCGACGTCGTGGGACCAGCTCGATCTGACGCGCCTGCATGCCCTGATCGAATCGGGTTTCGCCCCGCGCAAACTCGCGCCCGACTACTTCGAACGCACCAAACTCCTGCGCGCCTACGTCAGCGAAAACTACCGCGCCGCCGTCATCCTGCTCGATGCCGGACTCGCCGGCGGCCGCAGCCATGTCTATCTCGACAAGTTCGCCGTGCTCGACGAAGCGCAGGGCGAAGGCCTCGGCCGCGCCGTGTGGCAGGTGATGCGCGAAGAGACGCCGCAATTGTTCTGGCGTTCGCGCCACGGCAACGTCGTCAACCATTTCTACTACGCCGAATCCGACGGCTGCTGCAAGCTGCCTTCGTTCAAGGCGTTCTGGTACGGCATCGAGGACTTCGGCGAAATCGAAGCCTGCGTCGACTATTGCCGCAGCAAGACGCCGACCCTTATCGACTCCGGCCCCGACGCCGCAGTCCAAGACAAAGCAGCCTGATCGAAATGGCCCTGCATGTGGCGGCGACTGAAAAATGCGTTGACCGGCGATCTCTTCAAGCGCGCAGAGAGGCCGGAGCTCTTCTACCCCGGGCCGGAGAACAAGCGCCGATTTCTGAAGCGGTTCGTGCCGGCTTTGATCGTCGCCGCACTGCTCGCTGCGCTCAAGCCGTTGCTGTTCCGGCACATCGACTCGCTGCCGGACTGCGACAAGATCCTCTGGATCCGCTGGCTGCTTCTGGCGCTGAGCGCATCGCCCACCGTCGCCGCGGCCATGATGTTGCCGCGGGCCATCGCCATGCTCAACGCCGAACAGTGGCCGCGGCCGGACGCGGCGATCTTCGCATCGACGCGCATCCGACGCGGAAGGGCGTTGCGGGTCCGCGCGTTTCTTTTGCTGGCCTGGTGCCTGATCTGCGCTCCGTTTCCGCTGTACGCCTACTTCGCCCTGAAGAAATGGTTTTTCAATCCGGCCGCCGAGCAGAACTGCGGCGGGGCGGAAAATTCTAAATCGATCAATCCGAACTCCACGCATGAGCAACAACACTAAGACCATCGGCATCGTCGGCGCGCGCGGCTATACGGGCACGGAGCTGATCAAGCTGATCGCAGCGCACCCGGCGCTCGAACTCGCCTTCGTCTCGTCGCGCGAACTCGACGGACAGCGCGTGGCCGAGCACAACGCGGCCTATCGCGGCGAGCTGCGCTACGAGGCGCTCGACGCGGAGGCGGTCGCGGCCAAGCGCGCCGACGTCGTCGTCCTGGCGCTGCCGAACGGCAAGGCGGCGCCGTACGTCGCCGCCATCGACGCGGCCAAGGAAGCCGGCTACGACCCGATCATCGTCGACATCAGCGCCGACTATCGCTTCGACGGCGCGTGGTACTACGGCCTGCCGGAACTGTACCGCGGCCAATACCACGGCCAGCGCCGGATCAGCAACCCGGGTTGCTATGCCACCGCGATGCAGCTGGCGATCACCCCGCTCAAGGACTTGCTCGCCGGCCCGCCGGCCTGCTTCGGCGTATCCGGCTATTCGGGCGCGGGCACGACGCCGTCGGACAAGAACGATCCGGAAAAACTGCGCGACAACCTGATGCCTTACTCGCTCGTCAACCACACGCACGAGCGCGAGGTCACGCGGCATCTCGGCGTGCCGGTCGAATTCCTGCCGCACGTCGCCCCGCATTTCCGCGGCATCACCATGACGGTGAACCTGTGGCTCGCCCAGCCGATGACGCTCGACGCGGTCAAGGCGCGCTACGTGGAAAAGTACAAAAACGAGCCCTTGATCGAAGTGATCGACGAGGCGCCCTGGGTCAGCCGCATCGCCAACCGGCACGGCGTGCAGATCGGCGGGTTCACCCTCGCGCCGGGCGGCAAGCGCGTCGTCGTCGTTGCCACGATCGACAACCTGCTCAAGGGCGCGGCGACGCAGGCCATGCAGAATCTGAACCTGGCCTTGGGCCGCCCCGAACTGGAAAGCATTCCCCATGAGTAATCTGCTCTGGCAAAAGCCCGGCGTCGAAACCGACGCGCGCATCATGCGTTTTCTCGCCGGCGACGATGTCGTCCTCGACCGCGAGTTCTTCCTGCACGACATCGAGGCGAGCCGTGCGCACGTGGAAGGCCTCGCCCGGATCGGTGTGGTCACGGAGGACGAATCCAAGGCGATCGCCCGCGAGCTCGCCGCTCTCGCGGAGGACTTCAGGAACGGCGCCTTCGTCCTCGACGAAAAATACGAAGACGGGCATTCCGCGATCGAAGCGCGCCTGATCGAGCGGCTCGGCGACGCCGGGCGCAAGGTGCACACCGGCCGCAGCCGCAACGACCAGATCCTCGTGGCCACGCGCCTTTGGCTCAAGGCCAAGCTGTCGGCGCTGCGTGCGCTGTGCCTCGACGCCGCCAGGGTGTGCCTCGACCGCGCCGCGCAGGAACCTCTGCCGATGCCGGGCTATACCCATCTGCAACGTGCAGTCGTTTCTTCGACGGCCATGTGGTACGCCGGCTACGCCGAAAGCTTCCTCGACGACGCGCAACGTGCGCTCGATACGCGCGCCTGGATCGACGCGAATCCGCTCGGTACGGCCGCCGGCTACGGCGTGAACCTGAAGCTCGACCGCGAACACACCACGCGCGCGCTCGGCTTCGCGCGCATGCAGGTCTCGCCGATCTACGCCCAGCTTTCGCGCGGCAAATTCGAAATGGCCGCGCTCGACGCACTCGGTACCGCGCTCCTCGATCTGCGCCGGCTCGCCTGGGACCTGTCGCTGTTCACGACGGCGGAATTCGGCTTCGTCCAGCTGCCGCCCGAGTACACGACCGGTTCGTCGATCATGCCGAACAAGCGCAACCCCGACGTGGTCGAGCTGATGCGCGCGAGCTACGCGAGCGTCGCCGCGGGCCGCGCCGAAATCGAACAGCTTCTCTCGCTGCCGTCGGGCTACCAGCGCGACCTGCAGTTTTCCAAGGGCGGTCTCTTCCACGGTTTCTCGCGCGGGCTCGCCGCGCTCGAACTGCTGCCCGACCTGCTCGCGCGCATGCAATGGAACCCCGCCGCGATGCACGCGGCGATCGATTCGGCGATGTACGCCACGGACGTCGCCATCGAAGCGGCGATCGCCGGCGTGCCGTTCCGCGATGCGTACCGGCAGGCCGCCGCCGCGGCGAACGAAGCGGGTCAGGGACGCACGCCCGAGCAGAGCCTCGCTGCGCGCACCTCCCCCGGCGCCGCCGCGGATCCGCGCTTGGACGAACTGCGTGCCAGGTTGGTGAAATCGAGCGAAGCGTAGGATGCCGCTTCAGGCCACGGAGAAATCGGTGTCGCAAGCTTTCGCACAACAATCGCTGCCGCCCTGGCGTCGCGCCGTACTCAAAGTCGGCAGCAATCTGCTGACCGCCGGCGGACAGCAGTTGTCCGCGCAGCATGCGCGCGGGCTCGCCGATTTCGTCCTCGCCTCGCGCGCACAGGGACGCGAAGTCGTGATCGTGTCTTCCGGCGCGGTCGCGGCGGGACGCGCCCGCGTCGTCGAGGACGCCGGTGGACTCGTCGCGCGCCAGGCGCTCGCCGCGCTCGGGCAGACGCGCATGGTTGCGCTCTGGCAGGAGCTGCTCGGCGGCCTGCCCGTGGCGCAAGTGCTGCTCGCCCACGACGACCTGCGCAACCGCCGCCGCTATCTCAACGCGCGCAATACCCTGCTCGAACTGCTGCGCCTCGCTGCGGTGCCGGTGATCAACGAGAACGACACCGTCGCGGTCGAGGAACTGAAACTCGGCGACAACGACAATCTCGCCGCCATCGTCGCGGCGCTGGTCGATGCCGAACTGCTGCTCATCGCCAGCGACGTCGACGGCCTTTACGATGCGCACCCGCAGATCAACCCGAACGCGCGGCCGGTCGAGTCGGTCGCGGCCGTGACCCAGGCAGTGCTGGCGATGGCCGGCGCCGCCGGCAGCACGCGCGGCACCGGCGGCATGCACACCAAACTCCAGGCCGCCACGAAGGCGGCCAATGCGGGCATCACCACCGTCCTCTTCAACGGCGCGCGCGCGGAGACGGTCGCCCTGCTCGGGGCAGGCGCTTTCCGCGGCACGCGCTTCGCCGCGGCGAGCTCGCGGCTCGCCGCGCGAAAGTACTGGCTGCGCCACGCACCGGGCTCGGATGGCCGCATCTGCAGTGACGCCGGCGCAGCGCGCGCACTCGCCGCGGGCCGCTCGTTGCTGCCCGGAGGCGTGATCGGCGCCGAAGGCGAATTCCAGCGCGGCGACATCGTGGAAATCGTCCACGAAGCCGCCCCGGTCGCGCGCGGCCTGGTCCAGTACAATGCCGGCGAAGTGCGCCGCCTTGCCGGCAAACAGTCCCGCGAGATCGAGGTAATCCTCGGCTTCAGCTACGGCGACGAGATCCTGCACCGCAACGACTTGGTGGTCCTCAACGAGGGAGTGACGGCGTGAACGCCGCAGCCGAAATGGGCAATGAACCGGCGCAGCCGGACATCCGCGAACTGGCCCTTGCCGCGCGCGAGGCCGGCGCGGCCGTCGCCGCGTTGTCCGCGCCGGTCAAGCGCAGCGTGCTGCATGCGATGGCCGAGGCGCTGGCCGAACGCTCGGACGAAATCCTCGCCGCGAATGCGCACGATGTCGAAGCGGCTTCGGCCAAGAACCTCGCCCCCGCGATGATCGACCGCCTGCGCCTCGACGGGCCGCGCCTGGCGGGAATCGTTCAAGCGGTGAAGGAAGTCGCCGACCTGCCCGATCCGGTCGGCCGGATCACGCGCCGCGAACGGCGCCCGAACGGACTTACGATCGAGCGCGTGCGCATCCCGCTCGGCCTGATCGCGATGATCTACGAGGCACGCCCGAACGTGACCGCCGATGCGGCGGCGCTGTGCTTCCATGCCGGCAACGCCGTACTCCTGCGCGGCGGTTCGGAAGCACTGCGCAGCAATCGCGCAATCGCCGCGGCCCTGCGCGGCGCACTGCGTGCGAACGGCGTACCCGAAGCGGCGATCACGCTCGTCGAAGATCTGCACCGCGAAACGGTGATGAAGCTGCTGCAGTTGACGGACATCGTCGATCTGGCGATTCCGCGCGGCGGTGTCGGCCTGATCCGCTTCGTCGCCGAGCACGCGCGCGTGCCGGTGATCAAGCACTATCAGGGGGTCTGCCATCTCTATGTGCATGCGGACGCCGATCCCGATCTCGCCCTGCGCCTTGCGATCGACGGCAAGACGACGCGGCCGTCGGCCTGCAATGCCCTCGAAACGCTGCTGGTCCACAAGGATCTTGCGGCGACCTTCCTGCCGCGGGCCGCTCAGGCCCTGCGCGCGAAGGGCGTCGAACTGCGCGGCGACGGTGCCGCCCGCGCCATGGTCGCGGATATGAAGCCCGCAACCGAGGAAGACTACGCCGCCGAATACCTCGATCTGATCCTCGCCGTGCGCGTGGTCGACGATCTCGACGCCGCGATCGCCCACATCAAGCGCTACGGCTCCGACCATACCGAGGTGATCGCGACACGGGACGAGGCGGCGGCCGATCGCTTCGTGCGTGCGCTGCGCTCGGCCGTGGTGCTGGTCAACGCATCCTCGCGTTTCTCCGACGGCGGCGAGCTCGGCCTCGGCGCCGAGATCGGCATCTCGACCACGCGCCTGCACGCCTACGGCCCGATGGGCGCCGAGTCGCTGACGATCGAGCGCTACGTGGTGCGCGGCGACGGCCAGGTCCGTCATCCCGAATCGGCACGCCCATGAAAGAGGCCGGGCTTTTTGCCGCCGATCGGCGCGAATCGACGCGGATAGAACCAAGGTATTTCGGACTTCTTTCCTTGATCCGCACCAACCCGCGCAAATCTGCGGCTGAAATTTTTGCTTGCGCATGACCCGGGAACTGTTGCGACTCGGCGCCGCCGACCGCGTGCTGGTGCTCGCGCCGCACCCCGACGACGAATCGATCGCCTGCGGCGGCCTGCTGCTCGCGGCACGCGATGCGGGCGCAGCGCGGCGCGTGGTCACGCTCACCGACGGCGACAACAATCCATGGCCGCAACGCTGGCTCGAGAAGCGCTGGCGCATCGACGCGGCCGCCCGCGTCCGCTGGGGTTCGCGCCGGCGCGCGGAATCGCAGGCCGCGCTTGGGCAGCTCGGAATCGGGGCGGACGAACGCATCTACTTCGGTCTCCCCGACTCCGGCCTGACCACGTTGCTGATGCACGCTGCGGAAAAGCTCGTCGTGCCGTTGCGCGAGCAGATTGCGGCGTTCCGACCGACCCACCTTGCCTTGCCTGCGCTGACCGACCGCCATCCGGACCATAGCGCCACCCATATCGCAGCGCGGCTGGCCCTGCTCGCTGCCGGTGCGTCGCCGCAACCGCTGGCCTATCGCGTGCACGGAAACCAAACCGGCGCGCGATACGCGATCGAACTCGATGCCGACCAACGCGACGCCAAACGCGACGCGATCGCCGCCCATCGCACCCAGGTGACTTTGAGCGGCAAGCGCTTCCTCGCCTTCGCCGCGCCGACCGAACCCTACGGTGAGGTGTTGATCCGGCCGCGGTCCGATCATCCGCTCGAGGCGGCAGTTGGGCCCGGCTTCGTCCTCCATCTGCGCGTGTACAAGCGCGCTCTGCGCGGCGACTTGCAAGTACAGGCGCTGCTGGTCGAAGCAAACGGCGAAATCCGGACTTTGCAGTTTCCACTGGATACGAACGGCAAACCCTTCGCCGTGCGCGACACGCGCGGCGATCGCACCCTGGGAACGGCAAGCTGGCGCAACGAAAAAGACGCGTGGCGTCTCACCCTGCCGCTGCCCGAGCCAGCCTCCGCCCGCCTCGGCTTCGCCAAGCTCGCCCGCCGCCGTTCCGGCCTCGTCGTCTTCGACCGCTACGGCTGGCAGACCATCTCGTTCGAGAAATCTTCCTGAGCGATTTCCGGCGCGCTCCGTTCATTGCGCGTTCGGCTTGCGGACGAGGTGCACGCCGCCTCGGAAGACGTTGTTGCATCAGCAATTCCTTACGCAAAATTAGGAAAAAATTAACGCCGTGGAGCGCTAACTGAACGCAGCTCGGGAACTTGCTGAATGGCATTCTGGGCGCCGATTGACAGGGGGAAAGCGCCTGTCATTCTCTGCACCGCGCGCTGCAGACACACCTCACGCGCATTTCATCAATCAATGGAGACGGCAATGAAAACGTTGTTGGGTTCGGTAGCAATCGGTCTGGGAGCGCTGCTGTGCCAGAGCGTCTACGCGCAGGATTCCGCGGCCCACACCGCGCTGTGCAAAGACGGAACGTATTACGATGGCACCACGCACAAGGGAGCGTGCAAGGGCCATCAGGGCGTGAAGGAGTGGTTGGACAAGGCGGCGGCGAAGAGCGACGCGAAGAGCGCGCCGGCCGCGGCGGCGACTGACGACAGCACGACCAAGAAGCACCACAAGAAGAAGGATGCCGAATCGACGGCGGCCAGCACCGCGGCGGCTCCGGCGGCGACGACTCCGGCTGCGGCGGCGCCCGCGGCGACTGCGGCGACCACAACCGCTGCCGCCAAGGAAGAAGCCCACGCCAAACACACGCCGCCGACCCCGGCCAAGGACATCGTCGCCAAGCCCGGCGGCGGCGCCGGCCTGGTCTGGGTGAACTCCGAATCGAAGGTGTATCACTGCCAGGGCGACGAGTGGTACGGCAAGACCAAGCAGGGCTCGTACATGAGCGCAGCCGATGCCGAAAAGGCCGGCGCTCATCCGGCTCACGGCAAGGCCTGCCAGTAAGCGATCCACTGCGTTCCCTCAAACGCGATCGAGAAAAACGCCCGGCTGGTCCGGGCGTTTTTTTTTATGTCTGCTTTCGAATCGGCGTAACCGGATTCAATCTCGCCGTCGCCGCCCAGTGGACTCTACGGTGGTATTAATCCGTCGTTTCAGACTGACGTATGACCTCCAATGCGTTGAGGCCGGCCACGGTTCCGCGTGGCATGGTACGGTTCGAAACAAGCCGAAGATAAAACGAAAAAGCCACCGCAAGCGGTGGCTTTTGAAGTGTATCGGTGGTCGGGGTGAGAGGATTCGAACCTCCGACTTCTACCTCCCGAAAGTAGCGCTCTACCAGGCTGAGCTACACCCCGACGCGGGTCTCTCGCTGCTTACTCGGGAATGTGCGGCGAGCGCACTTCTGCAGCGAGCCGCGCATGATAATGGGCAGCCGCCCCACATGCAACTTTCTCGACGAAATTTCTATTCGGCCGGAACGACCGTGATCTTCACGCGCATGCGATCGCCCGGATCGAACGGCAGGCGCGCCATGTAGATTTCGCCCTTGTAGCGATATTCGACATCGTAGCCGACGATGCGGCGCTCCGGCTGCGCAGGTCGGCGGATCGTGCGCGTATCGCGGCAATCTCGCAGCGAAGCCGACACGGCGTCGCGCTCGGCATCGGCCTGTTGCTGGGCCTGATTGCTCGCAGCCTGGTCCTGCGCGGCGGCGATGCGATTGCCGGCAACCCCGCCCGCGACAGCCCCTGCCGCAGTCGCGGCCTTGTTGCCGTCGCCGCGACCGAAGGCATGGCCGATGACCCCGCCGATCAGCGCACCGATCACCGTTCCGGCTGCGCGATTGTCGGCCTGCTCGTTCTCGCGCTGGGGAGGAGGCGGAGGTGGAGGCGGCTCGTCGTTACAGTCGGGACGCGCGGCCCCGCGATCCTGGTCGTTTGGCGCCGGATCGGGCACGGGCTCGTAGACGGGATCCACGCGCAATACATCGGCCCAGCCAAGACGGGTCGATTCCGCCGCGATCGGCGGCGGATGTGCGGTGGCGTGGTCCTGCGCATGGCAGAATTCCACAAGCAGCATGCTCGCGATGAGAATGCCGGGTAATTTCATCTTGTAGCGACTCCAAACGGCGTGGTTCGACGATCGCGCCCGCGACGGCGAACTCACGCGACAATGCCCGCTACGCGGTACCGGTTCCCCCCGATCCTCGCGTGCGACACGTTGAACTGGTCGACATTACAGCATGCACAGGCTGAATGCGGACTAAGGAAAATCCGCCGCGAAACCGCGCCCTGCCAAGGGTTTAGCGCGGGTTTCGAACCTGAACGCGAGGCCGTTGCGCTACAATTCCACGATGAAACTGCGATTGCACAATTCCCTGACCCGCCGCGTCGAAGACTTCGTCCCGCTCGACCCGAAACGCGTGACCATGTATGTCTGCGGCCCGACGGTCTACAACTACGTCCATATCGGCAACGCACGCCCCTATGTCATGTTCGGCCTGCTCGCCCGCCTGCTGCGGCGCGAGTACCCGAAGCTCGTCTATGCGCGCAACATCACCGACGTCGACGACAAGATCAACGCCGCCGCCGCCGCGGCCGGAGTGCCGATCAACACGATCACCGACCGCTACGCCGCGGACTTCCGCGCCGACATGTCCCGGCTCGGCGTCGATCCGCCCGACGTGGAACCGCACGCGACCGAACATATTCCGCAGATCATCGCCATGTGCGAGCGCCTGATCGCCGGCGGCCATGCCTACGCGGCCGAAGGGCATGTCCTGTTCGACGTGGCGTCGTTCCCTGCCTACGGCCAATTGTCGGGCCGTTCGCGGGAAGCGATGATCGACGGCGCGCGCGTGGAAATCGCACCGTACAAAAAGGATCCCGCGGATTTCGTGCTGTGGAAGCCGTCGCCCGAGGATTCCGGCCTGCCGGGCTGGGAGAGCCCCTGGGGCCGCGGCCGCCCGGGTTGGCATATCGAATGTTCGGCGATGAGCGAGGCGCATCTGGGCGAGACGATCGACATCCACGCCGGCGGCAACGATCTGCTCTTCCCCCATCACGAGAACGAAGTCGCACAATCGACCTGCGCGCACGGCGGCAAGGTGTTCGCGCGCTACTGGCTGCACAACGGCATGCTCAGCGTCGAAGGACGCAAGATGTCGAAGTCGCTCGGCAATACGCTGGTGCTGCACCAGCTGCTCGAAAAATATCCGCCCGAACTGCTGCGCTACATGCTGATGAAGGCGCACTACCGGCAGCCGCTCGACTGGTCGGCCGCGGCGCTCGATCAGGCGCGGCGCACGCTGGACGGGTTGTACACGACGCTGCGCGATCTCGCCGCGGTGCCGGCCTCGCCCGCCGCCGAGCTGCCGCCGGAGTTCCTCGCTGCGCTCGCCGACGATCTCAACACCCCCGAAGCGCTGGCCGTGCTGTCGCGTCTTGCCGAAGCCGCGCGCAAGGCCGCAAGCCCGCAAGCCCAAGTCGAAGCGAAAGCGGCGCTGCTCGGCGCGGGAGCGTTTCTCGGCTTGCTGACCTGCGATCCCGAAGCGTGGTTCCAAGGCGCGGCTGACGATTCCGCGATCGACGAAACCCAGGTGCAGCAGCTCGTCGACGCGCGTCAGGCGGCGAAGAAGGCCAGGGATTTCGCCGAAGCCGACCGTTTGCGCGCCGAGCTGCTCGATCTCGGCATCGTCGTCGAGGATACCCCGCAGGGCCCGCGCTGGAAACGCGCCAGCGCCGTCGCCGCACCGGCTTGAGGTGGGCGCCATGACCGTACAGCCGGACATCCGTCTTCCCGCCGAAACCAGCGCTCAGGCCGCCCAGGACGCCATCGCCGAAGAGTTTGCTTTCTTCGGCGACTGGACCGAGCGCTATCAATACTTGATCGACCTCGGCCGCAAGCTGCCGCCGTTCCCGGAAACGCTGAAGACCGAGGCGCACAAGGTACACGGCTGCCAGTCTCAGGTCTGGCTGGTCGCCAACGGAGATGCGCAACGGCTCGATTTCCAGGCAATCAGCGATTCGGCCATCGTCTCGGGCCTGATCGCCCTGCTGCTGCGCGTCTACTCGGGCCGGCCGGCACAGGAAATCCTCGACACCGAACCCCGCTACATCGAAGCGATCGGCCTCGCCAAGCATCTTTCGCCGACGCGCAGCAACGGCCTGGCGGCGATGCTGCAGACGATCAAGCAGCACGCTCGAACGGCAACCCGAGGCAGGTGAGCGGCTGCGCTTCCGCCGGCTCAGCGCAGGCGCGCGAACAGCAATGCGATGTAGACCAGAAAGGCGAGCGAGCTCACCACGCACATCGCCTTATGGAACCACTCGCGCTTCGTGATCGCGGCAACGATCGCCAGCGAGATCCAACCCAGATGGAAGGCGACGTCGAGCGCATCGTTCGGCAAATGGCCTTCGAGCAGCAACGGCTTCGCCAGGCTTATGAGCAGGGTGAAGACGAACAGCGAGAAGAAGATCCGCTGGTGGGCGAAATAGTGCCTGCGCAGATCGATCGTCTTTTCGCCGAAGAAATCCGGCAGGACCAGGGCGGCGAGCAGGTACAGCGATGTGGTCTGGGTAACGACGAGCGCGAACAGCGGAAACGTCCAGACCTGCACCCGGCGCATCTCGAAGAACGCCCACCACACCTGCACGTCGACGAGAAACAAAAAACCGGCGAAAACAAAAGTCGGCCAGTAAGGGACGACGCGGGCGCGCGCAAGCACCATCCCCCGCACACCCTTCAATATCTGGGTGATCGCAAGGCCGAGGACGATTGAGGTGAGGACGGAAAGATAGTTGAACGCGTCCATCGTTGCTCACCAGGGATGAGGCATGCTCAAACCCGACGCCGTCGTCTCGCGGACGACGGCGCAGATGCCGAAACGGACAGGCGGGGCGTCCCTCAATCGCCCATCTGTTTCTGGCGATGTTCCCAGCGTTCCTGCGCGTCCAGCGAGAGAGTCGCGATCGGGCGCGCTTCGAGGCGCTCGATACCGATTTCTTCGTCGGTCTCCTCGCAGTAACCGTAACGGCCTTCCTCGATGCGCTTGAGCGCCTTGTCGATCTTGCCGATCAGTTTGCGATAACGGTCGCGCGTGCGCAGTTCCAGCGAATTCTCGGTTTCGCGAGTGGCGCGTTCGGCTTCATCGCCGACGTCACGTACTTCGTCGCGCAGATTGTCGATGGTCTGCTTGGACTCCTCGACGAGATCTTCGCGCCACTTCTGCAGCTTTGCGCGGAAATACGCCAACTGCTGCGGCCCCATGTACTCTTCCTTGGCCGACGGGCGGTAGTTGGCCGGGAGCTCGATGTTGACGGTGCTGGGCAACGCGTAACGTCCGTCTTCACGCGTTACGGTATCTGGTGTTGTTGCTACTGCGGACATTTTGTCTTTGGTGGACACTGCTTGTTTCGGGGGTGCAGGCTTTTTCGCGACCGGTTTCGGCGCCGGCCTGGCCGGACGCGAAGGCTTTGCGGGGGTTTTCTTTGCTACGGGCTTCTTCGCCGCGACAAGTTTCTTTACTGGGCGTTGCGGTTTGACGACAGTCTTGGCGGATGACTTCTTCGCCGGTACCGCCTTTTTCGCAACAGGCTTTTTCGGCTTCGCCTTGGCCGCCTTCTTCACCGGCGTGGCGGCCTTCTTCGGCATTGGCTTCTTCGCCGCACCGGCTTTGGCCGCACCTGCCTTCTTCTTGGCGGGACTTGCGGATTTACGCTTCGATGTCGCCATAATCCTTCACCATTGTCGCTTGGCGGTCGCGTTTTATAGCCCAATCGCCCCCTCCCGGCAACCATTGTCTATGCTGCGCCCGCCGCAATGCCCGCGGCCGGCCCGGCGGGAACCCGGATGACCCGACTGCTGCTCGCCCTGATCGCCTTCTACCAGCGCCTGTTAAGCCCCCTGCTCGGCTCGCGCTGCCGCTTCCATCCGAGCTGCTCGGACTATGCGCGCGTCGCCGTGGCCCGCTTCGGTGCGGCGCGCGGCGGCGTGCTCGCGATGTGGCGCATCCTGCGCTGCCAGCCGTTCAGCGAAGGCGGTATCGATGAGGTGCCGCAGACGTTTACACTGCGCAGGCCGCAAAAACCGCCGGATACAGATCCCGAGGAACCATGAGCGACGTCCTTATCCTCAACGCCGATATCGTCAACGACGGCCGCCGTTTCCAAGGCGACGTGCGGGTGCGCGGCGGCCGCATCGAAGCCGTCGGCAGCTCGTTCTCCGCGCGGGCCAACGAGCGCGTGTTCGACGCGCGCGGACGCCTCCTCGTCCCGGGCATGATCGACGATCAGGTCCATTTCCGCGAACCCGGCCTCGAGCACAAGGGCGATTTCCGTACCGAATCGCGCGCGGCCGTCGCCGGCGGCGTCACCAGTTTCATGGAAATGCCGAATTCGAAGCCGACCACGACCGATCGTGCCGCGCTCGAGGACAAATACGCGCGAGCCGCACAGAAATCGCTCGCCAACCACGCCTTCTACCTCGGCGCGACCAACGACAACCTGGAGGAAATCCAGCGCCTCGACCCGCGCGCCGCCTGCGGCGTGAAGATCTTCATGGGCGCATCCACGGGCAACATGCTGGTCGACGACCCGGCCACGCTCGAAGCGATCTTCCGCGACGCCCCGACTCTGATCGCGACGCACTGCGAAGACACGCCCACGATCGAGGCCAACCTGGCGGCGGCTCGCGCCAAGTACGGTGAAGCGATCCCGGTCGAAGAGCACCCGTTCATTCGCTCGCGCGAGGCCTGCATCAAGTCGACCCGCCTGGCGATCGAGTTGGCACGCCGCCACGGTACCCGCCTGCATGTCCTCCACATAACCACCGCCGAAGAACTCGAACTGTTCGCGCCCGGCCCCGCCGACGGCAAGCGCATCACCGCCGAGACCTGCGTGCATTTCCTGCATTTCAGCAGCGAGGACTATGCGCGCAAAGGCAATCTGATCAAATGCAACCCGGCCGTCAAACTGCCCTCCGACCGCGCGGCGATCATCCAGGCCCTCAACGACGGACGCATCGACATCCTCGCCACCGACCACGCCCCGCATACCTGGGAAGAGAAGCAGCAGGGCTACGAAAAAGCGCCGTCGGGGCTGCCGCTCGTGCAGTCGGTGCTGCAGTGCGCGCTCGAACGCTGGTACGACGGTCAACTTCCGCTCGAGTTGATCGTTGAGAAGACCGCGCACGCACCGGCGCGGCTGTACGACGTGCGGGAACGGGGCTATATCCGCGAAGGCTACTGGGCGGATCTGGTACTGATCGACACGAAGATGCCGCATACGGTCACGCGCGCGGAAACGTTGTCGAAGTGCGGCTGGTCGCCGTTCGAAGGCGCGACGTTCCGGTCGACGATCGCCGCGACCTGGGTCAACGGCCACCTCGCCTGGCACGACGGCAGGCTCGACGATTCGCAGCTCGGGAAACGCTTGGAGTTCGCTCGATGAGAAAAACGCTCTTGGCGCTGGGCCTCGGTTTCACCGCTCTTCTTGCCCGCGCCTCGGATCGCGAACTGCAGTTGCCGGAAAAGTTGCAGCAGGGCCAATTGGTGGTGGGCCACGCACCGAAGGGCGCGAAAATCGAATACAGCGGACACCGCGTGCTGGTCGGTCCCGACGGTGTCTTCGTGTTCGGCATCGGCCGCGACGCCCCTGCCGAGATGAAACTGCACATCCGCTATTCGAACGGCAAGGCGAACGACATCCCCCTGCGAATCGCCAAACGCGAGTACGAGACCGAGCGCGTCAACGGACTGCCCCAGCACACGGTCACGCCGAACCCGGAACTCGCCAAACGCATCGAACGCGAACGCGAGCGCGTGGCCGAAACCCGCCACCGCAACGACCCGCGCGAAGATTTCGAACAGGGATTCATCGACCCTGTCGAAGATGCGCGCATCAGCGGCATGTGGGGCCGCCAGCGCATCGACAACGGCAAACCGATGACGCCGCATTTCGGCCTGGACTTCGCCGTGCCGACC
Source organism: uncultured bacterium (assembly GCA_966424745.1). Lineage (GTDB taxonomy): Bacteria > Pseudomonadota > Gammaproteobacteria > Xanthomonadales > Rhodanobacteraceae > Rudaea. The sequence goes on from CBJLOV010000002.1 coordinate 21,077, forward strand.
GGAACGCCGATCCGTGCGACCGCACCGGGCATCGTCACGCTGGCCGAAACGGGTATGGTCCTCAACGGCGGCATCGTCGTGCTCGATCACGGCCATGGAGTGAGCACGACGACGATCCACATGAGCCGCGTCGACGTGAAGGCCGGACAGAAAGTAAAACAGGGCGACGTCGTCGGCCTCGCCGGCGCCACCGGACGCGCATCGGGCCCGCACGTACACTGGGCCGCGAACTGGTTCGACGTACCGATCGACCCTGCCCTGCTGCCGAAACCCGCCGACATCGCTGCGCAATGAACCCGGAGATCCGCGAAATCGAAGCCGCCGAATTCGATCTCGTCTGGCCGATCTTCCGCAGCGTCGTCGCCGCCGGCGACACCTACAGCTATGCACCCGACACGAGCCTGGAAGAAGCGCGTGCGATGTGGACGACCGCGCCGACGCGCTGCTTCGTCGCCTTGATCGACGGCCGGGTCGCCGGCTGCTACATGCTCAAGCCGAATCAGCCGGGTCTCGGCAGCCACGTCGCCAACGCGGGCTACATGGTCGCCGCCGACGCCCGCGGCCAGGGGCTCGCCGGCAGACTTTGCGAACATTCGCTGGAAACGGCGCGCGCCGCCGGGTTTCGCGCCATGCAGTTCAACTTCGTCGTGAGTACGAACGAAGTTGCCGTGAAACTATGGCGGAAACACGGTTTCGCGATCGTCGGCACGGTGCCCGGGGCATTTCGCCATGCCAGGCTCGGCGCGGTCGACGTCCACGTGATGCACCGTTTCCTATAGCGCGCCGCGACGCGCCTCGCGCCACGACCACCACAGGGCTTTCCAGCGCGCGGCGCCCGGCTGCTTCAGCAGCGCGCGCAGCGGACTGCCGGCCCGCCGCGCGTCCCGCATAAGCGCCAGGTCAAGCCGCGCCCGCACGCGGCGGCCGAGCGGCGCGCGCGGCGCGGCGCCCAGCGTTTCGTCCAGGGCAACCGTCAGCCGGCCGAGGAAGTCGCGCACGAGTTCGTCGCGCTTCGCCCCGGATTCGCTCAACGCGCCTCGGGTCATTTCATGCCGCGCCAGCGTGTCGAGCGGCAGCGGCAGTCGCTCCGGCGCATCGGGCAGATGGCGCAGCGCCTGCAGCAGATGCGAGATCGCCGCAAGCCTGGCTGCCGCCTCGACTTCGCCGGACGGCGCGCCGAACAATGCAGCCTCGATCCGCGCCGCCGGCGCATACATCGCCATATAGCCCGCCAGCAGCGACGGCAGATCGGAGGCGGGATCAAGATGCAGGACTGCGAGCGCGCCGTCGGCCAGGGCCGTCCAATTCCCTTCGTCCGTCTTTTCCGCCTGCGGGTCGGCGAACAACACGGCGCTCACCGGATGACGCGGCTTGCCCGCCCCCGCGGCGAGCAGTTCCTGTCGCCACCACTGGATTTTCACCTCGGCTATATGCGGTTCGCGCAGGCCGAACGCGGCCTGTTCGAATTCGTGGAGAAGGCAGCCGAACGCCGATGCGCGCAGGCGGACGTCGCCGGCCAAAAACAAGGCGACGGTCGCCTGCTCGGGATTGGCCGCCAGCCATTTGCCTTCGAAGCTCGCGAAGGCGCTGGTTTCCTCGTCGGCCATTCGCGCTCAATCCAAACCGAGCAGCGGCAGCAAATCCTGCGGCCGGGCGATCACGAAATCCGCGCCCCAGGCATGCGGATCTTCTCCGTCGAGATAACCCCAGCCCGCCGCGATCGTGCGCATGCCGGCGGCACGCCCGGCCTCGATGTCGCGGGCGTCGTCGCCGACGTAGACGCTGCGCGCGGCATCGACGTTGGCGAGACCGGCCGCATGCAGCAGCGGCGCCGGATCGGGTTTGCGGACCGGCAAGGTGTCGCCGCCGACCAGCGCGGCGCTGCGCGCGGCAAGGCCGAGCTCGGCGACGACGGCGCGGGCGAGATGCTCGGGCTTGTTCGTCACGATGCCCCACGGCAACGAATGCGCCTCGAAGCGGGCAAGCACGCGGTCGATGCCGTCGAACGTACGCGTATGCACCGCGATCTGCTCGGCATACAAGCGCAGATATCGCGGCAAGAGGGACTCGATCCGCGCCTCGTCGACGCCGGGAAGGCCGGCGCGCAGCATCGCGCGGCCGCCCTTGGACACGACCGCGCCGACCTTGTCCATCGCGATCGGCGGCTCGCCGAGCTCCGTGCGCAAACGCCGCATCGCCGCGACCAGATCGGGCGCCGAATCGATCAGAGTGCCGTCGAGATCGAAGAAAACCGCGTGTATTTCCACGCTCATCTCCGACCGCCAAGGTCAAAAAACAACCGTCCGTGGCCGCACTTTCCAATGCAAGAGCTCACTGCGGTTTCACCGCGCAAGCCAGATAGTTCACCTGCGTGTTTTTCATGAGCCATGCGCGGCGCGACAGCGGGTTGTAGGCCAGACCGCTCAGGTCTTCGAGTTCCAACCCGGCTTCGCGCAGCGCCACCGCCATCTCGGCAGGGCGGATGAACTGCGCGTAGTGATGCGTCCCGCGCGGCAACAGATTCAGGGCGTACTCGGCGCCGACGATCGCCGCGCCGAACGCGAGCGGCGTGCGGTTCAGCGTGGACAGGAACAGGCGCGCGCCGGGTTTGAGCAGCGCCGCGCAGGCAGCGATCACGCTGCCCGGATCGGGCACGTGTTCGAGCATTTCCATGCAGGTGACCGCATCGAACGCCGCCGGGGATTCCTGCGCAAGCGCTTCGACGCTGATCTCGCGATAGTCGACCTCGAGATTCGATTCGTGCAGGTGCAGGCGCGCCACGTCGAGCACGCGCGGCGCAAGGTCGATGCCGGTGACCGCGGCGCCCGCGGCGGCCAGCGCTTCGCTGAGGATGCCGCCGCCGCAGCCGACGTCGAGTACACGCGCGCCCCTGAGTGCGACGCGCTCGGCGACGTAGTTGAGCCGAACGGGATTGAGATCGTGCAGCGGGCGCGATTCACCCTGCGGGTCCCACCAGCCTGCGGCAAGCTTGTCGAATTTGCCGGTTTCGGCAGGATTGACGTTGGTCGAATTCATGGCTTGCTCCGTCCGGGATCGTCAACGCGCCTGCCACTCGCGCACGGTGACGTCCCATCCACCGCTCGTATGAGCCGGATCCCGCTGCACGATGGACTGCGCTTCGGCCATGTCGGCGGCGCGCAGCAGATAGGCACCGCCGCTCTTGTCGCCGAACGGACCGGATCTTTCGTTACGCCCCTCGGCGCGCAGGTCTTCGAGGAACCGCTGATGCAGCGGCACCGCGGTCGGATCGAATCCGGCGCGGCGCATCAGAATGACCAGGTACAGGTTCATGCTACTGGGCAAACGCGATGCGTTCGTGCCACTCGCGCGCCCTGACACGCAGGGCATCGACATCCATGCCGACGAGGACGCGGTTTTCCAGCTTGCGCTTGCCGGCGATCCAGACGTCGCTGACCTGATGCCGCCCGGTCGCATAGACGAGCTGCGAGGCGACATGATAGATCGGCTGCGTTTCGATCGCGTCGAGACGCACGGCGGCGAGATCCGCCTGTTTGCCGGCGACGATCGAGCCGATGCGGTCGGCAAGGCCGACGGCGCGCGCGCCGTTGAGCGTCGCCGCGCGCAGCGCAAACGCGGCGTCGAACGCGCTCGCATCATTGGCGACCGCCTTGGCGAGCATGGCCGCGGTGCGCATTTCGCCGAACATGTCGATGTCGTTGTTGCTCGCCGCGCCGTCGGTGCCGATTGCGAGATTGACGCCGGCCCGGCGCAGCTTTTCCGCCTGACAGAAGCCGCTGGCGAGCTTGAGGTTCGATTCCGGGCAGTGCACGACCGTTGCTCCCGCCTCTGCCAGCTGTGCGATTTCGCCGTCGGTCAGCTGGGTCATATGGATCGCGATCAGGTGATCGTTGATCAGGCCGAGCGCGGCCATGCGCGCGATCGGACGCATGCCGTGATCGCGCTTGCCGTCGTCGACCTCCTGCGCGGTCTCGTGCAGGTGCAGATGCACGGGCAGATCGAGCTGATCCGACATCAGGCGGATGCGTTCGAACGCTTCGTTCGACACCGTGTACGGCGCATGCGGCGCAAGCGTCGTCGTCACCAGCGCTTCGCTGCGCAGTTCGTCATGGACGGCGAGGTTCTTGTCGAAATACTCGTCGCGGCTCTTTGCCCAAGCCGTGGGGAATTCGATGAACGGCAGGCCGACGACGGCGCGGAAGCCGTGCTTCAGATAAGTCGCGGCCTGCGCATCGGGAAACAAGTAGTTCTCGTTGCAGCAGGTCGTGCCGCCGCGCAGCATCTCGGCGATGGCCAGTTCGATGCCGTCGCGCACGAACTCGGGGCCCATCACCCGCCCTTCCGCCGGCCAGATGTGCTCGTTGAGCCAGGTCATCAGCGGCAGGTCGTCGGCGAGTCCGCGCATCAGCACCATCGGATTGTGCGTGTGCGAGTTGACCAGGCCAGGAATCAACGCATGTTCGGACAAAACGATGCGTCGCGCATCCGCGTACTTCTGCCGCGCTGCTTCGATCGGCAGCACCTCGGCGATCGCGTCGCCGGCCAGGGCGACGGCATGATGGTCGAGCACGATGCCGTGCGGTTCGACGGGGATGACCCAGCGCGCTTCGAGAACCTGGTCGACGGATTTCATGTTGGATCTTTGGGGGAAGCGTTTAACGCGGATCAGGGCGGATTCAAGAGCGATTTACGCGGATAGAGCAAGCACGATCGTTTGCCCTATCCGCTTTGACCGGACTTTTCCGATCCGCGTGATCCACGTCAAAAATCAGCTCTTGACGCGGCCGACGTATTCGCCGGTGCGCGTATCGACGCGGATGACCTCGCCGTTCGGCACGAACAGCGGCACGCGCACGGTCGCACCGGTTTCGAGCTTGGCCGGCTTGCCGCCGGAGCCGGCGGTGTCGCCCTTCACGCCCGGGTCGGTCTCGACGATGGCGAGCTCGACGAAGTTCGGCGGCGAGATGGTCAGCGGCGCACCGTTCCACAGGGTGACGATGCACATCTCGTTGCCCTTGAGCCACTTCTCGGCGTCGACCATCGAAGCCTTGTCGGCGGCGATCTGCTCGTGCGTTTCCGGATGCATGAAATGCCAGAACTCGCCGTCGTTGTAGAGGTATTCCATATCGGTGTCGACGACGTCGGCCGGTTCGACCGAATCCGTCGACTTCATCGTGATTTCCTGCACGCGGCCGTTCTTGAGGTTGCGGAACTTCACGCGCGTGAACGCCTGGCCCTTGCCCGGCTTGATGTACTCGGTATCCACGATCGTGCACGGATAGCCGTCCACGATGATCTTCATACCGTTCTTGACGTCGTTCATGCCATAGCTGGCCATAGTCTGCCCTCGATTTGTGCAGCCGTCCTTGGCTGCGAAGGTCAAAAAGCGGCCATCCGTGGCCGCACTTTTCAATATCAAAGAAAGCCGCGGGAGGCGCGGCTTGTTAGAATTCCGATTCGGTGGAAAACAGAAGACGCCAATGATAACCGGGAAGGCCAGCGCTGCGCACTTCGATCGGGAACCGGAAACCCGCGACCCGGGCCGGACCGGCGCCGATTGGCGCCGCTTGTGGCGGGAAGCCGTCACCGACCCGCTCGAACTGCTTGCGCTGCTGGACCTGGAGCATCTGGCCGAACGCGTCCTGCCACAGCTCGATACCGGCTTTGCTCTGCGCGTGCCGCGCAGCTTTGTTGCGCGCATGCAGCCGGGCAACGCCCGCGACCCGCTATTGCTGCAGGTACTGCCACAGGCCGCGGAGCTGGAAGCCGTACCGGGTTTCGGCCGCGACGCGGTCGGCGACCTGGATTCGCGCGCGGCGAAAGGCGTGCTGCACAAGTACCGGGGCCGCGCCCTGCTGATCACGACCGGATCGTGCGCGGTGAATTGCCGCTATTGTTTCCGCCGGCATTTTCCCTACGCCGAGGAAACCGCCGCCGCCAACCAGTGGCAGGATGCGATCGAACACCTGCGTCTGGACACTTCGATCGACGAGGTGATCCTGTCCGGCGGCGACCCGCTGTCGCTGTCGACACCGAAACTGGCTGAACTCACCCGGTCGCTCGCGACTATCGCGCACATCCGCCGCCTGCGCATCCATACGCGGCTGCCGATCGTGCTGCCCGAGCGGGTGGATACCGAATTCACCGCCTGGCTGCGCCAGCTGCCCTGGCCGGTGGCGATCGTACTGCATGCCAATCACGCCAACGAGCTCGACGCCGCCGTCGCCGCCGCCTGCACGCGTCTGCACCAAGCCGGTGCGCGCCTGCTCAACCAGAGCGTGCTATTGCGCGGCATCAACGACAGTCTCGATGCGCTCGCCGACCTGTCCGAACGCCTGTTCGCATGCGGCGTACTGCCTTACTACCTCAACCAGCTCGACCGCGTCGCGGGCTCGGCACACTTCGCGGTCGCCGACGCCGAAGCGCGTGACTTGGTCGAAGCTCTGCGTCCGCGTCTGGCCGGCTATCTCGTGCCGAAGCTGGTCCGCGAGATCGCCGGGAAAACGCATAAAACCCCCTTGTGACGCTGGCGCGCGAGGGGCGAATCGAGTAAAACGCGAGCTTTCCCATTCCAAACAATCGCGGACGCGCGTCTCATTCAGATCATGAGCAAACCCACGGACGTGATCAAACTCCTTCTGGTCGAGGAATCGGTCGAAGACGCCGAACGCCTGACCAGCATCCTGCGCAACGCGGGCATTGCCGTGCGCGCGGTGCAAGCGCGCAATGCCGACGAGCTCGAAGCGCAATTGCAGGCGCAAGCGCCCGACCTGATTCTTTCCGGTTCCGCGCTGGAACTCGCCGAAGTCGTGCAAGCCGCGAACCGCGGCGGCAAGGACATCGCGATCATCGCCATCCTGCACGATCTGTCCGGCGAAGCGGTCACCGAAGTGTTCCGCCGCGGCGTCAGGGCGGTGGCGACGCGCAAGCACGGCGACGTCCTCGTCGGCGTGATCCAGCGCGAATTCGACAGCCTCAATCTGCGCCGCAGCGCGCGCCGCCTCGAAATGAACCTCGCCGAATCCGAGCGCCGCTGCGATTCTCTGCTCGAATCCGCGCGCGACCCGATCGCCTACGTGCACGAAGGTGCCCACGTGCGCGCGAACCACGCTTGGCTCGAAGCATTCGGCTACGCCGACTTCGAGGAATTGCAGGGCGTATCGATCCTCGACCTGATCGCCCCTGAAGCCATCGGCGATTTCAAGACGCTGCTCAAAGACCTTTCACGCGGCGAGAAGCCGCCGGCGAGCCTGCCGATCAAGGTTCGTCGCGCCGACGGCACGGCGTTCGACACGGTGATGGAGTTCGCCCCGGCCAGCGTTGCCGGCGAACCCTGCCAGCAAATCGTGCTGCGCCAACCGCTCGCCAACCCCGAACTGGCGCGCCAGATCGACACGCTGCGCACCAAGGATCTCGTCACCGATCTCTACAATCGCCAGCACGGACTCACGGAGCTCGACCGCATGGTCGCCGCCGCCGCGGGCGGCGCGCCCAACCAGATCCTGCTCCTGGTCGAAGCGGACAATTTCCGCGAGCATCTCGATCAGATCGGCCTCGGCAACACCGACATTCTGCTCGGCGACATGGCCAATCTGCTGCGCCGGAATCTGGAATCGACCGAACACGTCGCATTTCGCTTCGGCGACCAGACCTTCGGCGTGCTCAGCCCGTCGCTGCCGATCGCCGCGGCCACCGAGCTTGCGCAGCGGCTGTGCAACGCGTTTTCCGACCACGATTTCGACGTCGGCAAGCAGAACGTGAACCTGCAGGTCAGCATCTCCGGGGTGCTGATCGGCGAGAAGAACGCCAACGCCCAGGCGGTGCTGACCCAGGCCGGCGCCGGCCTGCGCGATCTGCAGCAACGCGGCGGCAATCAGATCGAAATTTACGATCCCGGCGTACGCGATGCGGCCATGCTCGCCGAAGCCCAGCGGCTGCGCGAGCGCGTCGAGGAGGCGGTCAAGCACAACCGCTTCTCCCTTTACAGCCAGCCGATCATCAATCTGCACGGCGTCGAGGGCGAGTTCTACGAGATCCTCGCCCGCCTCGTCGACGACAAGGGCGAAGTGCCGCCGAACGAATTTTTCCCGATCGCCGAAGATGCCGGCCTGATGCCCGCGATCGATCGCATCGTGGTCGCCAACGCGATCGCCACGCTGGCCGAGCGCGAAAAGGCGGGGCGGCAGACGACGTTCTTCGTCAAGCTGACGGCACCTTCGATGGCCGACGAGACGACGCTGCCGTGGATCGCGCAGCAGCTCAAGACCGCCCGCGTGCGCGGCGACGCGCTCGTGTTCGAGATACCGGAAAGCAAAGTCGTCACCCAGCTCAAAGCGGCGCGCACGTTCGTCAACGGCCTACGCCAGATGCACTGCAGTTTCGCCCTCGAACAGTTCGGCGCCGGCGTCAACTCGTTTCAGCTGCTGAAGCACATCGATGCCAGCTATCTCAAGATCGACCGCAGCTACATGCAGAATCTGCCGAAGGACAAGGAACATCAGGACTTCGTCCGCCAGTTCTGCCACCAGGCACACCAAGCCGGCAAGATCGTCATCGCCGAATTCGTCGAGGACGCCGCGAGCATGTCGATCCTGTTCACCTGCGGGGTGAACTTCGTGCAGGGCAACTACCTCAACGAGCCGGAAAAGATCCTGAGCGCGGCGTAGGACTGCAATTCATTGCCCCCATAGCCGCGGCGAAAAAAAGGGCGCGATGAATCGCGCCCCGGTGCTTCTTCGCGACTACGCTTTCTGCAACGCCGCAATGCGCTCTTCGATCGGCGGGTGGCTCATGAACAGGCGGGCGACGCCGCCTTCACCCGAAATGCCGAACGCCTGCACGGCTTTCGGCAAGCTCGTTTCGCCGTGGTTGCCCGACAGCGTGCGCAACGCCGAGATCATGTTCTGGCGTCCACCGAGCTGTGCGCCACCCGCGTCGGCACGAAACTCGCGCCAGCGCGAAAACCACATCACGATCATCGTCGCGAGCACGCCGAGCACCATCTGCAGCACGAGCGTGATGACGAAATAGCCGATGCCGTAGCCGCCCTCGCGGTCGCGATTGCCCGATATCGCATTGTCGATCACGCTGCCGAGCACACGGGCAAGGAACATGACGAAGGTGTTGACCACGCCCTGGATCAGGGCGAGCGTGACCATGTCGCCGTTCGCGACGTGGCTGATTTCATGGCCGAGCACCGCGGAGACCTCGTCGCGATTCATGCTTTGCAGCAATCCCGTCGATACGGCGACGAGCGCATGATTCTTGCTCGCGCCCGTCGCGAAAGCGTTCATGTCGGGCGCTTCGTACACGGCGATTTCCGGCATGCCGATGCCGGCGTTCTTCGCATGCCGCGCGACCGTATCGAACAGCCACTGCTCCCCGGCGTTGCGCGGCGACTCGATGACCTGCGCGCCGACCGACATCTTCGCCATGGTCTTCGACAGCAAAAGCGAGATGAACGAACCGCCCATGCCGAACAATGCACACAGCACGAGCATTCCGGTCAGATTGATGCCGGTGTGCGAATAGGCCCAGCGATCGAGGCCGAAGATCGAGGCGACGACGCTCAGTACGAGCATGATCGCAAGGTTGGTCAGGACGAATAGAACGATGCGCAACATAAAATCCTTCACCTATTGGAAATCGCCCGCACTGGGTACGGATGCCGGGAGTTTTTGGGTAAACTCGCGGCGTTTTCAAGCAATCGCCGCGGACGGCGGCACCCATCGTTCAGCATGAGCTATCGCGGACGCTTTGCGCCCTCGCCCACCGGCCCGCTGCATTTCGGCTCGCTGGTCGCCGCCGTAGGCAGTTGGCTGCGGGCGCGGTCGCAGAACGGCATATGGCTCGTCCGAATGGAAGACCTCGATCCGCAGCGCGAGGTTCCCGGCGCGGCACGGGATATCCTCGAGACACTGGCGTCGTTCGGTATGGTTTCCGACGAGCCTGTAGTTTGGCAGAGTCGGCGCGACAAAGCCTATGATGCGGCGTTCGCGCGATTGCGCGAATGCGTATTCCCCTGTTGGTGCAGCCGCAGCGATCTCGAGGCCGGCGGCGGCTTGCATCGCAGTCCGTGTATCGCGCCGCCGAGCCCTGCTCGGATGCCGGCCTGGCGCCTGCGCGTCGACGACCGCGAGATCGGTTTCATCGATCTGCTGCAAGGCCCGTTTTCCCAGAACCTGCTGAACGATGTGGGCGACTTCGTCGTCCGCCGTGTCGAAGGGGGCTTTGCCTATCAACTGGCCGTCGTCGTCGACGATGCCGACGCACGCATCACCGAGGTTGTGCGCGGGGCCGATCTGCTCGATTCGACGCCGCGGCAGATTCGCCTGCAGCAATTGCTCGGCTTGCCGACTCCGGGTTACGCGCACCTGCCGCTCGTACTCGATCGCACCGGCGCGAAACTGTCGAAATCCGCCCGTGCCCTACCGGTGGATCGCAATGACCCGCTGCCGACATTGCGGGCGGCGCTCGACTTCCTTGGTCTGCACCTCGCCGCACGCTTTCCCGCGGGCAATCCCGATGTCCTGCTGGCCGCCGCCGCACGGGATTTCGACCTCTTCGCGTTGAGAAAAAAAACGGGGATTCCGGCGGCCTTGGACTGAAAGACTTAGCGTGTACAATCCGGAAAAGATCAAGATTCAGTCGGCTGGCGCCAGCCGTCGCACAACCGGAGGAGGGAATCATGACGTCACGCGTAGCACTCGTTACAGGCGGCACCGGAGGAATCGGCACGGCCATCGTCAAGCGCCTGTCGGCGATGGGACACAAGGTCGCCACCAACTACCGCGACGAAGCCAAGGCAAAGGCGTGGGCGGACAAGCTCAAGTCCGAGGGCGTTGACGTGTTCATCGTCAAGGGCGACGTTTCCGATCCCGCCTCCGCGGAAGCCATGATCAAGGCGGTCGAGTCCAATCTGGGCCCGATCGAAATCCTGATCAACAACGCCGGCATCACGCGCGACACGACCTTCCACAAGATGACCGCACTGCAGTGGCAGGAAGTCATCAACACCAATCTCAACTCGGTCTTCAACGTCACCCGCCCTCTCATCGAAGGCATGCGCAACCGCAAGTGGGGCCGCATCGTGCAGATCAGCTCGATCAACGGCCAGAAAGGTCAGTACGGACAGGCCAACTACGCCGCGTCGAAGGCCGGCATGCACGGGTTCACCATTTCGCTGGCCCAGGAGAACGCGAAATTCGGCATCACCGTCAACACCGTTTCACCGGGCTACGTCGCGACCGAGATGGTCATGGCGGTGCCCGAGGACGTGCGCAACAAGATCGCCGCGCAGATTCCCGTGGGCCGTCTGGGCGAGCCGGAAGAAATCGCCTATGCGATCGAATTCTTCGTCAAGGACGAGGCGCGCTGGATTACGGGCGCCAACCTGGCCATCAACGGCGGACAATACATGGGTTGGTAATGCGCGCGTTTGGCCGATGCCTTGAATGGCATCGGCTGCGCGCATTGCCAGGTGAGGCACGGATGCCGAACGGGCGGCGGCCCAGGGATGGATTGCAGGGGTGTGTCTTGTGCTTCATCGCCGCCCCAAAATGATGAATCCACCAAACTTGCGCCCGACAAGCAAGGGCACTGGATTCCCGCTTTCGCGGGAATGACGATCCTCTCGCTTGGGCGCGCGGACTCCCTCCTATGCTGCGCAGCACTACACTGGTGCAGCGCGTCACAATCTGCTAGTTTTGCGGCATGGCACAAACTCGCATTATCAAAAAATACCCGAACCGCCGGCTCTACGACACGGAGATTTCGAGCTATATCACGCTCGAAGAAGTGCGACAGCTCGTGCTCGACGGCGACGACTTCGAAGTCCGCGATGCCAAGACCGGCGAGGATCTGACCCGCACCGTGCTGTTGCAGATCATCGCCGAGCACGAAGGCCACGGGCAGCCGATGTTCACCACCCAGTTGCTCTCGCAGGTCATCCGCTTCTACGGCGATTCCATGCAGGGTTTCATGGGCAGCTATCTGGAAAAGAGCCTGCAGATCTTCCTCGATCAGCAAGGCAAATTCCGCAGTCAGCTCAACAATATCCTCGGGCAGACACCGTGGTCCATGCTCAACGACATGACCGAGCGCAATCTCGATCTGTGGAAATCGGTGCAGGACGGCTTCCTCAAGGCCGCCGCCTCCTCCGCCCAGGCGCATCAGCCCGGAGCGCCCAAGAAAGAAGGCAAGCCCTGATACGACGCGTAGCAATATATTTCGCTGCGCAGCAAATGCGGCGCAGCACGACGACAACCCATCCCTCGCGATGGGATTTTTTTTGATGAGGCAGGCATGAAGAAACGCATCGCCCTGGTCACCGGCGGCATCGGCGGACTCGGCACCGAAATCTGCAGGCACCTGGCGCGCGCCGGCTGCATCGTCGTCGCCGCCGACCTGGGCAGCCGCCCCGAGCGGCTCGCTGAGTTCCGGGAGGAGATTCGGGACTTCGCCGGCGAGATTTTCTTCGAGCCGTTCAACGTTGCCGACTTCGACGCATGCGCCCTCCTGGTCAAACAGGTCGAGGCAACGCACGGCCCCATCGACATCCTCGTCAACGCCGCCGGCATCACCCGCGACACGACCTTGCGCAAGATGTCGCCGCAGCAATGGGTCGACGTGCTCAAGATCAACCTCGACGGCGTGTTCAACATGTGCCGCAACGTGGTCGACGGCATGAGCGACCGGGGGTTCGGCCGTGTCGTCAATATCAGCTCGGTCAACGGCCAGACCGGCCAGTTCGGCCAAACCAACTATTCCGCCGCCAAGGCCGGCATGCACGGCTTCACGATGGCGCTCGCCCGCGAGGTTGCGCGCAAGGGCGTCACCGTCAACAGCGTGTCCCCGGGGTATTGCAATACGGCGATGGTGCGCGCGATCCCGGAAAACGTGCGCAATCAAATCATCGCCGGCATCCCGGTCGGCCGCCTCGGCGAGCCCGCAGAAATCGCGCGCGTCGTCACATTTCTTGCTGCCGACGAATCCGGTTTCATCACCGGCGCGAACATTCCGGTAAACGGCGGCTACTTCATCGATTTCTGACCGTCGTCCGTTCAGTGACTTTCCCGCGGCATCCGCATAGAATCCGCGCGTAGTCGCTGTCGAAGCCGATACCTGACGTCAAAACGCATAATGCGTGGAGGGGGCGTTGTGGGGAAGCTGTTTGTAGGCGCAATGAAGCCGGCACGCTCGCTGCTGTCGCTGTGTGCTTGCTTGATATTGGCAGCGATGCCGAGCATGTCGTTCGCCACGGTGATCACTGCGTTTCCGCAGGACTTCACCGTCAAGGAAGGAACGACGTTCAACGGTGCGAGCAACGGCCCGGTCGCGATCTTCGCGGACGATAATCCCAGCGCGACTGCAGCCGATTTCAATGCTTCGATCGACTGGGGAGACGGCAGCGCACTCACGGCGGGCACGATCGTCGTCAATGACGCCCAATTCTCCGTCCTCGGCACGCACACCTACGCGGACGAGGGGTCGTTCACGGTAACCGTGACCATCAACGACAATGCGCCGGGTACGGGAACCGCCACCGTCACGGATACAGCGACGGTCACCGAGGCGGACTCCCTTTCCGGCACTCCCGTCACCTTTTCGGCCATCGCCGGCACGTCGGTCACCGCCACGGTCGCAACTTTCTCCGACACGTTGACGACCAACGTCGCGGGTGATTTCACCGCCACGATCGATTGGGGCGATGCGACGGTCACGGCGGGAACCGTGAGCGGCGGCGGCGGCGCGTTCGCGGTCAGCGGCACGCACACTTATGCCGCCACCGGCACTTTTTCCGTCACCGTGACGCTGAGCGACGATGCGCCCGGCACCGCCACGGCCACCGTTACCAGCACCGCTCACGTCGGCACCACCGTTTTGACGGTAACGCCGATAAACATCTCGGCAATCGAGCACACCGCCTTCAACGGCAGCGTCGCCAGCTTCACCGACAGCGACACGACGAAAACTTCCGCGTCGTTCAACGCTTCGATCAATTGGGGAGACGGTACGACCTCGCTGGGCACGATCACCGGCGGCAGCGGCTCGTTCAGCGTAACCGGTCAGCACACTTATGCGGACGAAGGCAGCTTTCCGCTGAGCATCACCGTCACCGAAAACCCTCCGGGCACTTCGACGGCCTCGGCCAGCTCCACCGCAACCGTGACGGATGCAGACTCGTTGTCGGGCACGCCGGTCGTTTTCACGGTGACGAAGGGCAGCCTGTTCAGCGGCACGGTCGCGCGATTCAGCGACAGCGACACCGCCAACGTCGCCGGGGATTTCACCGCGACGATCGGCTGGGGCGATGGAACGACCACTCCGGGAACCGTGAGCGGCAGTGCCGGCGCATTCGCGGTCAGCGGCACGCACACCTACGCAATTTCAGGCAATTTGCCCGTCACCGTCACGCTGAGCGACGATGCGCCCGGCACGGCGACGGCCAGAGTGATCAGCACAGCGATCGTCAACAACATTCTGATCGCCACTGCCGTCGGCGTGTCTGCGACCGAGCAGACCGCCTTCAACGGCAAAGTCGCGAGTTTCACCGACAGCGACACCACCAGAAAGGCGGCATCCTTCACCGCGTCGATCAATTGGGGCGACGGCGCGACCACATCGGGCACGATCGCCGGCAGCAACGGCTCGTTTACCGTAACCGGTCAGCACACTTATGCGGACGAAGGCAGCTTTCCGCTCAGCGTTACGGTTGCCGAGAACGCGCCCAGCACGGTGACGTCCACGGCTACCGCCAGTGCAACGGTGAACGAAGCAGACGTTCTGTCGGGGACGCCGGTTGTTTTCTCGGCTACGGCAGGCAGCTCGTTCAACGGGGCGGTCGCCAACTTCACCGATAGCGACACGGTCAGCGTCGCCGGCGACTTCGTTGCGACGATCAATTGGGGCGACGGAACGACCACTCCGGGAACCGTGAGCGGCAGCACCGGCGCATTTCAGGTCGCCGGGACGCACACCTATACGAGCGCGGGCAGTTTTTCCGTCGTCGTGACGCTGAATGACGATGCGCCCGGCACCGCCACCGCCAGCGTGACCAGCACCGCGAACGTCACCAGCACGCTCGCCGTAACGGCGAAGAACATCTCGCCAACCGAGCATACGGCCTTCAACGGTGCCGTTGCGACCTTCACCGACAGCGACATCAGCAAGACGCCGGCATCCTTTACCGCTTCCATCAACTGGGGAGACGGCACGAACACGCCCGGCACGATCACCGGTGGCAGCGGTTCGTTCACGGTAACCGGGCAGCATACCTATGCGGATGAAGGGAGCTTCCCGCTCAGCGTCACAGTCGCAGAAAACGCCCCCGGAACGGCGTCGTTCACCGCAACCGCGACCGCAACCGCGAAAGAAGGCGATGTGCTGTCGGGTACGCTCGTCGTTTTCACGACGACTCAAGGTAGATCATTCAACGGCACGGTCGCGCAATTCACCGACACCGATACGGTCAGCACCGCCGGTGATTTCTCCGCGACGATCAACTGGGGCGACGGAACGACAACGGCGGGAATCGTGAGCGGCGGCGGCGGCACATTCCAGGTCAACGGCACCCACACTTACGCGAACTACGGCACGTTCCCCGTCGTCGTAACCCTGAGCGATGATGCACCGGGTACGGCTACGGCGAGCGTAACCAGCACCGGGAACGTGGCTTCCAACTCTCCCGCCGTTGCCGCTCCGCTGCTGGGCCGCTACGGCATGGTTCTCCTTGCCTTCCTGCTGGCCGTCGTCGGCTTGCGCTTGGTTTGGTCGCCGAGCGCACCGCCGAAATGATTCGCGGGCTCAATCAGGGCCGATAGCCGGACATTACCAGACCAGATCGGCAGGCACGTCGTCCTCGGACGGCGCGTTCGGATCGCAAAGCAGGACAAGTGCATGCTCCTCGATCGCCTGGGCTCGCAGGGCGATTTCGCGCGCAACGAGCAGGTAGCGCCCCGCTAACTGGACGACGGCGAGGTCGCCGCGATTGAGCTCGGCGAGCTGCGCAGCCGTGCAATAGATGCGGCGGATCTTGTTGCCGTGCGGGAAATGCCGCGGCGTTTCGGCATCGGCCGAATTGAGCGCCTTGCCCGCCAACAACTGCGCCAGCTTCTGTTTGCGTTCGCGCTTTTCCTTTGCCTCTTGCTCGGTCTTGCGCTGCGCGGCTTCTCGCTCCTCTTTTTCCTGTTTGGCGCGCAAGGCATACAAATGGGCCAGATCCGGCTCACGCGCCGCGGCTTGCACAGACGGAGGCCGTTTGTTCTTCTGAGGCGCTCCGCCGCCCTGTGAGGAACGATCCTGCCGCTTCTGATCCTGGCGCGGTTGGTTACGCGCGGGCGGCGGCGCATCGGCCTTGATTTTCTTGACGAGACCGGACTTCAGCAGTTGATCGCGGAGCGATTCGGACATGGCCTTGATGAATTCGAAAATGCCCGGTGAGCGGGTATTGAAAATTTGTCAGTAGTGCGGAGGTGGCGGCTCGTCTCGAGCGTCCTGCCCCGCAGCCTGCGCCGCGGCCAGTTCACTGCGCAGCCGTTCAAGCGCATGTGTCATTTCGACGAGTATACGATCCTGCGCGGCCACCGTGGCATCGAGGGTCTGCACCGTGCTGTCAAGGAAGGACAAGCGCACTTCCAGCTCGGTCAGGCGCTCCTCGATCGACCCTGCATTCGCCTCGGCCGCGCTCATGCCTGACCTTTGGCCTCGGGTCTCCGGCTTTGCACGCTACGTCCGCGGCCAATGCCATAGTAGGCGATGCCGGCGGCTTCTACGGTGGCGGGTTCGTAGATGTTGCGGCCGTCGAAGATCGCCGGCGTTTTCAGGCTGGTTTTGATTCGCGCGAAATCCGGGCTCCAGAACGCCTTCCATTCGGTAACGATGACGAGCACGTCGGCTCCCTCTAGCGCGGCGTCGGCGTCGTCGCACAGCACCAGATCGTCGCGCACGCCGAAGAGGCGCAGCGCTTCCTCCCGTGCCTCCGGATCGTAAGCGCGCACCTTCGCGCCCACCGCCCAAAGTTGCTCGAGCAGGCGCCGGCTAGACGCCTCGCGCATGTCGTCGGTGTTCGGCTTGAACGCGAGACCCCACACGGCGACCGTCTTACCTTTCGGTTCTGTACCGAAGTGGCTCACGATCATCTCGTAGAGTTTCCCCTTCTGCTTATCGTTCACCGCCTCGACCATGCCGAGGAGACGTGCCTCGTATCCATAGCCGCGCGCGGTGCGTTCGAGCGCGCGCACGTCCTTCGGAAAGCACGAACCGCCGTATCCGGCCCCGGGATAGATGAAGGAGTAGCCGATGCGCGGATCCGAACCGATACCGTGACGCACGAGCTCGATATCCGCACCGACGCGCTCGGCGATGTTCGCCATCTCGTTCATGAAGCTGATCTTGGTCGCCAGCATCGCGTTCGCTGCGTATTTGGTCAACTCGGCCGAACGTACATCCATCAATACGATGCGTTCGTGGTTGCGGTTGAACGGCGCATACAGCGCCTTCATCTGCTCGGTCGCACGCGGGCTCGAAGAGCCGATCACGATGCGGTCCGGACGCATGCAGTCTTTGACTGCATCTCCTTCTTTGAGGAATTCGGGATTGGAAACCACATCGAAAGCGATGTCGACTCCACGTGCCGCGAGTTCGGCCGCAATCGCTTCGCGCACCCGATCGGCCGTGCCGACCGGAACGGTGGACTTGTTGACGATCACCGTCGGGCGATCCAGGTGCTTGCCGATGGTGCGCGCTACCGTGAGCACATGGGAAAGGTCCGCGCTTCCGTCCTCGTCGGGCGGTGTACCGACGGCGATGAAAATGATCGTGCCGTGCGCGATCGCGGCTTGCGCATCGGTCGTGAAACGCAGGCGCTTCTTCGCGCGATTGGCAGCGACGAGATCCTCGAGCCCGGGCTCGAAGATGGGGATTTCACCGGCATCGAGACGCGCGACCTTCGCCGCATCGATATCCACGCACACGACGTCGTTGCCGACATCCGCCATGCAGGCGCCGGTGACGAGACCGACATATCCGGTGCCGAAAATACTGATCTTCATTTGCAGAATTGTAGCGGGTCGACGGTAGCGAGGCGATCACGTGCAGGCGCGAAAAAGGCGCGGGAACCCGCGCCTTTTTCGCGAATTGCGGCGGACGCGATTACTGCTTCGCGGCGGGCTTGTCCACCGGCTGCGGCGTCTTGGCGTTGTCGGCCGCCGGCGGTTCGATGCCGAGCAGGGTGACTTCGAACACCAATGCCGCATTCGGGCCGATCGGGCCCGGACCGTTCTCGCCGTACGCCAGCTTGGCCGGCACGTAGAACTTGTACTTCGAACCGGTCGACATCAGCTGCACGCCTTCGGTCCAGCCCGGGATGACGCCGTTGAGCGGGAACGTCGCCGGACCGCCGTGATCGGCGGACGCGTCGAACTTCGTGCCGTCGATCTTGGTGCCCACATAGTCGACCTTGACCGTGTCGGTCGCCTTCGGCTTGGGACCCGTGCCTTCTTTGACCACTTCGTACTGGAGGCCCGAAGCCGTTGTCTTCACGCCGGCCTTCGTCTTGTTCTTGGCAAGGAAGGCGTCGCCGTCCGCCTGATTCTTCTTCGCTTCTTCCGCGCGCTTGGCCATCGCCGCAGCCTGATGCTTCTGCATGAACTCCTGGTTCACTTGGTTGAGCTCTTCCGGCGTCAGGATCGGCTTGGTGCCCTTGAGGCCCGCCTGCAATGCATTGATCAGCGCGGCGACATCGACCTCGTCCTTGATCTGGGAGAGGTTCTCGGCAACCTTGGTGCCGACGAGATAGCCGTACTTTTCCTTATCGCTCTTGAACTTCGCATCGATCGCCGCCTTGTTCGCAGCCGGGGCGGCCGGAGCTGCGGCTGCCGCGTGCTGCGGAGCCTGCGCGAACGCGGCGCCGGCAACGGTCATCGCACCGGCCACGGCGGCGGCGATCAGGGTCTTGCGCAAAAACTGAGTCATGTGTGCTCCTGGTAACTCGACGAAATCTGTCTGATCCGCGAAGGATCGAAAATGCCATCCGCTTAAGGGCGTCGGCGCGAAAAGGCGGTGTATTGTGCTGCTCCCACCCTACGAAGGCAAATAAACCGGGCAGTTCGACAGGCGCATCGGGCCGGGGTTCCGCGCAACGGGCATGTTCGTTCAGCTTGGGGGCAACCGCGCGGCATGCGCTAGAATGTGCGCATGCTCCGTTTCGACGATCTCGCGCTCCGGCGCGGCCCTCTCCTTTTGTTCCAGCAAATGACCCTGCAGTTGCACGCCGGCTGGCGTGTAGGCATAAGCGGGCGCAATGGCGCGGGCAAGTCCAGCTTGCTGGCCCTCGTCGCCGGTGATCTGCAAGCGGACGCCGGGCATTTCGAGCGGCCAAAGAACTGGACTCTCGCCTGGGTCAAGCAGGAAGTCGAAGCGCTCGACGTCAGCGCGCTCGACTACGTGCTTGACGGCGACACCGAGTTCCGCCAGATCGAACGCGACCTCACCGCCGCCGAAGCGGCGCACGACGGCATGCGCCAGGCCGAACTGCACGAACGCCTGCTCACGATCGACGGTTATGCCGCGCGCGCGCGCGCCGGCGCCCTGCTGCACGGCCTCGGCTTCGCCGTCGGCGACGAAACGCGCAACGTGCGCGATTTTTCCGGCGGCTGGCGGATGCGCCTGAATCTCGCCCAGGCGCTGATGTGCCGTTCGGACCTGCTGCTGCTCGACGAGCCGACCAACCACCTCGATCTCGACGCGGTGATCTGGCTCGAAGGCTGGCTGAAGAAGTATTCCGGCACCTTGCTCGTGATCTCGCACGACCGCGAGTTCCTCGACGCAGTGGCCACGCACATGCTCAGCATCGCCGAGCAGCGCGTCGAGCTCTTCAGCGGCAACCTGACCGGTTACGAGCGCAAGCGCAGCGAACGGCTCTCACAACAACAGTCGATGCTCGAAAAGCAACAGCGCGAGCGCGAACACTTGCAGCGCTTCGTCGATCGCTTTCGCGCCAAGGCATCCAAAGCACGCCAGGCGCAGAGCCGCATCAAAGCGCTCGAGCGCATGGTCGAAATCGCTCCGGTGCGCGCAGCCTCGTCGATCCGCTTCGAATTCCGCGAGCCCGCGTCTCTGCCCGAGCCGCTGTTGCGCCTCGACGAAGCGGCTGCGGGCTACGGCGAACGTCGCGTGCTCGACCGGATCAAGCTGAGCCTCGTACCCGGCGATCGCATTGCCCTGCTCGGCGCCAACGGCGCGGGCAAATCGACTTTCATCAAGGTGCTGGCCGGGCAAATCGCGCCGCTGGCGGGCGAACTCGTCGCCGCGCGCGATCTCAAGATCGGATATTTCGCACAGCACCAGTTGGAACAGCTCGATCCCAAGGCAACCCCGGTCGAACATCTGCTGCGCCTCGATCCGGCATTGGGCGAACGCGGTGCGCGCGACTTCCTCGGCGGATTCGGTTTCGCCGGCGATCGCGCGCTGGAACCCGTCGCGCCGTTCTCGGGCGGTGAAAAAGCGCGGCTCTGCCTCGCGTTGACCGTATATCAAAAACCGAATCTGCTGCTGCTCGACGAGCCGACCAATCATCTCGACCTCGACATGCGCGAAGCGCTGACCGAAGCGCTCAACGACTACTCGGGGGCCCTCGTCCTGGTCTCGCACGACCGCGCGCTGATCCGCACCTGCTGCACGACCCTGCTGCACGTCGGCGGCGGCCGTGTCGTCGACTACGACGGCGACCTCGACGACTACGCGCGCACCGTGCAGCGAGCGAACACCGAAGACGCCGCCGGCTCCGCGGCTGCGGCACCGGCCGGAAAACGCAGGGAAGACCGCCGCGGACGGGCCGACGTACGCACAAAGGCCGCTCCGCTGCGCAAGAAGCTGGCCGACATCGAGCGGCGCATGACGGCGCTCGACAACGACAAGCGCGCGCTCGACGCCAAGCTCGCCGATCCCGCGTTCTATGCCGGCGCCGCAACGGCGCAAATGCTGGAGCTGAGCCAGAAATCCGGCGCCCTCGCCGCCGAAATCGGCACGCTGGAAGAGGCGTGGCTGGCAACGCAAAACGAGCTCGACCAGACCGAAACGGCCTGATTTCCCCCACGCAAAATCGCGCTCCGGCTTGGGCACGAGTGCAATTCCGGTCGGTACCCTCAGCTTTTTTAGAAATCAAATCAGCAAGATAAGCGAATTCTCCGCGACACCAAGCGGAAATTTGCCGGCGTGTATTGACATTTCGTGATTTAGTGTTATAGTTACATACAACACCACATCATCGAATCACAATCTCACTTGGAGATGATCATGAACACGTCCACTCCGGCAATTCGGCTCGGCTTGCTCGCGCTGACGGGCGCGATCACTCTCGGCACCGCAAGTCTCTATTCGAATCTCGAACCCGTCGCCAATGCGCCGGCCGCTCCCTTGGCCCAGCCGGCGGTGATGCTTGAGACCGTAACGGTCCGCCCCGATCCCGAAGACCTCGCTCTTGCCCATGCGCCGGCCGCGGCGGCGCTGCCCGTCCTGCCGACCGTCCGTGTCAGCGCGAGCGAAGAAGAAGTCATCGCCGCCCGTATCGATCCGACCGACCGCATCCAGCTCATGTCGACGATCACCGTGCAGCCGAGCGCCGAGGAAGTCGCCGCGGCGATGCGCGCCACGGCGGTCGCCCAAATCGGCGGTGACGAGGCCGGCGGCTTCGGCGAAGCGCTGACCCGCGCCGTGGTCGAGCCGCATCGTTTGCGCCTCGACATGCCCTACTATTCGTTCGGCAAAGTTCTGACCCGCAGCAGCAAGTGAGCATGCACACATCGCCATGAGCGTTACCTGGAACGACAATGCCCCGATCTATCGCCAACTGCGCGATAGAGTCGTGGCGATGATCCTCGACGGCGTACTCAAGCACGGCGACGCCCTGCCGTCGGTGCGCCAGGTCGCGGCGGATTTTCAGCTGAATCCGATCACCGTATCGAAGGCGTATCAGGAACTGGTCGACGATCATCTCGTCGAGAAGCGCCGCGGCCTCGGCATGTACGTCGCCGAAGGCGCGCGCGAGGCGCTGCTGCGCAGCGAACGCGAACGGTTTCTGCGCGAGGAATGGCCTACGCTGCGCGATCGCTTGACCCGCCTCGGTATCGATCTTTCCACCCTCCTCGACACTGCAAAGAATACGAACGGCTCGTCGCATGAATGACGCAAGCGCCCCAACGAGACTCACCACGTCCGCGGCCATCGTCCGCGCACGCGCATTGGCCAAGCGCTATGGCAGCACGGTCGCGCTCGACCATATCGACTTCGACATCGCCGCCGGCCGCATCGTCGGCCTGATCGGTCCGAACGGCGCGGGCAAGACGACGGCGCTCAAGGCCATCCTCGGCCTCGCCGAATACGAAGGCGAGCTGTCGGTGCTCGGCCTGGACCCGCGCACGCAGCGCACCGAACTGATGCAGCAGGTCTGTTTCATCGCCGACGTCGCCGTATTGCCGCGCTGGCTGCGGGTACGCGAAGCAGTCGATTTCGTCGCCGGCGTGCATCCGCGTTTCTCGCGGGAGAAGTGCCTCGCCTTTCTTGCCCGCACCAAAGTGCAGCCGAATCAGCGCGTACGCGAATTGTCCAAGGGCATGATCGTGCAGCTGCACCTCGCTCTGGTGATGGCGATCGACGCCAAGCTGCTCGTGCTCGACGAGCCGACGCTCGGCCTCGACATCCTCTATCGCAAGGAGTTCTACCAAAGCCTGCTGAACGACTACTTCGATGAGCAGAAGACCATTCTCGTCACCACCCACCAGGTCGAGGAGATCGAGCACATCCTCACCGACCTCATCTTCATCAAGGACGGCAAGCTGATCGTCAACTCGAGCATGGAGGAAATCGGCGAACGCTACACCGAAGTGATGGTCAGCCCCGACAAGGTCGAAACGGCGCGTGCCCTCAAGCCGCTCAACGAGCGCGGCATTTTTGGCAAGACGGTATTCCTGTTCGACGGCGTCGATCAGAAACGGCTCGCCGAACTGGGCGAGTTGCACAAGCCGAGCGTCGCCGATTTGTTCGTCGCGACGATGAAAGGGACCTACGCATGAATACGCAAGTGACGACAACGAATTCGAGCGCCGTGCAGACCTTTCTTTGGCTGCTCAAGCGCGAATACTGGGAGCACCGCGGCGGCTTCTTTTGGGCGCCATTGATCGCCGCCGGCGTGATGATCGCGATCACCCTGCTCACGCTGATAGTCGCCGAAGCGACGGCCGCGCGTCATGGCGTGAACTTGAGCGGCATGAGCCTCGACGCGATCTCACGCAACATGACGGCAGACCAGATCGCGACGTTCAACAGCGGCATAGCGGTCACCCTGATGGGCATCTCCGTGCCTGTAGTCATCACCCTGTTCTTCGTCGTATTTTTCTATCTGCTCGGTGCGCTCTACGACGATCGACGGGATCGTAGTGTGCTGTTCTGGAAATCGCTGCCGATCTCCGATCTCGACACCGTGCTTTCCAAAGCGGTCGCTGCGGTCTTCGTCGCCCCGCTGTTTGCCGTCGGCGCGACGATCGTGCTGCATCTCGCCTTCCTCTTGTTGGTCAGCGCCTACGCGGGCCTGCACGGCGTCAATCCGCTGCCGCTGTTGTGGAATCCGCTGCCGCTGGTTTCGATATGGATCAAGCTCGTGTGTTTGATCCCGCTCAATGCGCTCTGGGCGCTGCCGACGGTGGGCTGGCTGCTGCTCTGCTCGAGCTTCGCACGTTCCAAACCGTTTCTTTGGGCGGTGGCCGTGCCTGTCGCACTCGGCGCCATCATCGGCTTCACGCAGCTGCTGCGCCAGCTTTCGATTCCCGATGCGTGGTACTGGAAGAACATCGTCGGCCGCATTCTGTTCGGCATATTCCCGGGCGGATGGTTCAATATCGGCAAGGGAAGTTTCTGGGCGATCGGCAACGGCGACAACATCGATCTCTCGATCAACAAGTTCGACCTCGTCAATTCCGTGCTCAACTGGAATCACATCTTCGGCGTGCTCGCTTCGCCGGACCTGTGGATCGGCGCGGTCGCCGGCCTCGGCTTGATCGCTGCGGCGATTCACTTCCGCCGCCTGCGCACGGAGGCCTATTCCTGAGCGAGACGGCGCGCGAGCAGCGGGGCTGCCCCATGAAAAAGCGGCATCCCGTCATTTCTGTTTCCCGCGCTCGCTCAAGCCGAATCCTGCCCGCCGCATGGGGACGCCGTCTCGGCCGCGAACTATTTTGAAGTCGACCACGGCAAAATCGAAGAAGGCGACGAAGATCAAAGCGTCGGCGATGCCGATCTGCGCCAACCCGGCGAACGTTCGCATGCGCGGCAACTCTCCGCTTTCCGGCCCTATGCCACGCTCAACGCCGCCAGCGTAGCCAAATGCCGGAACAGATGCTCCCGCCGGATTGCGGCGGGCTCGACGCTCATCAGCCGAGCCGGCTGCGACGTTTCATCTTGTCTGGTGCTGCGCCCGATCCGTTCTGCGAATTGTGCGAATCATTTGGACGATAGTGGTGGAGCTCCGCCCCGCCTCCGCGGAGCTCGGGATTTCAAAGCCTTTCGCTGACGATGCGGTAAGCATCGCCGTCCTTGATGATGCCCGACTGGTTCAGGTCGATCTCGCCTTCGAGCCAATAACGGTCCAAGTTCATGTCAGTGCGACGAAACACGACGGCGTGCTGACGATAGATGTAGAACAAATCACCGTAGCGCAGTTCATTGGGCCGCATGCGCGCACCGATGGTCTTCGCATCGTTGAAGTGCCGTTCCATGTCGATGCGAACCTGCGCGGTCGGCACCTGCGCCGCGAAAATCTTCGGCTCGCTGTGCATTGCGCGCAGACTCGGGTTGGCGACGTCGCGCATCGCCTCGTTGACCCGATAATGATCCGCTTCGGTCTTGACCAGTTCGGCACGCTCGAGGTTGAGCTCTCCTTCGATCCAGAACAGCTGGACGTGCGAACGATCTCTGCGCACTGCCGCAGTGACCGGCCCGCGCACGAAGATCTCGTCGCCCTTCTGCAGTTGCGACGGGCGGATCGTGTCCGTGGTCGGTTTTCCGATATTGAACTGATTCTCCAAACTGCGCTTGATCGCGGCCGTATCGGAGCCGGCCGGCTTCGCCGCGGCCGCGGGCTGCGGCGGAATCGAAGCTACCTCGACGGGCGCAGCGGCGGCAGGCGGCGAGACTGCGGGAGCAGACTTCTCCGCCGCAGCCGGCTGCACTGCCGGTTTGGCGAGAGCGACCTGGACCGCTTCCGTCTTGGTTTCGCTCCGGGATTCCTTGTCCGCGGACTCGTCGGCTGTCGCGGCGACCTTCGCCTCAGCTCGCGCTGCGGGTTTCGGCTGTGCAGCCGGCTCGACCGCCTTGGGCTGCGCGTCTGCGGACTTCGCGACCGTCGCATCGGTCTTGGCCGGTTTTTCCACGTCGACGATTCGTACCAACACGTTTTCGAAAAATGCGTCGCTGGTCTTTACTTGAAGGCCCGGCGCCGCCGAGCGCAGCTTGCCGGCGACTTTGGCTTGCCAGTACGGCGGTGTCGATACTACGACCGTCTTGCCGCTTGCCGCGGCCTGACGCGCGATTTCGGCCAGCTTGGCGTCGGCGGAGCCGGACTCGAAGTCCTTCCCGTCGATCGCGAAATCTTGTGCAAACAGCACGCCCGAAGCGAGCGCGCACACCATTCCAAGAACGAAAAAACGCTGCGACAACATCTAGCTTGCCCCTGTATAAAAGAATGCGGCAGCCGAGAGCTGCCGCGCAGGCCGCTTGAATACTTTCGTGACCCCGTTAACGCAAGGGCGAAAAGCTAAATTTGTGATGCGCGTCAACAAACGACGAGGAAATCACCCTCCCGCCGAGCCCCCGTGCACCCCGCCCCGGGTCAGCGCGGCCGGATCGAGCAGTTTGGCGAGTTCGGCTTTCGACAATCCGGTCGTTTCGAGGGCGACGTCGAGTATCGGCCGCCCTTCCTTGTATGCGCGTTTCGCCGCCGCGGCGCCCTTTTCGTAGCCGATCACGGGATTGAGCGCGGTGACGAGAATCGGGTTGCGCGCAAGCGCCTGCCGCACGCGATCCTCGCGCACGCGGAATCCGGCGATCGCGCGATCCGCGAGCAGATGCGAAGCGCTCGCGAGGATTTCTATACTTTGCAACAAATTGTACGCCAGCACGGGCAGCATCACGTTGAGCTGGAAGTTGCCGCTCGCGCCGGCGACCGCGATCGTCGCGTCGTTGCCGATCACCTGCGCAGCGACCATCGCCACGGCCTCCGGGATCACCGGATTCACCTTGCCGGGCATGATCGACGAACCCGGTTGCAGGGCCGGCAGCTCGATTTCGCCGAGCCCCGCCAGCGGTCCCGAATTCATCCAGCGCAAATCGTTCGCGATTTTCATCAACGACACGGCCAGCGTCTTGAGCTGGCCGGACAACTCGACCGCGGCGTCCTGCGAGGAAAGACCCTCGAAGAAATTCCGCGCCGAAATGAAACGGATGCCGGTCGCGCGGCTCAGTTCCCTGCAAACCAGCGGCCCCAGCTTCGCGTCGGCGTTGATGCCGGTGCCCACCGCCGTGCCGCCCTGCGGCAGCGCGCGCACGCGCTTGAGCGCGTCCTCGATGCGCTCGATGTTCGACGCGATCTGCGCCGACCAGCCGGACAGTTCCTGGCCGAACGTTACCGGCATCGCATCCATCAGATGGGTACGTCCGGTCTTGACGACCTTGCTCAATCCCTTCGCGCGCCGATCAATCGTCTTGCGCAGATGCCTGAGCGCAGGCAGCAGCTTTTCGCCGGCGGACAGCATCGCGCTGACGTGAATCGCCGTCGGGATCACGTCGTTCGACGACTGGCCCATGTTCACGTCGTCGTTCGGGTGGACCTTCAGAGCCGCGGTCGAAGCCAGATGCGCGATCACTTCGTTCGCGTTCATGTTCGACGACGTCGCCGACCCGGTCTGGAACACGTCGATCGGGAACTGCGCGTCGAACTCGCCGGCGGCGACGCGATCGGCTGCTTTGCGGATCGCCTTCGCCTTGGATTTCGGCAGGTGGCCGAGCTCGCCGTTGACATGAGCCGCCGCCGACTTGATCAAACCCAGCGCGCGCACGAACTCGCGCGGCATGGCCAAACCGGAGATCGGAAAATTCTCGATCGCGCGCTGGGTTTGCGCGCCCCACAGCGCCTCGGCAGGCACTTTGAGCTCCCCCATGCTGTCGCGTTCGATGCGAAATTCGCCCATGTCCTCGTCTCCGTTCATCTATTGCCGATACCGCCGAGTTTGCATCGGCTACGAACGAAATCAAGCTCAGGATCGGCACGCCGGACTGTTATTATGCGCGTCCTGTTCTCGGGATGCCGCAATGATTCACTCCCCTCTCACCGCCTTATCGCCTCTCGACGGCCGCTACGCCGGCAAAGTGGACGACCTGCGCCCTATCTTCAGCGAGTACGGCCTGATGCAACGCCGCGTCCTCGTCGAGGTGCGCTGGCTGCAGGCGCTCTCCGACGATAAGCAGATCGATGAAGTCGCACCGCTTTCCGCCGCGGCGCGCGCGAAACTGCAGGCTATCGCCGAGGGGTTTTCCGTTGCCGACGGTGAGCGTGTCAAGGAAATCGAACGCACGACGAATCATGACGTCAAGGCGATCGAGTACTTCATCAAACAGCACATCGAAAGCGACGCGGAGCTCGGCAAGGCCAAGGAATTCGTCCACTTCGCCTGCACGAGCGAGGACATCAACAATCTCGCCTACGCCCTGATGCTGCGCGACGCGCGCGACGGCGTGCTGCTGCCGGCGCTCGATGCCGCAATCGCGAAGCTGCGCGAGCTCACGCTGGCGAATGCGGCGCTGCCGATGCTTTCGCGTACGCACGGCCAGACCGCTTCGCCGACGACGCTCGGCAAGGAACTCGCCAACGTCGTCGCGCGTCTGGAGCGTCAGCGCAGGCAGGTCGCCGCGGTCGAAATCCTCGGCAAGATCAACGGCGCCGTAGGCAACTACAACGCCCACGTCACCGCATACCCCGAGGTCGATTGGCCGGCGCTGTCGCGCCGTTTCGTCGAATCCCTGGGTCTCATCTTCAACCCCTACACGACGCAGATCGAACCGCACGACTTCGTCGCCGAACTGTCCGATGCGGTACGCCGCGCAAACGTGATCCTGATCGATCTGTGCCGCGACATCTGGGCTTACGTTTCACTCGGCTACTTCAAACAGGCGCTCAAGGCCGGCGAAGTCGGATCGTCGACGATGCCGCACAAGGTCAATCCGATCGACTTCGAGAACGCCGAAGGCAATCTCGGCGTCGCCAATGCCCTGTTCGGCCATTTCGCCGAGAAGCTGCCGATCTCGCGCTGGCAGCGCGACCTGACCGATTCGACCGTGCTGCGCACGCTCGGCACCGCATTCGGCCACACCCAGATCGCGCTCGATTCGCTGATGCGCGGCCTGGGCAAGCTCAATGTCGACCCGGCGCGGCTCGCCGGCGACCTCGATGCGAGCTGGGAAGTGCTGGCGGAAGCGGTGCAGACCGTGATGCGCCGCCACGGCCTGCCCGAACCCTACGAACAGTTGAAAGCGCTCACCCGCGGCCAGGGCATCACGCGCGAATCGATGCAGGAATTCATCGCCGGCCTCGCCTTGCCCGACGCCGACAAGCAACGCCTGCTTGCACTGACTCCGGCCGGCTACACAGGCCTCGCCGAATCGCTGGCAAGGCGCCTCTGACCCAAGGCGAAAGCGGCCGGACCGATACGCTCGTCCGGCCGCCCCAGCATCAGGCTGCGGCCTGGTGCTTGATCAGCCCTTCCGCGGCCATCGCCGCCTGCACCGCGGGGCGCTCGGCGACGCGTTTCTGGAACGCCAGCAGCGCCGGGAAATCCGCGAGATCGAGCTTCGTCGACTTGGCCCAGTTGGTGACGACAAACAGATACGCGTCGGCAAGGCTGAACTTGTCGCCGAGCAGCCATTCCTGCTTGGCGAGAACGTTCTCGATGAATTGATAGCGCTTGTGCAGATAGGCCTTGCGCTCAGCCACCGTCTCCGCCGGAGTTTCCGTCTTGAAAAGCGGACTGTAAGCCTTGTGGATTTCCGAGTTGATATAACCCAGCATCTCCTGCAGACGCGAACGCGCAAGCGTGTCGTTCGCCGGGGCAATGCCGCTTCCGGGCTTCTGATCGGCGAGGTACTGAACGATCGCCGGCCCTTCGGTCAGGACCTCGCCATTGTCGAGTTCCAGCACCGGCACATAACCTTTCTTGTTGATCGCGAGAAAGTCGCGACCGGTCTCGGTCTGCTTGGTCTTCGTGTCGACTTTTTCGAGCTTGAGCGGCAGGCCGATTTCGTGTGCGACGATGTGCGGCGAAAGCGAGCATGCGCCGGGGGAATAGTAGAGCTTCATGATGTTCCTCTCCTTGATGGAAAACGGTTCATACCCGCCGCGCGCGGCCGTCGCGATGCGGGATGGACGGTATCGTAGCCCCACTTGGTTACCATTTGATACCACCTAACCTGCGGTAACTGATAAAATCCGGTATCCGCCGAGTAACCTGCAAACCATCGAGTAACCGAGCCATGGGCCTGCCGTTGCGCAAAAGCAAAGTCGATCCGCCACCGAGCTGTCCGCTGACCCGCAGCCTGTTGCTGCTGCGCGGCGCGTGGGCGCCGAACGTGATCTGGGCCCTCTCCGGCGAGCCGCGCCGCTTCGGCGAGCTGCGCCACGACATCCCGATGATTTCCGCGCGCGTGCTTTCGGCGCGCCTGCGCGAGCTGGAAATGCGCGGCCTGGTATCGCGCCATCTGCTCGATACTTCGCCGCCGTCGGCCGAGTACACGCTGACCGGACTCGGCCGCGACGTGATGCCGGCGATCAAGGCGCTCATCGCGGTCGGGCACAAGCTGCCCGAGGTCGGCGAACGCGAACGCAACATCGCCCGCAAGGCGGCGCGCAAGGCCGCGGCCGCGGGGCGCATCGCCGCATGAAGACGCATTTGGAGCGTCGTCGCTCGACCGCACCCGTCGAAGTACGCGCCACACGACAGCAGCCGCTCGGCATGCCGACGAAACGATTCCTGCGCGACTACTGGCAAAAACGGCCGCTGCTGATTCGCGGTCTGTTCGCGGGCGGCGTCGCGGCGGTCGCGCCGGAAGACCTCGCCGGCCTTGCCTGCGAAGAAGCCGCCCTCGCGCGCATCGTCGTGCGCGACGCGAAGCGCGACCGCTGGATCCTGCGCAACGGTCCGTTCCGCGAGAGCGACTTCGCCAAATTGGGACATCGAAACTGGACCCTGCTCGTGCAGGACGTCGACAAATGGGACATGGATGCCGCCCGCCTGCTCGAACACTTCTCCTTCATCCCGTCGTGGCGCATCGACGACGTGATGGTGAGCTATGCGACCGACGGCGGCGGCGTCGGACCGCATGTGGATCAATACGACGTATTCCTCGTTCAGGGCTTGGGACGCAGACGCTGGAAGATCAGCGACGATCCGCATGCTCCGAAAGGTTTCCGTGAAGACAGCGAGTTGAAGCTGTTGCGCGAGTTCGCACCGACGCACGATTGGGTGCTCGAGCCGGGCGACGCGCTCTATCTGCCTCCCGGCGTGCCCCACGACGGCATCGCGCTTGGCGAATGCACGACATACTCGATCGGCATGCGTGCGCCGTCGCGCGCGGAACTGCTGTTCGACTTCGTCGAATATCTTGCCGAGCCGCTGACCGAAGACGAGCGCTACGGCGATCCGGATCTCGACCCCGCGCGCGACATCGGGGAAATCGACGATGCCGCGCTCGCCCGCGTCGCCCGCGCCCTGCCGCTTTTCGCCGGCGTGGAAAAAACGGCGCTGGCGCACTGGTTCGGCCGCTTCATCACCCGCTACCGCAGCGCGCAGATCGTCGCTGCACCCGCGCGCCCGATCGGTTTGGCGGCATTGGAGAAACGCCTGCCGACGGCCACCGTGATGCGCAACCCGTTCAGCCGCATCGCGTGGCGGCGCGACGGCCGGGCGGCCGAACTGTTCGTTGCCGGCGAAGCTTGGCGCTGTCCGATCGGGCTTGCACGGTTGCTCGCTGCGCAACGCGAGATCGACGGCAGGGCGTTCGATGTTTTCGCGGCGGATCCGCAGGCGCTGCAGACGTTGAAGGAACTGCTCGACGCCGGGCATCTTCGGCTGCTGCGCAGGCGATCGTAGCCATGCGATTCGGTCGGTTTCGCCATTGTCGCCGGCCGATCGCGATCGGACATGAAATTCGGCGAGCCATGCGCCGCCGCCGGCGCACCGCCATCTTGCTATGATTCGGCCGCGATGAAAAAACGCGTCCCCGTTGTCAGCGACGAAGACCGCGACCTGTTCGTGCACGCGATCGGAGCCGTGCGCCCGATCAAGCAAGGCATCGCGGAGAGCGACAAGCCGCGCCCCCCGCCCGAGCCACTGCAATCACAGATGGACGAGGCGCGCGTGCCGAGCGAATTGATCGATTCGGATATCGATCCCGCGCTGATCGAAGTGGGCGAGGAACTCAGCTACCTCAAGGACGGCCACTCTCCGCTGCTGCTGCGCAAGCTCAAGCGCGGACAGTTCAGCGTCGCCGATGAAATCGACCTGCATCAGATGACCGCGCCGGTCGCGCGCGAGGCGATCGCGCAGTTTCTTGCCGAGAGCCGGCGCGAACGCC
Organism: uncultured bacterium; assembly: GCA_966424745.1. Taxonomy (GTDB): domain Bacteria; phylum Pseudomonadota; class Gammaproteobacteria; order Xanthomonadales; family Rhodanobacteraceae; genus Rudaea. The sequence goes on from CBJLOV010000002.1 coordinate 52,748, forward strand.
GCCTTTGCGTGAAGATCATTCACGGCAAGGGGTTGCGCTCGCGCAACGAAGGACCGGTGCTCAAGCGCTTGGTGGACGGACTTCTACGCCGCCGTGCCGACGTTCTCGCTTTCGCTTCCGCGAAAGCGAATCAGGGCGGCACGGGTGCGGTGATCGTGTTGCTCGCTAATTGACCGTGCTGGTGTCCGCGATCCTGCTCTTCTGTGGATAGTTGATCCACATGACGACCGCGCCTCTGGTCTGCGCCCACTGATTGACGGTCATCACTTTCTCGACATCGACGTCCGGCCCGTACTGGCTCGAACGCTGACCGTTCATTGTTGCGCAACCGCCCAAGACCAAGGACATGCCGGCGATAGCGAAGACTATCGAACGCTTCATGGCAACCTCCGAGGAACCTGCCAGTGCGGCCAGCGACCGCTTGCCGCCACCTCTAACTATAGGCGAATACGCAAGATTTGCATGTGCCGAAAGTGCTTATTCGGCGGAGGAGTCCGATAACCCGGTTGCTGGCGCCCAGGCGCAGATTTCGCGCAGGACCGTGGTGGCATAGGCGCCGGCCGGCAGTGAGAAGGCCAGTTCAACGACGCGATCCGCCAACCAATTCACACAAAGATCCACCGCGTGCAGAGCGAGTGCACGGCGCTCCTGATTCAAGCCGTTCGCTTCGAGCCCCGCGGCGAGCTGAGCGTATTGCGTCGCGACCGCGCTTTCGATTTGCGCGACCTCGCCGGTGCTGCGCAGTTCCCCCCTGCCCCACAGCGGACCGGTAAGACCGATGTCGCCCTCGGCGAACCGGCGCATCAAGTCCGGCGTAAGCGGCTCGGGGCCGAAAATGCTGTGGGTACCGGCCAGCATCCACACCTCGCCCGGCAGCGGCGTGCGCCAATTGCCGCGCGCGACACGCTCGGCCAACACTCCGTTGAAGAGATGCGAGCGCGCTGCCGAAAGCAGCAGACTGCGTTCGTGCCGCTGCACGCGCCGGCCTGCGAACATCGCGACCGCACGCTCGACATTGCCGCCGCCGCGACCGAAGCGCTGTTCGCCGAAGTAGTTCGGCACGCCCGCTCCTGCGATCGCGTTGGCGCGGGCTTCCGCCGCGGTGCGATCCCCTGCGACATCGCGAAGCACGATCTTGAACTTGTTGCCTTTGAGCGCACCGCGCTTGAGCTTGCGGCTGTGCCGCGCAGCGTCGAGGACGTGGAACTCGGCGTGCTCCGTCGCCAACCAGTCGGGCTCGATCCGCTTGCCCGGCAAATGCAGCGAGAACGTCTGCCGCGTCACCGCGTGCCTGTCTTTCAGCCCGGCGTAACTGACGGCGTCCACTGCGATGCCGGCGCATCGGGCCAGTTCGCGTGCGACGAAATCGGTATTCGCGCCGCGCTTCTCGACGCGCAGGAACACGTGTTCGCCGGCACCGTCGGGAACAAAACCGAGATCCTCGTCGACGAAGAAGTCCTCGGCTGCCGCGCGCAGCGTCGCGGTCAACGGCGGTCCGCCGTGGGCATAGGGAAGTGCGCTCATGCTCGCCAGTCTTCAGAGCGGCAGGAGCAGAACCACGGCAAGTGCGGCAATGCCCTCGCCGCGACCGGTAAAGCCGAGTTTCTCGCTCGTCGTCGCCTTGATGCCGATCTGCCCGGCGCCGACGCCGAGGTCGACCGCGAGATGTTCGCGCATGGCCTGAGCATGCGCCGCGATCTTCGGGCGCTCGCAGACGATCGTGACGTCGGCATTGCCGAGCGCGTAGCCGTGCTCCTGCATCAGTTCCACGCAGCGGCGCAGGAACATGCGGCTGTCGGCCCCGCGCCAGCGCTCCTCGGTCGGCGGGAAATGCGTGCCGATGTCGCCGAGCGCGAGCGCGCCGAGAATCGCATCGCAGAGTGCGTGGATCGCCACGTCACCGTCGGAATGGGCCACCACGCCCTGCGTGTGGGCGATACGTACGCCGCCGAGAACGACGTGATCGCCCGGGCCGAACGCGTGGACGTCGAGACCTTGACCGATGCGCATCAACGTTCCCTCCCGAGCAGAAATTCCGCCAGCATCATATCCGCCGGCGTGGTCACCTTGATATTGCTTTCCGCGCCTTCGACGAGCAAGGGGCGGCGTCCGGCGCGCTCCATCGCCATCGCCTCATCGGTCACGGCGACACCGGCGGCGCGCGCCGATTCGAGCGCGGCGATCAGTTCGCCGAGGCGGAACATCTGCGGCGTCAGCGCACGCCAGCGCGCTTCGCGCGGTTCGGTCGCGACCGAAAAGTTTCCGGCATCGGCGCGTTTGAGCGTATCGCGCAACGGCGCCGCCAGCAGGGCGCCGCCGGCAGCAATGCCGAGATCGAGCAGGCGCGAGATGTCGTCTGTGCGGACGCAGGGCCGTGCCGCGTCATGGACGAGGACGAAGTCGTTTTTTTCCACCCTGCCACTCAAGGCATTCAGGCCGGCCAGGACCGAATCGGCCCGTTCGCCGCCGCCGATGCAGGTCAGCACCGGCTTGCCGAGCAGAGAGGAAATCCCCGGCCAGCGCGAATCGTCGGCCGCCAGCACGACCATCAGCCCGGCAATGCGCGGATGCGCCGCCACCCGTTCCAGCGTGCGCGACAGCAAGGACTCGCCCGCCAGAGGCAGATACTGCTTGGGCGTTCCGCCGCCGAAGCGCGACCCGCGACCTGCGGCCGGCACCACGCACCAGAGTGCGGTGTCAGCGTTTGCCATTGCTGCTGTTGCCGGCGTCGGACTTGGCTTCGTCGGACGCCGGATCGACGACCTGGTAGAAAATTTCGTCGGGCTTGATCAGCCCGAGTTCGGTGCGCGCGCGCTCCTCGATCGCATCCTTGCCCTTGCGCAGATCCTCGACGTCGGCAGCGAGCTGGTCGTTGCGCTGCCTGAGCTTGGCGTTTTCCGCCTTCTGTTCGGCGATCTGCGCCTGCAGGCGTGCGATTTCGCGGAAACCCCATTCGCCGGCCCACAGCTTCACGCCGAGGGCCAGCAGCAGCGCCAGCAAAATCAGGGCAGCCCAACGCAACACGACCGTCGCCGTCAGACGAGACCCGGCAGGTTCGGGAACGCCGTCCTGCCCGCATACTTCGCGGCGCTGCCGAGCGCGCCTTCGATGCGCAGCAGCTGGTTGTACTTGGCGACCCGATCGGAGCGGCAGAGCGAGCCGGTCTTGATCTGCGTCGCCGTCGTCGCGACCGCGATGTCGGCGATCGTCACGTCCTCGGTTTCGCCCGAGCGGTGCGAGACGATGGCGGCATACTTTGCCTTGTCGGCCATCGCGATCGCCTCCAGCGTCTCGCTGAGCGTGCCGATCTGATTGACCTTGATCAGGATCGCGTTGGCAATGCCCTTGTCGATGCCCTCGCGGAAGATCGCCGGGTTGGTCACGAACAGATCGTCGCCGACGAGCTGCACTTTCTTGCCGAGTTTGTCGGTCAGCGCCTTCCAGCCGTCCCAGTCGCCTTCGGCCATGCCGTCCTCGATCGTGATGATCGGGTACTTGGCGCACCAGTCCGCGTAGAACTCGATCAGCTGCGCAGGGCTGAGCGTCTTACCCTCGCCTTCGAGATGATAGGCGCCATCCTTGAAGAACTCCGAGCTCGCCACGTCGAGGCCGAGATAGACGTCCTTGCCCGCCTTGTAGCCGGTCTTGCCGATCGCTTCGAGGATGGTCTCGATCGCCTGCTCGTTCGACTTGAGATCGGGCGCGAAGCCGCCTTCGTCGCCGACCGCGGTGTTGAGGCCCTTGCCTTTGAGCACGCTCTTCAGCGCATGAAAGATCTCGGTGCCGGCGCGCAGCGCTTCGGAGAAGCTCGGCAGGCCGACCGGCAGCACCATGAATTCCTGCATGTCGACGTTGTTGTCGGCATGCGCGCCGCCGTTGACGATGTTCATCATCGGCACGGGCAAATGCAGGGATGGGGACTGAGGGCTGAGGGCCGTGTTGATGTAACGGTACAGCGGAAGTTTCTTCGAGGCCGCCGCTGCATGCGCGTTCGCCAGCGATACGCCGAGCAGCGCGTTCGCACCGAGCTTGCCTTTGTTCGGCGTGCCGTCGAGCGCGATCAGCTTCGCGTCGAGGCCCTTCTGGTCTTCCGCATCGAATCCTGTCAGCGCGGAAGCGATCGTCTTATTGACGTTGTCGACGGCATTCCTGACGCCCTTGCCAAGATAACGCGCCTTGTCGCCGTCACGCAGCTCGACCGCCTCGCGCGAACCGGTCGACGCGCCGCTCGGCACCGCGGCGCGTCCGAACGAGCCGTCGGCCAGGGTCACTTCCGCTTCGAGGGTGGGATTACCGCGGGAGTCGAGGATTTCGCGGGCAAGTATCTGAGCAATTTTCGACATAGTCTCTTTTATACCCTATCAATGTTGTTCGCTGAGTGCGAGTTTCAAACCCAAACCGACAAACAATCCGCCGACGACGCGATTGAACCAGGCCGACAGGGCGCCGCTCGTCTTGAAGCGGCGGCTCAATCCGGCCGAAAACAGGGCGAGGAAGCTAGTCCAGGCCAACGCATTCACGTTGAACAGCGTGCCGAGGAACAAGAACGCGAGCGCTTTGTTCGGCGCATCAGGAACGATGAACTGCGGCACGAACGCGAGGAAGAACAGCGCGACCTTCGGATTGAGCACGTTGGTCAGAAAACCCTGCGCAAAAATCCGGCGCCAGGACAGCGCCTTCGGCACGGCGACGGAAAGCTCCGACGTATCGCTTCGGATCTTGGTCCGCAGCATGTTGATGCCGATGTAGACCAGATACGCCGCACCGGCGAGTTTGACCACGGTGAAGGCCGTCGCCGAAGTCGCGAGTATCGCCGACAGACCGAACGCCGCCGCGAACACATGCACGAAACAGCCGCAGGCGATGCCCAGCGCCGCGAGCAGTCCGGCACGTGCCCCCTGACTCGTGCTGCGGCCGATGACGAGGAGATTGTCGGGACCCGGCGTGATGTTCAGCAGCAGGCCGGAGACGACGAACAACGTCAGATCATGGATACCGAGCATGGATGCCTCAATTTTGCAGGTTGGACTTCTTCGTCACGCGATCGAGTTCGAGCAGGACTTCGAGCAGGGCCTGCATTTTGCCGAGCGGCCACGCATTCGGCCCGTCGCTGAGCGCCTTGTCGGGATCCGGATGCGTCTCCATGAACACGCCGGCGATGCCGACCGCAACCGCCGCGCGCGCAAGCACCGGCACGAACTCGCGCTGGCCCCCCGATTTGCCGCCGAGCCCGCCCGGCAATTGCACCGAATGCGTTGCATCGAACACGACCGGACAGCCGGTTTCGCGCATCACGGCGAGGCTGCGCGGGTCGGACACGAGATTGTTGTAGCCGAAGCTCGCGCCGCGTTCGCAGACCAGGATGTCGTCGTTGCCGACCGCCTTCGCTTTTTCGACGACGTGTTTCATGTCCCACGGCGCGAGGAACTGGCCCTTCTTGATATTGACCGGCCGGCCGGCGCGCGCGACATTCTGGATGAAGTCGGTCTGCCGGCACAGGAACGCCGGCGTCTGCAGCACGTCGACGACCGCAGTCACCTCGTGCATCGGCGTGTATTCGTGCACGTCGGTCAATACCGGCACGCCAACCTGGCGCTTGACCTCGCTCAGGATGCGCAAGCCCTCTTCCATGCCGGGCCCGCGAAAACTCGAGCTGGAAGTGCGGTTCGCCTTGTCGAAGCTCGACTTGAAGACGAAGGGAACACCGAGTTTGGTCGTGATTTCCTTCAGTTTGCCTGCCGTGTCGACCTGCAGCTGCTGCGATTCCACGACGCAGGGTCCGGCGATCAGGAACAGGGGCTTGTCGATGCCGACTTCGAAACCACAGAGCTTCATAGGATCAGATCAGTCCCAACGGTTGGCATGTTGCGAAAATCCCGGGCGCTGCACGCGCACGACGCAGAAGCGCTGCCCGGTCGGCGCCTGCATCACGGTCCAGCGCTCCAGGCGTTTGTACACCGTGGCGCCGAGCTTCTCCAAACGCGCGACTTCGGCAGGAATGTCGTCGGTCTCGATGTCCAGATGCGCGCGGCTTTCGTGGTCGACGCGCTGGATCTGCACCATCGGCTCGCCGGCCGGCGTTTCCAACTGGCGATAGTTGCCGCGGCTGCCGGCATGATCGAGATCGACCGGGAAACCCAGCGCGTCGGCCCAGAACTTCGCCGCCGCATCCACATCGGCAGTGCGGCAGTCGATCTGGATGGAGCACAGGCGCGAGTGGTGCATCAGCCCGCAGCCACCTGCGCCAGCTTCGGCGCTTCGCGTACGGCCTTCTGCTCGCGTGCGGAGTGGATGAAGCCGAAGAACAGAGGATGCCCGTCGCGCGGCGTCGAGGTGAATTCGGGGTGGAACTGGCCGGCGACGAACCACGGGTGCTTCTGCGGCGGCAGCTCGATCATCTCGACCAGCTCCTCGTCCATCGACACGCCGGAAATGACCAGGCCGAGGTCGGCGAATTTCTGCCGGTAGTTGTTGTTGAATTCGTAGCGGTGGCGATGACGCTCGCGGATCACGTCCTGGCCGTACATCTCGCGTGCGAGAGTACCGGGTTTGAGCGTCGCCTCCTGCGCGCCCAGGCGCATGGTGCCGCCCATGTCGGAATCTTCGCTGCGATGTTCGACTTCGCCGGTCGACTTGGTCCATTCGGTGATCAGCGCGATCACCGGATCGGCGGCGAGACGATCGTTCTCGCTCGAGTTCGCACCGGGCAGGCCGGCGATGTGGCGCGCGAAATCGACCACCGCCGCATGCATGCCGTAGCAGATGCCGAAGTACGGAATCTTGTTCTCGCGCGCGAACTTCGCCGCGAGAATCTTGCCCTCGAAACCGCGCTTGCCGAAGCCGCCGGGAACGAGGATGCCGTCGACGTTGCGCAGCATTTCGGCGCCGTGCGCCTCGATCTCCTCGGATTCGACCCAACGCAGATTGACCTGGGTCGCCTGCTTGAGTCCGCCGTGGCGCAGCGCTTCGCTGAGCGACTTGTATGCGTCCTTGTGCTCGACGTACTTGCCGATGATGGCGATGTCGACTTCGTGCTTGGGATGCTCGACCGCTTCGACGACTTTGTCCCACTCGGCGAGGTTCACCGGCTTGGCGTCGAGCTTGAGATGCGCGACGGCAAGCTCGTCGAGACCCTGCTTGTGCAGCCAGCGCGGAATCGCATAGATCGTGCCCACGTCGACCGCGCTGATCACGGCTTTCTCCGGCACGTTGGTGAACAGCGCGATCTTGCGGCGCTCGCTGTCGGGCAGCGGCTCCTCGCATCGGCACAGCAGCACGTCGGGCTGGATGCCGAGCGCACGCAGTTCCTTCACCGAATGCTGGGTCGGCTTGGTCTTGATCTCGCCGGCGGCCTTGATGTACGGCACCAGGGTCAGGTGCATGAACATCACCTTGTCCGCACCGTGTTCGATGCGGATCTGGCGGATCGCCTCGAGGAAGGGCTGCGATTCGATGTCGCCGACCGTACCGCCCACCTCGACGAGGGCGACGTCGAAGCCGCGCGTCGCCTCGAAGATGCTGTGTTTGATCTCGTCGGTGATGTGCGGGATCACCTGCACGGTCGCCCCTAGGTAGTCGCCGCGGCGCTCCTTGCGAATCACCGCCTCGTAAATCTTGCCCGTGGTGATCGAATTCTTTCCGGTCAGGCGCGTGCGCAGGAAGCGCTCGTAGTGGCCCAGGTCGAGGTCGGTTTCGGCGCCGTCGTCGGTGACGTAGACCTCGCCGTGCTGGAACGGGCTCATCGTGCCCGGATCGACGTTGATGTAGGGATCGAGCTTCATCATCGTCACGCGCAGACCGCGCGCTTCGAGGATGGCCGCAAGCGAAGCAGACGCAATGCCCTTGCCTAGCGAGGACACCACGCCGCCGGTAACGAAAATCAGGGGAGTCATGACGCAGCAGTTTCCGGTGCTGGTAAAGCGATAGTTTACTCCGCTTCGCCGGTTTCCGGGAGCCGGCGCACACCTCGGGGCGCTCCGCCGCGGCGAAAAAAATCACGCAAAAGACATACTTGGCGCCCCCGACTTCCGTTTCGCAGGTCGCCACCGTTTATCAGCGAGAGCCGACAAGCGCGAACGAGCGACGCCGCCTCGCGGTACTTCGCACCTTAAGACCGACCAGACTCGAATGCTCTACCGCCTGCGTCGATATGCCATGGCCCCGCCGTCCCTTGAACGAGACGGCACAAGCGCGCCCCGGCTCGGAGGAGGCCGAAACCCAGCCCTTCCGACCGGCCAACTCATGCGGTTTTGTCACTTTTCGATGTAATAATATGTAAAAGAAATGTGCAGCATGACTTCAGGGGATGTCATTGGGGATTCTTAGTCAGGTTCGCCGGCCGCGAATCGCGCTGGTCGTGGGCACGCGCCCGGAGTGCTTGAAGCTGGCCAGTGTGGCGAAAGCTCTGCGCGCGCACGGCAGCGGCATTTCGCTGCTGGTCAACAGCGGACAGCACCGGGACATGGTCGAACGCAGCCTCGCCCAGCACGGTCTCACCGCCGACATCGCCGCTGCGCAGTGCGAAAGCGGGTCGCTGTCGGCCACCCTGCAGCGCGTGCGCGGTGCGATACGCGACGGTCTGCGCGACAGCGGCGCGAGCCTGCTGGTCGCCCAGGGCGACACGACGACGGCCTATGCGACGGCACTCGCGGCACGCGACCTCGGCCTTCCGCTCGCCCATGTCGAAGCGGGCCTGCGCACCGACCATCCGCTGCGCCCGTTCCCCGAAGAACACTTTCGCCGCCGCATTGCGCGCATCGCCGGACTGCACTTCGCCCCGACCGCGAGCGCCGAACGCAACCTGCTCGCCGAAGGCGTCGCGCGCGCGCGCATCCAGCGCGTCGGCCAGACCTCGATCGACCTGCTGCGCGAAGCGGTCGCGAATCCATGCCTCGCATCCGAGCTTCCGCGCCTTCCCGCTGCGCCGCATCTGATCGTCCTGACCCTGCATCGTCGCGAGAACTACGGCCGCGGCCTCGATGTGGTCTGCGCGGCGGTGCTCGATCTGCTCGACGCACGCCCCGACGTCGGCGTGATCTGCCCGGTGCATCCGAATCCGACAGTCGGCGCGCGCATCCGACAGCACCTGTCCGCGCATCCGCGCATCGCGCTGACCGAACCGCTCGATTTCCGGCCGTTCGTCACCTTGCTCGGGCGCGCCGCGCTGGCGATCACCGACTCCGGCGGTATCCAGGAAGAGGCGCCCTATCTCGGCACGCCGATTCTCATCGCGCGCGCGAACACCGAACGGCCGGAAAGCGTCGCGATCGGCCGTGCCAGCCTCGTCCCGGTCGATGCGCCGAGCATTGTCGCCGCCGCAAACCATCTGCTCGACGCGCCTCGCCCGCCGCCCCTGCCGTTCGACACCCATGCCCCTTACGGCGACGGCCATGCCGGGGAGCGCATCGTCCGGCGCCTTCTCGCCTTCCACGAAGACGGCCTTGCGCAGGAAGCGCCCGGCCTCGTCGCACTGACAGCTTGATATGAGTCCTTATTCCACCGTTTCGCCGGCCGTAATGGCCGGCTCCCTCCCGCTCACCGACACGGCACGTGCCGCAGCCGCTTCGCTGCGAAGCTGGCTGCTCGAAGGTCCGGCACAACTGCGCGACGGCGAGCAGACCGGCGGCGTAGCCGGCACGATCGACACCGCAGGCAAACCGCTTTACGTCTACGCCGAAATCACCGGCTACTACCTGAGCTGGCTCGCCGACGTCGCCGAAGGGCCGGAGGACGCCGCGGTCCGCGATCGCGCGCGGTCCGCGCTCGACTGGGCCGCACGCAGCTTCTCCGCCCACGGCAGCGCCCCGCAGACGCGCATCCACCTCGAAGCCGCGGAACCGGATTGGCGCAACGACGCGGTGTTCTTTTTCGATTTCGCCATGTTGCTGCGCGGCGTCGACGCCGTGACCGAAGCGCGCATCGCGCAGCCGGCGACCGCCCTGCGTTCGGCGCTGCACGATCAGCTATTGCAATTCGCAGACCCCGACGGCCTGCGCCCGGCCGTGCAGATCCGCGGCACACAGGGCTTGCCGCCGCGCTGGTCGACGCTCGGCGGGCCGTTTCTCGTCAAGGCTTCCGCGCGCGTCGCCCATGGCGCGAGGCATGCGGCTCTTCCCGCCGCGCTTGCCCGGGCCTGCGCGAACGAAAGCGAACGCTGGGCGGCGCAGGCCGCCGACATCGACCTCGGCATGCTTCACCCGACGTTGTACTTTGCCGAGGGTCTGCTGCTTTCGCGCCCCGACCGCGCTGACGCGATCGCAAAGCTGCTGCAGCGTTGCATCGCGCTCACCCGCGCCGACGGCTCGCTGCCCGAAACCGCCGCAGAAGCGAACGGCAAGGTGCGCTACGACATCCTTGCGCAGGCGTTGCGGGTCGGCCTGCTGCTGCGCGCGCTCGGCGCGGCGCAGGCGCCGGAGCAAACCGAACTCGATCGGCTTGCCTCGACCCTGATCCGGCATATCGACGCGCGCGGCTTCCTCCCGTTCAACGCCGATTCGCCGCAACAGGCCAACGTCTGGGGCACGATGTTCGCCGAACAGGCGCTGCGCTGGTACGCGCGCGGCGGCGATGCACCATTGCCGAGTGCGGCGGCCCTGGTGTAGACACCCCCGATGAGCGAAGCCGCACGCCGTATCTCGCCGCTCGCGCGGGCGCTGTTCCTGTTGCGCTTCCTGCCGCTGTACGTGGCGATGCGCGCAGCCGACTGGCTCGCCCCCCGCCTGCCGCGGCGCTGGCCGCGGCGGCCGCAGGAACGCAACCATTGCAAAGGCGTCAGCGTCGTCGTACCGGAGCGCGGCACGCCGGACACGCTCGCGATCACCCTCGATGCGCTCGCCGCCGCGTGTGCCGGGCTCGACGAACCGGTGCAGATCATCGTCGTCGTCAACGGCGCCGATCCCGCCGCGTATGCCGAGCTCGCGGCGCGCCACGCCGCCTTCGAATGGGACTTCCACCGGCTTCCGCTCGGCTACGACGGTGCGATCGCGGCCGGCCTGGCCAAGGCGAAGCATCCGTGGACCTATCTGCTCAACAGCGACATGCGCCTGGCCCCCGACGCGCTCGCGGAGCTGTTGCCGTATCGCCAACCGCAGGTGTTCGCGATCACCTCGCAGATCTTCTTCGAAGACGCCGGCCGACGGCGCGAGGAAACCGGCTGGTCGGACTTTCATCCGCATCACGACCAGCCGATCGTCTACGAGCGGACGCCCGAACCGGGCACGCTGGCGCGCGGCAACCTCTACCCCGGCGGCGGCTCGTCCCTGTGCCGCACCGACGCGCTGCGGCGCTACGTGGCCGACGCGCACGAATATCACCCGTTCTACTGGGAAGACGCCGATTTCGGCCTGCGCGCCTGGAACGAAGGTTGGGAAGTGCTGTTCTGCCCGACCTCGCACGCCTGGCACGCGCACCGCGCGACGGTGAACCGCTTCTATGCGCAGACAGAGATCGAGCGCGTCATCGCGCGCAACGCGCAGTGGTTCGACATCCGCCACGCCTGGACGAAGATCGCGCCGATCGAGCAGATCCGCCGAATCGCGGCGCGCGCTCCCGAACACTGGCACGAATTCGCCGGTCTTTCGCGCGCGGCGCGCACCTTCCGCCTGCGCCTGCGCGCGCAGCGCCTGCGCCTCAAGGGACTGTCCTACGACAGAATCACCCAGGACAGCTATTACGCTCCGCTGTCGAACCATGGCGAAAAGCCGCGCGTCCTTCTCGTCACGCCGTTCGCGCTGTTTCCCCCGGCGCACGGCGGCGCGCGGCGCATCGCCGAACTCGTCACCCGGCTGGCCGACAAGGTCGATTTCATTCTGCTCGGCGACGAACGCTCGCTTTATTCGCCGGCGTCCGAGCCCTGGCTCAAGCACGTGCGCGCGACACACCTCGTCGAGGGGCGCGGCGACCGCGTCGGCGAAAAACCGCTGACGCTTGCCGAGCGCATGCAGCGCCACGCCTGGCCGGAACTGCGGCGGAAGCTCGATCGTATGATCGCGCTGTACGACCCGGACATCGTCCAGGTCGAGTTCATGGAACTCGCCCTTCTCGCCGAACAGCGCTGCGGCCGCGCGCGCTGGCTGCTCGCCCTGCACGACGTGTATCTCCAGGGCGACGGCGACGCCGGCGATGCGGCGCAGATCGAAGCGCTGCGGCGCTACGATGCGGTCAGCGCCTGTTCGCGCGAAGACATCGCCCTGCTGCCGAACGGCGGAGCGCATCTGATCGGCAACGGCGCCGTCGATCGCCGCGACGGCGCCTCCCCGTCGCAACAGACGCCGCCGCGACTGCTGTTCATGGGGCCGTTCCGCTACACGCAGAATCGCGAAGGCATCCTCGCCTTTCTCGATCAGGCATGGCCCTCGCTGAAGCAGCGATTCCCGGAATTGCGCCTGACCATACTCGGCGGCACCGAATCGAAAACCTTCGCCGACGCGGATCCGCGCCTGACCCAGCCCGGCGTCGATCTCGTTTCCGCCTTCGTCGACCCCACCCCTCATCTGGCCGAGTGCACCTTGACCATCAATCCGCAACAGGACATTCGCGGCTCGTCGATCAAACTGATCGAGTCGCTGCTGGCGCGCCGCGTCTGCGTCAGCACCACCGCCGGCGCACGCGGCTTCACCGACGAAGGCCTGCGGGGACTCGTCACCGCCGACGACACCGCCGCGATGGCGGCGCCGATCGCCGCCCTGCTCGGCAATGCGGAACAGCGCCGCCGCCTCGAGAATGCGGACGACGGGAAACTCGACGCGCACACGTGGGACGCGGTCGCCGAACGTCAGTTCGACCTGTACCGGCAGCTGCGCCGGGGCCGGGCATGAGCGATATCGCCGGCGGCAATGCCCACCAGCGGCGCTGGTCCTACGATGCGATCGCCGACGTGTACGCGACCGACATGGGCCAGAGCATGCCGTTCGACGACGTCGGCTGGTACCGCTCGCTATGCCTGCGCGAGGCCGGCCGCGTGCTCGAACTCGGCTGCGGCACGGGGCGGATCCTGATCGAGTTGCTTCGCGCCGGCATCGATGCGCTCGGTGCGGACCGCTCGCTGCCGATGCTCTCGCGGCTGCGCCGCGACGCGAAAAAGTATCTCGTGTCGCCCAACCTCGTGCAGATGGACATCGCGGCGCCGGCGTTGAGCGGACCGTTTCGCACCGTGCTGATGCCGTATTCGCTGATCACCTATCTGCGCGACCGTGCGGCTGCGCAGCGGGTGTTGCATGCTGTCTCTTCTTTGCTCGAACCCGGAGGCTGCCTGGTTCTCGACGCCTTCGTGCCCAGGCCGGTCGAGAGCTTCGCCGACTTCCGTTGCGACTATCGGCGCGTGCACGAAAACGGTTTTCTGGAGCGCCACAAGCGCATCACCGCGAACGCCGACGGCACGAACCGCATCGAACGCCGCTACACGCTGTTCGATGCCGACGGCGCGACCGCGTCGGCGTTCTCGACCGACGAAACGATACGCCCGTACACCGCCGCGGATCTGACCGGGTTCGCGCAGACCGCGGGATTGACCGTCGAGTCCGTCGTCGCCGACTACGCCGCGAACGCCGGCTCGCCCTCCCGCTTCGCCACGGTTACGGCAAGAAAACCCATCTAGGGGCGTGCTCCCGAAAGCTCCGTTCGGGGGCACGCATCGAGCCATTTAATGGCTGTGGCCGTTCTTTACGCCATTCGACGACTTTGCCGTCGACGTACCGCCGCCGTTGCCGAGCACGGAATTCGCCGCGGCGTTGCCGTGCGTTCCGTTCACGGCATCGATCGCATGGCTGTTCGCGTGAGCGGGCCCTTGCGATTTCGAGCGCGCGACATCGCGGACCTGGGGGCCGACTTTCCCGCCGCTGAGTTTCGCGTCGTGCGCCGCCGCCGATACGCTGGCGCCGTGCGTGTTCGGCTGGGTCATATGCCCCATGCCCGTCGACGAGTGCCCGAGGCCCATACCGCGGCTGCCGCCGAAGCCGCCACCGCCATGGCCACCTGCGGCAAACGCCGGCAATGCGACTACGGCACCGATGAGAATGGAAAAAACACAAGCGCGCATGAGAGTACTCCTTGAAGAAGTGATGGACGTCGACTCCCCGAGACGAGTTCGACCCTACGCCTATGTACCTGTCTCCATTCTGAATTTTCCATCCGCGCCTGCACTGCCCGGCGGTAACCGCCGCCCTCGCGTGAAGGCCGCTGCGGCGGAAAGCGCGACCGCCGGTGCGTGCCTCTTCGCCGGGAAACAGTTCGCGAGACTCTCCGCCGCCGAGGAGCTCCGTTGAGTCGAGTCATCGGAATCGGGACGCTTCGCGCGCGAGCCGACGGCGCAGGCTCCACCGGAAGCGTCCGGCGCAACGATCAGACCATTTGCGTCATCGCGGATCGGGCGTTCTTCGCCCCGTCCTTTACGGCCATGTTCCAACCGTTGCGCATGCAGGCCCGACGCACGCCTTCGAGTTCGTGCAGGATCGTATCGGGCGGAGAAATATCCGGCATGTCGCGCACTTCGACGGGTCCCGCCGTTTCGCAGCGCCGCTCGAGCCAGCTGAACAATTGCCGCTGATCCTCGTCCGGCCGCGAGCGGGGACTGGGTTCGCTGCGATCGAGGCCGGCGTCGAGCGCGCTGCGCAGCAGGCCGAGATCGAATCCGGACAGGCCGTCGGCGCCGAGTTCGCCGAGACCGCGCCACAGGCGGCGAAGCTCGGCTTCCGGTTCCTCGAGCAGGCGCGCGTACGAGACGAAGAGTGCGCGTTTGCCGGCAAGCGCCGCCAGCGCGCTCTGCATGTACTTCTGCCATAGAGCGAGCAGGAAATCCGTCGTGAACGAGTCGGGGAATGCCGCCATCAGAGAAGCGGCGATCTTGCGCGGATCCCGCACCGACACCACGTGTATCGGCGCGCCGACGAACTCGTGCCACAGCGGCAGCATCAGACAAAGACGCGGATCCTTGATCACGAGCGCGGGACCCGATTTCGCCATTCCGCCGACGATGACGCGCAACCGGTCGATGAACTCCGCGCGTTGATCGCGCCCGATCCGGTCGAGCGAGAAATTCGCCACCGTCCCCCAGGCAAAGCCGTTGTTGCGCAGAAGACGATCGTGCTCGCTCACGATGTCGGCGCGCTCCCAGAAACCGGTCGGATTTACGCTGGGATGCGGGGGTATGAGTTCGCGCTTTCCGCCGACGAACGCGCCCATCAAATTGATCACGTGCGCCAGCACGGAGGTACCCGAGCGATGCATGCCGACGACGAAAATAGTATTCGGCTGGGGCGGCGCCGCGCCCATTCTCGGGGATTCGTGTATTGCGAGCTGATCCATCGTTCCGTTTCTCGGGCAAAAGGATTGGCAGTCGCCATGCGCCCCTTACCCGACATCGAACCCGACGGCGGCACGCCTCGGAAGCACGAGGCGGCGACTACATCGAGCAATAACGGCAACGTTATCGGTCGGTTGACACTCGACCAGCCTCGCGGCCGTAACAATCGGGTAAAACTTTGTAACCCGACGCGTACGAAAGATGCAGTTCGATGGCCGCCCTACTTCATGACGAGCCTCACCGCACCGTCTCAGCCATGCTGCGGCAGTTGCCTGGGAATGAAGCATCCTCGCGTGGGATTTCCCGGCAGTCGGTGCTATGCACCGATATCGGGTTGGGGCGGACGAGCCGGCGTGCTCGCCACAGCGCAATCGATGGCGGCGCCATTCCGGTTTCGTCGCGCGGGGCGGGCGCTTGCTGCCCCTCGGGCATCCCGCGTTCGACGGGCCCCCTCGCCGCAGCGGCCGTCAACCGCTTGCCTGGCCTTTCTGCAAAGCCATCTGCCAGCCGTTCTGCATGCAGGCATGGCGGACCATTTCCAGTTCGGCGAGGACCGCGTCGGGCGGCGCCACCGCGGGAAAATCCGCGACCGTCACCGGGCCCGCGCTTTCGCACTGCACCGCCAACCAGTCGCAAATCTGCCGCTGTTCCGCGCTCAGCCGCGCATGCGGACTCGGCTCGCTGCGATCGAGCCTGCCGTCGAATGTCGCCCGCAAACGTCCGGGCTCCAGCGCGGACAGTCCTTTCGCACCCAATGCTTGCAGACCGTGCAACAAGCGGTCGTGCTCGGCCGTCGCATCGACGAGAAGCCGCTCGTACGCAACGAACAGCACGCGCTCGCCGCGCAACGCGGCCAGCGCGCTCTGCATGTATTTCTGCCAGAGCGCGAGAAGGAAATCCGTCGTGAACGACGCCGGAAACGACGCCATCAGCGACGCCGCGATCTTGCGCGGATCGCGGACCACGACGACATGCACCGGGGCCGCGACGACGTCGCGCCAGACCGGCAACAGCAGGCACGTGCGCGGATCCTTGATCACCAGGGGCGCATCGCCTTGTCCCATGCCGCGGACGATATTGCGAAGGGAGGATGCCAGACTGTGCTTTCGATCCTCCGCGATCCGGTCAAGATCGAAATTCGCCAGCGTTCCCCAGCCGAATCCATTGCGTTGCAGGAAGCGGTCCTGTTCGACGACGATGTCCACGCGCTCCCAGTAACCGGTCGGGTTGATGCTCGGATGCGGCGGCACGAGTTCAGCCTGGTTGCCGATGAACGCTCCCATGAGATTGACGACGCGCGCGAGCGCGGAAGTGCCCGAACGGTGCATGCCGACGATCAGGATCGCCTTGGCCCTGTCCGACGCAGACACGGAAGCAATAGTTAGACTCATCATTACCCTTTGTGCCGGGACGCCCTGTGTCTGGACGAGCGGCTCGATTGCGCAACCCGGCGCAGGCAATCCCCCTCAAAACGACCCGCGGCAGGCCCCTAAACGCCGAATATGACGTTACGTTGACATTCAATGAATCGGCAAAGCAAGGATTTTTTGTAAAATTTTGTTAAATCGCGGAATCGCTCCCACTCCATCGAGTTCACCCGTCGCGCGCCGACGACTTGATCGGCGGCCGCGCAATCGCCACTATTCGGCGCCGGATTCGCGCCGGCCGCCTCGGCGCGCGACGGAACCCATCGGCATTTCCGCCGACTTTTCAACGAGAACGTTCAGCCTTTGATCGCATGAGCAGCAGATACAACGCAGCGGACATCGAAGTCCTATCCGGCCTGGACCCGGTCAAGCGCCGGCCCGGCATGTACACCGACACCTCGCGGCCGAACCATCTCGCCCAGGAAGTCATCGACAACTCGGTCGACGAGGCGCTGGCCGGCCACGCGAGCGCCGTCGAGGTGACCGTCCACGCCGACGGATCGATCGAAGTCGGCGACAACGGGCGCGGCATGCCGGTCGACATCCACCCCGAAGAAGGCATTCCGGGTGTCGAGCTGATCCTCACCCGCCTGCACGCGGGCGGCAAGTTCTCCAATCGCAACTACGAATTCTCCGGCGGCCTGCACGGCGTCGGCGTCTCGGTCGTCAACGCCCTGTCGCAGCGCGTCGAGGTCACCATCCGCCGCGACGGCCAGATCTACCGGATGAACTTCAAGGACGGCGACCGCGCGAGCAATCTCTCCGTCGTCGGCACGGTGGCGAAGAAGCAGACCGGCACGACCGTGCGCTTCTGGCCCGATCCGAAGTATTTCGACTCGCCGAAGATCAGCCTGCCCAAGCTCAAGCACGTGCTGCGCGCCAAGGCCGTGCTCTGCGCCGGCCTGACGGTACGCCTCACCGACGAGGCCACCGGCGAGAAGGACGAGTGGCACTACGAGGACGGCCTGCGCGACTATCTGAAGTCGATGCTCGGCGCGAACGACTACCTGCCGCCCGAGCTGTACCAGGTATCGCTGAAGCGCGACAACCACGCGGTCGACTTCGCCCTCGCCTGGCTTCCGGAAGGCGAACTGACCCAGGAAAGCTACGTCAACCTGATTCCGACCGCGCAGGGCGGTACCCACGTCAACGGCCTGCGTACCGGCCTGACCGATGCGCTGCGCGAGTTCTGCGACATCCGCAACTTGCTGCCGCGCGGCGTCAAGCTCGCCCCCGAGGACGTGTGGGACCGGCTCTGCTTCGTGCTCTCGCTGAAGATGCAGGAACCGCAGTTCTCCGGCCAGACCAAGGAGCGCCTGTCCTCGCGCGATGCGGCGGGCTTCGTCGAGAACGCCGCACACGACGGCTTCTCGCTCTATCTCAACCAGCACACCGACATCGGCGAAAAGATCGCCCAGCTCGCCATCGAGCGCGCCACGCTGCGGCTCAAGGCCGAGAAGCAGATCGTGCGCAAGAAGATCACGCAGGGCCCGGCCCTGCCCGGCAAGCTCGCCGACTGCGCGGCCAGCGATCTCACCCGCACCGAACTGTTCCTCGTCGAAGGCGACTCCGCCGGCGGCAGCGCCAAGCAGGCGCGCGACAAGGACTTCCAGGCGATCCTGCCGCTGCGCGGCAAGATCCTCAATACCTGGGAGGTCGAGTCCGGCCAGGTGCTGTCCTCGCAGGAAGTGCACGACCTCGCCGTCGCGATCGGCTGCGATCCGGGCAAGGACGACATTTCCGGCCTGCGCTACGGCAAAGTCGTCATCCTCGCCGACGCCGACTCCGACGGCCTGCACATTGCGACCCTGCTGTCCGCGCTGTTCATGCGCCACTTCCCCAAGCTCGTGCGCGAAGGCCATGTCTTCGTCGCGATGCCCCCGCTGTTCCGCGTCGACGTCGGCAAGCAGGTCTTTTACTGCCTCGACGAAGCCGAACGCGACGCGATGCTGGAGAAGATCCAGCGCGAGAAGATCAAGGGCGCGGTCAACGTCACCCGCTTCAAGGGCCTCGGCGAAATGAATCCGTCGCAGCTGCGCGAATCGACGATCGACCCCGACACGCGCCGCCTCGTCCAGCTCACCGTGGGTCTCGGCGTCGACGGCAGCGAGATCGAGGGCGACGACGGCACCGGCAAGATCATGGACATGCTGCTGTCGAAGAAGCGCGCGGCGGATCGCAAGGAGTGGCTCGAAACCAAGGGCGATCTGGCCTCGCTCGAAGTGTAGCCGCGGCAATGAACGCCACCGCCCCAGGATCGATCCGCGGCGGTGGGCGTTTCGTCGAAATATTTCTCGCCTTCCTCAAGCTCGGCCTGACTTCCTTCGGCGGCCCGATCGCGCACCTCGGCTATTTCCGCGACGAGTTCGTCCTGCGCCGGCGCTGGATCGACGAGGCGGGCTACGCGGACGTCGTTGCACTGTGCCAATTCCTGCCGGGGCCGGCGTCGAGCCAGGTCGGCTTCGCGCTGGGCCTGCGCCGCGGCGCCGGACTCGCGGGCGGAATCGCGGCCTGGCTCGGCTTCACCCTGCCTTCCGCAGCGATCCTGTTTGCGTTCGCGCTCGCCGCGGGTGCATTTTCCGGCCCCCTCGCCGCGGGATTTCTGCACGGTCTGAAACTCGTCGCGGCCGCCGTCGTCGCTCAGGCGCTGTTCGGCATGGCACGCAGCCTGACTCCCGATTGGACCCGGGCCGGCATCGCCGCCGTCGCCGCCGCGATCGTGATCTTCGCAGGCAGCGCATTCGTTCAAATCGCGGCGATCGCGACGGGAGCCCTGCTCGGCATCGGCTTCGCGCACACAGCCGACGCCGCGCCGCCCGCGCGCCATCGCGACTTTCCGACCACCCGTCGCAGCGGCGGCATCGCCCTGGCCGCATTCGCCGTCGTGCTCGTGCTGTCGCCGCTGGTCGCCGCGGCAACCCGCGATCGTCAATTCGAACTGTTCGATGCGTTCTATCGCTCCGGCGCGCTCGTGTTCGGCGGCGGCCACGTCGTGCTGCCCCTGCTGCAGGCGCAGGTGGTCGCCTCGGGTTGGGTCTCGGATGCGGCATTCCTCAACGGCTACGGCCTTGCCCAGGCGGTGCCGGGTCCGCTGTTCACGTTCGCCGCCTACCTCGGCGCACTCGCGGACCCCGCGCATCGCGGAACAGGGGCCGTCGTCGCCCTGGCCGGCATCTTCCTGCCCGGACTGCTCCTGCTCTACGGCGCACTGCCGTTTTGGGATGCACTGCGCTCCCGCCCGCGCGCGCAGGCGGCGATGCGCGGCACGAACGCCTCCGTCGTCGGCCTGCTTGCGGTGGCTTTCGTCGATCCGGTGTGCACGACCGCGATCGCGCACTGGCACGACGCCGCCATCGCGCTTGCAGGATTCGTCCTGCTCGTACGCTGGAAGCTGCCGCCGTGGATCGTCGTCGCCCTCCTGACGGGCGCAGGCATGCTCTCGGCGATCGCCGCCTAGGGCAGCAATCAGCGCAACCATGGAGTAACGGCGCCGCGATCCGGCGCCCTGCTCCGGCTACCCGGGCAGAACGGCTTCGAGCAAGGTGCGGATCAGGGCCTGCGTCGGTTCGGCAAGTCCGTCGCGATACTCGAACGACTCCTCGTCCATGTAGTTGAGCTGGGCGAGTTCGAGCTGCACCGCATCCACGCGACCGTCCGGATCGGCATAGCGGCGCGTGATATAGCCGCCCTTGAAGCGGCCGTTGACGACGAACGTATATTTTTTCTGCGCCGCCAGAATGTTTTCCAGACGGCGCTGAAGCGCCGGTGTGCAGCTCGCCCCGCCGGCCGTGCCGAGATTGAAATCCGGCAACTGCCCATCGAACAGGAACGGCACGACGGCTCGGATCGAATGCCCTTCCCAAAGCACCGCACGCCCGTGAGCGGCCTTGATGCGCGCGATTTCTTCGGCGAGCGCCGCGTGATACGGCTGCCAATAGCGCTCGACGCGCCGCGCGACTTCCCCGGGCGAAGGTTCCAGGCCGGATCGATAGACCGGCTCGCCCGAGAACTGCACGATCGGGCACAACCCCGTCGTGTTCTGCCCGGGATACAACGATACGTCGTCGGGCGGCCGATTCAGATCGACGACGTAGCGCGAGTACTTCGGCACGATCATCGACGCGCCGAGCTCGCGGGCGAACGCGTACAGACGCGAAACATGCCAGTCGGTATCCGGCACGCGCCGCGCCTCCGCGACGAAGCGTTCGGCGATGTCGTCGGGCAAGGCCGTGCCGTCGTGCGGCAGCGACACGAGCAGCGGGGCCGTCCCGCGATGCAGGGTATAGGTTTCGATCATGTCGGTGATTCCGCTTTCAGTTCGTTGCGGCACCATAACCGCCAGGCTTCGCGCAGCGCGGCGCTCAGTTCGTGCGCGTGGCGATCGACGTCGCAGAGTTTCGTGCGCACGCGTTCGCGCAGCGTCGCACGCAGGTCGTGCCGGCGGGCGGCGTCATCTGCAAGGTCGAGCGCGCGACGCACATAGCCGTCGGTATTTTCGCAGATCAGATCTTCGAGCCCCAGCGAGGTCAAAAGGCTGGCGCTCTGCCGGCTGACCATCGTCTCGCCGATCTGCGTAATCACCGGCACGCCCATCCACAGCGCGTCGAGACTCGTCGCACAACCGGAGAAAGGAAACGGATCGAGCGCGATGTCGGTCTCGGCGTATGCGGAGAGCGCCTGCGCGTGCGGACCGTAGCCGAGCAATTCGAGCCGGTCCGCGGCGATGGCGTGCTTTGCACAGCGGGCAAGAAAATGCGTGCGCTCGTCGGCGACGTCAAAAGCCCGGGCCTTCAGGCGCAGCACGCTGCCCGCCGCGCCCGCGAGAATGCGCGACCACGCGGCGAGCACTTCGTCGTTGAGCTTGTTCACGCGATTGAAACTGACGAAGCGAAGCGGCGCGGACAGGTTGCGCGGAGCCACCGTCGTCGCGTCCGCCGGCGGCGAATAGCAGAGGCGACCGGACGGCAGGGTCAGCACCCGTTCGCTGCAGTGGCGGGCGAGCCCGGGCGGATTCAGCACGGCGTCGCCGATCAGCACATCGACCGCAGGCGTCCCGGTGCTGTGGAAATAATCGAGCCAGGTCGCTTGTACCGGCGCGGGCCGGAGGGCGAGCGCACGCAGACGATTGCCCGGGCTGTGCCCGCTCAATTCCACGAGCACGTCGATGCGGTCGCCCCGAATCAGCTCACACAGCGCCGCGTCATCGAGTTCGTCGACGCGGCGCCATTCGTCGGCGGCCGCACGGAAACGTTCCGTCACCGCGTCCTCGACGCCGCCCGAATCGTAGAGTACGTGCGCCGCTTCGCCGCGATCGAACTTCTGCAGCGCCGCGAGAAAGAAATTGGCGACCAGCCCCGAAAAGAATCGCGGCGACAACCAACCGATCCGCAGCGGCCGATCGGGCTCGGCATACGCGGCTCGCGCCGACCGGCGCGGTGCGAGCCGCGGCATATGCCGTGCGGCCCACGCTCGATGCGCATCGGCAATCGCTTGCGCGGAAACGGCCGGATCGTGCTGCATTGCGATCAACATGGCGCTGCCGGCGATCGCATCGTCCGCGACGGCCTCGACGACGTGCCGATATTCCACCCAGGCTTCGGCCGCCTCGCCGCGTTCTTCGAGCATGCCGGCGCGCAGCATGCGCGTGGCGCGATGCCAGGGTACGGCCTGCAGCAGTGATGTCGCGCACGCCAACGCCTGATCGGTCTTCCCCTGCTGCGCGAGCAGACCGGACGCTCCGTAGCTTTTCTCGATCTCGTGGCGTTGCCGCACTTCTTCGTCGTCCGGCAGTTCGCGACGCAACTGCGACAGCACGACGAAAGCCGGTCCGGCCTGGCCGTGCTGGGTCAGCCGCGTCGCGGCTTCGAGCGCGAGTCGACGCTCGCCCGACAGCGCCGGCAAGGGCGCACGCAGCCGCGCCGCGAGTCCGCCGAACTGCTGCGAAGCGGCGGCCGCGGCAAACCATTCGAGCAAGGCGCGCGCATGCTGCGGCCGCAGGCCGCTGGCGCGGGCGAACGCGGGCGCCGCGGCCGCGTCGTCCTGCTTCGCGCGCAAGGCGAGCCCCAGGTTGAACCAGGCGCCGAACGATTGCGGATCCCGCTCGGCTGCCGAACGCGCGTCGAGCTCCGCCGCGGCGAAGTCCTTCAACGCCAGCTGCACCGAGGCGCGATTCGCCAGCACCGCCGCCGACTGCACTCCGCTCGAATTGGCCGCCGCGCGTTCGAGCAGAGCAAGCGCCGCCGCGGAATCGTTGCGTTGGTGGTGCAGCATGCCGAGCATGTGCAAGGCGTCGACGTGTACCGGATCGATCTGCAGCACCTTCGCGTACGCCTCCGCCGCCGCTTCGAGATCGCCCCGACGATGCGCCGCGAGAGCCGATTCGAACAGCGAGATCGATGCATCGCCTGGCTTCGGTGCACTCATGCGCAGAAAACGGCAGCGCGGGCCTACAAGCCGAATCGCGCGGGAGCAAAGGCCGGCGCATCGAGCGCGGTTTCGCCGCCGGCGAACAGTTGCGCCACGAGTTCGCCGGTCGCCGCCGACATGGTGACGCCGAGCATGCTGTGCCCCGTCGCGAGCATCAGGTTCCGCCACTTCGAGACGCGGCCGATGATCGGCAGATCGTCGTAGGTCATCGGCCGCCAGCCGTACCATTCCTCGACCACGGCGGGTCCTTCCGGCTCGACCAGGTATTCCGCGGCGGCGCGCCTGAGCGCGTCGAGGCGCGCGCGGTTGAGCGAGGTGTCGTAGCCGGCGAACTCCATCGTGCTGCCGAGGCGGTAGCCGGATTCCCAGATCGAAACGCAGACGCTGCGTTCCTTCAGGGTCAGCGGAATGCGCGGCGCACGCGCGGGGCGGGTGTAGGTGATCGAATAGCCTTTGCCCGGTTGGATCGGAATGCGCAGGTCGAGCTGCCTGCCCAGCTGCGGCGACCACGAACCGAGCGCGAAAACGATTTCGTCGGCGACGAACTCGCCGCGATCGGTCAGCACGGCGTCGAGACGATCGCGGCCGCAGCGGAAGCCGGTGATCCGGGTCGATTCGCGTATTTCCGCACCGAGCGCTCCGACCACGCGCGCCAGTTCCGCGGCGTAGCGGTCGGGACGCAGGCGTGCGTCGCCCGGATTCCAGTAACCGCCGACGATCGAATCGTTCAGGGCCGGCTCCATCGCGCGGCAGCGCGCCGCATCGATGCGTTCCATGACGATGCCGCAGTCGGCGAGCGTTCTCGGCAGATCGCCTGCGGCATCGAACGCGGCCCGATCGCGGTGCACGTAGAGCGTGCCGCTCTCTTCGAATTCGCAGGCGAGATGCTCGTTGCGCACGAGTTCGCCGAGCAGTGCGCGCGAGCGCAGCAGCAGCGGTCCCTTCGCGCGCGCGATGCGGTGGTAGTCGTTCCAGTTGCAGCGCCGGGCGAACTGCAGCATCCAGCCGAGCAGCTCGAAGTCGAGCCGCGGGGCGACGCGGAACGGCGCATCCGGCGTGAGCATCCACTTCAGCGCCTTGCCGATCATGCCCGGCTGCGACAGCGGCGGCGTATGGCTCGGCGTGATCGTGCCGCAGTTGCCGTGCGAGGAGCCGCTGGCCAGCGTGTTCTGCTCGACGATCGTCACGCCGCGGCCGGACTTGAGCAAATAGTACGCGCAGGCGAGGCCGATAATGCCGCCGCCGAGAATCAGTACATCCTTCTTGGGTATCGTCATCTGAAAGAAATTTTGACGCGGATTAACGCAGATAAACGCGGATGGAACCAAACACGAATATTGCCTTATCCGCGTATATCCGCGTCCGAATTTTTTGCTCCTCGCATGCTCTGTTCTTCGATCATCACGCCGCGCCCCGACTCGGGCAGGTAGTACACGCAGGCCAGGCCGACGATGCCGCTGAGGACCAGCACATCCTTCTTGATATCGTCATCTGAAAGAAATTTTGACGCGGATTAACGCGGATGGTGCGAAGGTCGAATATTGCCTTATCCGCGCTAATCCGCGTCCGAATTTTCTTCTCTCAGCGAGACCCTGCCGTCTCCCACCCCGCCCATCCCGGCCCGCGCACGAACTGTCCCGGCTTGGCGCCGGTATGCTCGCCGTCCTTGAGCACCTGCGTGCCGTTGACGAAGACGTCGCGTACTCCGGTCGCGTACTGTTGCGGCCGGTCGTAGGTCGCGTGGTCGGTGATCGTCGCCGGATCGAAGACCACGATGTCGGCGAAACAGCCCGCCCTGAGTTCGCCGCGATCGCGCAGCTTCAGGTTCTTCGCGGACAGCGAAGTCAGGCGGTGGATCGCTTCGGGCAGCGTGACGACCTGCTCGTCGCGCACGTACTTGCCGAGCAGGCGCGCGAAGTTGCCGTAGGCGCGCGGATGCGGCTGGAACTTGAGGAAATCGCCTTCGGGCGCGTAAGAACCTTCGTCGGAATCGAACGTCATCCACGGCAGCGCCAGCGCCTGCTTCACGTTGTCCTCGGACATGAGGAAGTACACCGTGCCGACGCGGCTGCCGTCTTCGACGACGAGATCGATCGCGGTCTGCGCAGCGGAAGTGCCGCGCATCTTCGCCACCTCGGCGAGCGTCTTGCCGGTCAACGGCTTCAGCTCGGGATTCTTGAACGCGATCAATAGAATGTTTTCCGGCTTGCCCGCGGCGAGGAACAGGTTCTCCCAGGCGTCCGTCGGCGTATTCATTTCCTTGATCACGCGCCGGCGCGTCTTGGTGTCTTTGAGGCGCTTGATCCATTCGTCGAGACCGCCCTCCTGCACCCACGGCGGCATCGCCGCATCCAGCCCCGTGGCGCCCGCGGTATACAAATACATATTGGCGGAGATATCGAGTCCCTGCTTGCGCGCCGCTTCGATCCGCGCGATCGCCTGGGCCTGCTTCGGCCAGTTGTCGCGCCCGCCCGCCTTGAAGTGGTAGAACTCGCCGTGCACGCCGGCCTCGCGCGCGATGCGGATCAACTCGTCGACGCTCTGCAGCAGGCGTCCGCCCTCGCTGCGGATGTGCGAGATGTAGCCGCCGCCGAATTCGCCCGCAGCCTTGGCGATCGCGATCAGCTCGTCGGTCTTGGCGTAGAACGCCGGCGCGTAAATCAGCGAGGAGCCGACGCCGAGCGCACCTTCGCGCATCGCTGCGCGCGTCAGTTCCTGCATGTTCGCAAGTTCCCGCGCGGTCGGCGCGCGGTCGGCGTAGCCGACTTCGTGGATGCGCAAGGTCGTCGCGCCGACGAACGAGGCGATATTCGGCGATATGCCGCGCGCAGCGAGCGTTTCCATGCCTTCGCCGAAACCGGACCAGGTGATCGGATGCTTCAGATCGCCCTGGTTCTTCAGCTCGGTTGCGCGCATCGCCGGCGTCAGCGGCCCCAGCGACTCGCCCTCGCCGAATACTTCGAGGGTCACGCCTTGCTTGAGATCGGACATCGAGCGGCCATCGACGAACAACGAATCCGGCGCCCACGACAACATGTTGATGAAGCCCGGCGCGACGGCGAGCCCGTTCGCATCGACCTCGCGCGCCGCATGCGCCTTCGACAGATCGCCGACCGCGGCGATGCGCTGGCCGCGGACACCGACATCGGTCTGCCGCGGCGCGCCGCCGCTGCCGTCGTAGACCGTGCCGTGGCGGACGATCAGATCGTAGTCGGCGGTTTGCGGCGCTTGTGGCTTCGTCTGCGACTGGCACGCTGTGAAGAGAAGCGCAGCGAAAAAGCTCAGGCTGATCGATCGCAACACGATGGCTCCTCAATTCAATATGCGAGAACCGCGCTTCTCCTGCTCCCTCGAAGGGAGAAGCCGGGAGGAGGATGGTGTTCATGCGGCATCCCGCAATTCAACACCATCCCCACCCAACCCTTCCCTTGAAGGGGAGGGCTAAATCGTGATTGCCCCCGAGCGCAACACGCGAGAATCGCACTTCTCCTCCCCCTTCAAGGGGAGAGCTAAATCGTGATTGCCCTCAAGCGCAACACGCGAGAACCGCACTTCTCCCCCCCTTCAAGGGGGAGGCCGGGAGGGGGATGGTGTTCGTGCAGCGTCCCTCAATTCAACACCATCCCCACCCAACCCTCCCCTTGAAGGGGAGGGCTAAATCGTGATTGC
>CBJLOV010000003.1:0-59471 GCA_966424745.1 uncultured bacterium
GGCGGCGCCACGCAGCCGTTCAGGACAGGTCGAGCACCAGCCGCCCGTCCACCTTGCCGGCTCTCAGGCTGGCGAACAAATCGTTGATTTGTTCCAGGCGCGCCGTGTGCACGTGCGAGCGGACTTTGCCGTCGGCGGCGAAGGCGATCGCTTCGGCGAGATCCTTGCGCGTGCCCACGATGGAGCCGCGAACGGTGATGCGCTTGAGCACCACGTCGAATATCGGGGTGCGGAATTCGCCCGGGGGGAGGCCCACCAGACTCACCGTACCGCGCCTGCGCACCAAGCGCAGCGCCTGGTCGAAAGCCTGTGTCGAGACGGCCGTCACCAGCACGCCCTGGCCGCCGCCGCCCGTCGCCTTGAGCACGCGATCGATCGCGTCCGGCACCTTTGCGTTCACTACAACTTCGGCACCCAGGGACTTCGCCAGGGCGAGCTTCTCGTCGGCGACGTCCAGGGCGGCGACGTGCAGCCCCATCGCCTTCGCGTATTGGATGGCGATATGGCCGAGACCGCCGACGCCGGAAACGACCAGCCACTCTCCGGCTCTCGCTTCGGTTTCTTTGATGCCCTTGTAGGTCGTCACCCCCGCGCACAGAATCGGGGCGATGTCGATGAAGTCGCATGCGGAAGGCAAGCGGGCGGAGTAGGCCGCGGATCCGATGACGTATTCGGCGAACGCGCCGTTCACGCCGTACCCCGTGTTGTGCTGGCTTTCGCATACGGTTTCCCAGCCGGCGCAGCAATGTTCGCAGCTTCCGCACGCATCGTGCAGCCAGGCGACGCCGGCGAAGTCGCCTTCCTTGAAATTCCTCACTCCGGGGCCGACGGCGGCGACGATGCCGGCACCTTCATGCCCGGGGATGAAGGGCAGGGCGGGCTTGACCGGCCAGTCCCCGTCCGCTGCGTGCAAATCGGTGTGGCACACGCCGCTGGCACGCACCTTGATGAGTATCTCGCCGTAGCCCGGCGTGGGAATCGGTACTTCTTCGATCGCCAGGGGTTTGCCGAAGCCGCGGACCACCGCCGCCTTCATCGTAGTCGACATAGCCATCTCCTCGTCATTGGAGGATGCAGGCTAGAAGATCCGGATGCGGTGAAACTTGATCGAGATCAAGGCGAGCCGGCCGGCGCACCGAACCCGACGGTCCGACCGTGGAGCGACGGTCGAGGTGCGTGGCCGCCCCGGCGTTGCGGACGGTGAAGCCGGCGCGGAACGGGTTCTCGCCGGTTCGCGTGCGCCGGCGCTTTCAAGACTCGGTCCAAAACCGGACCGGCGGTATGCTGCAAACAGGGAGGAGGCCGCGAACATCGGTCTCCGCACAGGCCGATTTATCTCTGCTCTCGATCGTCCGTCTTTGCTTTCTTGCGTTCGCCTTTGCCCAATTTCACCATCCGCCGCAATGCGTCCCCGATCATGCCGAGCGACGTCTTCACGGCGTCGACCGACCAATCGAGTACGCGCCGCTCGTCGACGCCGCTGAATGCGCGCACTACGTCGGGCATGCCGGTGATCGGCGAATCGCGCCACTTCGCTACGGCCTGCGCACGCCTGCCGATCGCGTAGGTGACGCTGGCGTTGCTCACCGCCGAGGACGCGATGCCGACCAGCGGTACGAAGCGCCGCGTCACCGCCCCGCCGACTCTTCCGGCGAGGCGGTGCAGCACACCGCGCACGAGCATGTCGCCGGCGATGCTCGCGCCCGTGCCCATCGTCTGCACGCGCTCGATCAACTCGTTGTGCAACGGCGCCGGCAACCGCAGCGAGTACAGGGCGAACGTGTCTTCCACGAGTTCGCGCTGCACGCGCGCGAGAAACTTCGCGTCGAGCACTTCGCCGAAGACGAAGCCGAGCACGCGGCCGAGGCCGGGAACCGCTTCGATCGCCGCAGTCAGCGCGCCGGTCAGTGCGGCGCGCGTGCATTTGCGCCGCAACAGCGCGACGAATTGCGTATCGAGGTCGTCGGCGCGCACGCTTGCGACTTGCGTGCTGGTTTTTTTTGCGGGGAGCTTGCCTTCCGGGTTGCGTTTGATGCGCAGCATGGGTTCATGCTAGCGGAAATTGCCCACGGCCGCGCCTTCCCGCGAGGGAGCGGCGCGGCCAGGCAGGTGCCATGATCCTGCGGTATTCTTATCGACCGACGAATTGCCGAATTTCACCATGCCCGATTTCGCTTCCGCATCGCTGGATCGCCACGACACGATCCGCGCCGTGAATTATTCAGATGGCGTGCTGCGCCTGCTCGACCAGCGCGAACTGCCGTTTCTGGAGGCATGGGTCGAATGCCGCAATTCGCTCGACGTCGCCAAGGCGATCAAGGACCTGGTCGTGCGCGGCGCGCCGGCGATCGGCATCGCCGCGGCATGGGGCGTGGTGCTGCAGGCGACGCTGCTCGACAACGCCGGCCACGACATCACCGTCGCCGCACTCGATTCGACCTTCGACACCTTGAACGCCGCGCGTCCGACCGCGGTCAATCTCGCCTGGGCGCTGGCGCGCATGCGGCGCGCGCTGGAGCAGGCCGGCAGTGCGGAAAATCGCCGCGACCCGCTCGCCGTGCTCAGTGCCGAGGCGCAGGCGATCCAGGACGAAGACCTGGCCGCCAACCGCAAGATGGGCGAGATCGGCGCGGCCTATCTCGATCCAGATCGGCCCGGCAAAAGCGTCGGCGTGCTGACCCACTGCAACACGGGATCCCTCGCCACGGCGGGATTCGGCACCGCATTGGGCGTGATTCGCGCCGGCTACGCGGATGGGAAAATTGCACAGGTATACGCGGGCGAAACGCGGCCATGGCTGCAAGGCGCGCGCCTGACCATGTGGGAGCTCGTCCGCGACCGCATCCCGGCCAAGCTGATCGCCGATTCCGCGGCCTCGCACCTGATGAAATCAGGCGCCGTGCAGTGGGTCGTCGTCGGCGCCGACCGCATCGCCGCCAACGGCGACACGGCGAACAAGATCGGCACCTACCAGCTTGCGATCAGCGCAAAGCGGCACGGGGTCAAGTTCATGGTCGTCGCGCCGTGGTCGACCGTCGACATGGCGACGAGGCGGGGAGACGACATCGAAATCGAGTTGCGCGATCCGGCCGAATTGCTGTCGATTTCCGGCAAGCGCACGGTGGTCGAGGGGGCGGATGCCTGGAATCCGGTGTTCGACGTGACTCCGGCCGAATTGATCGACGTCATCGTCACCGAGCGCGGCGCGATCGAAAACCCGAGCGAGACCGGCATGGGCAAGCTTTCGGGCCGGGGTTGAGCGATGCGCCAGTTCGTTCTTTTCTGCGTCGGCGGCGTGCTCGGCTTCGTGGTCGATGCCGGCGTGCTGCAGTTGCTCGTCACCGGCTTTGCCTGGGACCGCTTCAGCGCGCGCCTGATCTCGTTTCTCTGCGCGGCGACCGCGACCTGGCTGTTCAACCGCAATCTCACTTTTCACGGCACGCGCAATCATTCGCGTTTCGGCGAGTGGTGGCGGTACGTGTTCGCGATGAGCGGCGGCTTCGCCTGCAACTTCGCCGCGTATTCCGCGCTGGTGCTGTTGTTCAATATCGACGGACGCTGGCTGCCGCTCGCCGTGGCCGCCGGTTCGGTTGCCGGGCTCGGAGTCAATTACCTGGCTTCGCGCCACTGGATCTACCGAAAGGCGTCATAGCGGAATCGGTGCGGGGCACCACCGGCCGGGCCTGCCGCGGAAGACGCGTGGCTCGGCGGAAAACGGCCCATTCCCGGCGGCGATCGCGCTCATTTTTTCAGCCTTTTTCCCGCTCGCCGGAGCGGCACTCGGCATTGCGCGGAATTCAATCGCAACTGATTGAAGATAATCATGTTTTTTGACCCGGAAAATCGGCTGAAAAGAGCCTGCCTGTGATAGAATTGTGACCGCCCGATTTCATCGCGCGTCGGGCTCGGGCGAAGCCCCGCAGTCAGCTTCGAAATCTCAGGAAAAACCATACGATGGCTGATCTGGCCAAAGAAATCATTCGCGTCAATATCGAAGACGAAATGCGGCAGAGCTATCTCGATTATGCGATGAGCGTGATCGTCGGCCGCGCCCTGCCGGACGTGCGCGACGGCCTCAAGCCGGTGCACCGCCGCGTGCTCTACGCGATGCAGGAATTGAACAACACCTGGAACCGCGCCTACATCAAGTGCGCGCGCGTCGTCGGCGACGTGATCGGTAAATACCATCCGCACGGCGACCAGTCGGTGTACGACGCGCTCGTGCGCATGGCCCAGGATTTCTCCCTGCGCTATCCGCTCGTCGACGGCCAGGGCAACTTCGGCTCGGTCGACGGCGACAACGCGGCGGCGATGCGCTACACCGAATGCCGCCTGGATCGACTCACGTCGGAGATCCTGTCCGACCTCGACAAGGAAACCGTCGACTTCCAGCCGAACTACGACGAGAAGGATCTCGAGCCGACCGTGCTGCCCGCGCGCGTGCCGAACCTGCTCGTCAACGGCTCGGCCGGCATCGCGGTCGGCATGGCGACGAACGTGCCGCCGCACAACATCGGCGAAATCATCGACGCCTGCATTGCGGTGATCGACAACGCCGACATCGGCTTCGACGAATTGCTGCAGCTCGTGCCGGGGCCGGATTTCCCGACCTACGGCATCATCAACGGCGCCGCCGGCATCGTCGAGGCGTACAAGACCGGCCGCGGCCGCATCTACGTGCGCGCCAAGGCGGAGGTCGAGACCGACGACAACGGCCGCGAGACGATCATCGTCACGGAACTGCCGTACCAGGTGAACAAGAAGCGCCTGATCGAGACGATCGCCGATCTGCACAAGGAGAAGAAGCTTGAAGGCATCGCGCCGGACGGCCTGCGCGACGAATCCGACAAGGACGGCATGCGCATCGTCATCGAGGTGCGCAAGGACACGCTCGGCGAAGTGCTGTTGAACAATCTGTATCAGCAGACGCAGATGCAGGTGACCTTCGGCATCAACATGGTCGCACTCGTCGACGGCCAGCCGCGCCTGCTCAACCTTAAGGAAATCCTCGAAGCCTTCATCCGCCATCGCCGCGAAGTCGTCACCCGGCGCACGATCTTCGAACTGCGCAAGGCGCGCGATCGCGCGCACGTGTTGGAAGGCCTCACCGTCGCGCTCGCCAACATCGACGAGATGATCGAGTTGATCAAGACGTCCGAATCGAGCGAGATGGCGAAGGAGCGCATGCTCGCCAAGCGCTGGGAGCCGGGCCTGGTGCGCTCGCTGCTCGCCGCATCGGGCGCCGACGCGTCGAAGCCTGAAGACCTGCCGTCGAACGTCGGCCTGTCCGACGCCGGCTATCAGTTGTCCGAGGTGCAGGCGCAGCAGATTCTCGAAATGCGCCTCGCGCGCCTGACCGGGCTTGAGCAGGAGAAGCTCACCGACGAGTACAAGGAGCTGCTGACCGCGATCGCCGGCCTGATCGAGATCCTGCAGAACCCCGATGTGCTGCTCAAGGTGATCCGCGACGAACTCACCGAAATCAAGACGCAGTACGGCGATGCACGCCGTACCGTGATCCAGGCGAGCCAGGAAGACCTCGACGTGCTCGACCTGATCGCGGCCGAGGACGTCGTCGTCACGCTCTCGCATGCGGGCTATGCGAAGCGCCAGCCGACGACGATCTACCGCGCGCAGCGCCGCGGCGGCAGGGGCCGTTCGGCGACCGCGATCAAGGAGGAGGATTTCGTCGAGAAGCTTTGGATCGTCAACACGCACGACACGCTGCTGACGTTCACGAGCCGCGG
Organism: uncultured bacterium; assembly: GCA_966424745.1. Taxonomy (GTDB): domain Bacteria; phylum Pseudomonadota; class Gammaproteobacteria; order Xanthomonadales; family Rhodanobacteraceae; genus Rudaea. Next base: position 5,748 of record CBJLOV010000003.1, read on the forward strand.
CCGCGTGTACTGGCTCAAGGTCTACAAGATTCCCGAGGCGGGTCCGAATTCGCGCGGCCGTCCGATCGTCAACCTGCTGCAGCTCGAAGAGGGCGAGAAAGTGCAGGCGATCCTGCCGGTGCGGGAGTATGTGGAGGACCGCTACGTGTTCTTCGCGACCCGCAACGGCACGGTGAAGAAGACGCCGCTGACCGAATTCGCGTTCCAGCTGCAGCGGGGCAAGGCGGCGATTTCGCTCGACGAAGGCGATGCGCTGGTCGACGTGCAGCTCACCGACGGCACGCACGACGTGATGCTGTTCGCCTCGAACGGCAGGGCCGTGCGCTTCGCCGAGGACGAGGTGCGCGCGATGGGCCGCAGCGCGGGCGGCGTGCGCGGCATCCGCCTCGCCGAGGGCGTGCAGGTCGTTTCGCTGCTCGTCGTCGAGCATGCCGCCGAGCAGGGCGGCGAAGAGGATGAAGCGAGCGAGGCGGTCGAGGGCGACGCCTTGGTCGAAGAAGCGGCTTCGCCGTCGGAGACCTATGTGCTCACCGCGACGGAACGCGGCTACGGCAAGCGCACGCCGCTGTCGAAATATCCGCGCAAGGGACGCGGCATCCAGGGCGTCATCGGCATTCAGTGCTCCGAACGCAACGGTAACCTCGTCGGCGCCGTGCAGCTCGACGACGCCCACGAAGTCATGCTGATCTCGAACCAGGGCACGCTCGTGCGTACGCGCGCGAACGAAATCGCCAAGGTCGGGCGCAATACGCAGGGCGTTACGTTGATCCGCCTGCCGGCGGAGGAATCGCTGGTCGGCGTCGTCGCGATCGAATCGATCGGGGCCGAGGACGAATCTTCGGCCGACGAGGATGCCTCTTATTCGGAGAGTTTGCCGGCGGAATGAGAGGCGCGGTGAATCGTCGTGTGCTTTGGGCCATCCGCCCTGCACGTGATGGGTAAGGGGCGCGATTCATCGCGCCCGGCACCTGGAATTACGTACCTTACTTCGCGAAAAGCGGGGTCCGACAGATCGGACCCTTGCAGGTGTTCCGAGCGTCGGTAGGCGGATCAGACCACCGCCAGCATCGACGCTGCGTCGGAGACTTTGAACTCGCCGGGCGCTTCGAGATGCAGCGCTTTGACCACGCCGTCGTCGGCGTACAGGGCAAAGCGCTTGCCGCGCATGCCGAGGCCGAATGCGGTGCCGTCCATTTCGAGGCCGAGCGCCTTGGTGAACGTGCCGTTGCCGTCGGCCAGCATCCACAGGCCTTCGGGGACGTGCTGGTTCTTTGCCCAGGCGTCCATGACGAACGCGTCGTTGACCGCGATGCAGGCGATGTCTACATTTTTATTTTTAAACTCTGCGAACTTTTCCACATAGCCCGGCAGGTGCTTGGCCGAGCAGGTCGGCGTGAATGCGCCGGGCACGGAGAAGAGCACGACTTTCTTGCCCTTGAAGATTTCGTCGGTGTTGACGGCCTGCACGCCGTCCTTGAGATAGTTGAGCGTGACGTTGGGGATTTTGTCGCCGACGGCGATGGTCATGATCCGGTTCCTTTCGAGGTGGAGGGCAGATGATAAGGCTTGTCGGAAAGGGCGGCCACGGATGCCTGCCCGGCGCTCCCGGACAAGGGCGCGAGCGACGCTTAACTGCGGCCAACCCGCTCCTTGAAAACAATTCGCCGAACCGCACTTTGATCTGCAGCGGGCAATCGGCCCGGACAACTTTCAGGAACCTCAGACATGACCATTACGCATTATCAGAACTGGCTGCGCCCGCGCGGCATCGACAGCGACCTGCGCCAGGTGTTCAATCACTTCTTTGCCGAAGAAACGACGAACGGCGGGTGGGCGCCCCGCGTCGACGTACGCGAAGAAGAAGGCCGCTATGTGATCTTTGCCGACGTGCCCGGCGTCGCGCCGGCGGACATCGAGATCAGCATGGACAAGGGCGTGCTCACGATCAAGGGCGAGCGCAAGTCCGAATCGACGACCGAGACCGCCAAACTGACCCGAGTCGAGCGCCGCCACGGTTCGTTCCAGCGCAGCTTCGCCCTGCCGGACAGCGCCGATGCGGACGCGATCACGGCAACCGGCAAGAACGGCGTGCTCGAAGTCGCCATTCCCAAGAAGGCGCAGGCGGCTCCGCGCAAGATCCAGGTGAATTGAGGGCGCGCGTCCCGATTGGCAAGATCAGGGGGTGGTCATCCCGGGCCGGGCTGCTCGAATAGAGCGGGTTTTCCGGGCTGTCTCTGGTGTTGAATCGACCCGCGGTCGGCTATGCTGGCCGCGGGGTTTCGTGCTTTTGCCGTTGTTCCCGCGTTCGCGTGAATGACGGGCAAGGGCGGATATTTCGTCGACTGCGGATTTCGCGAGCCAGGCATGCAATTCAAAGACTATTACGACATCCTCGGCGTCAAGCCCGATGCGAGCGAGGCGGAGATCAAATCCGCCTACCGCAAGCTCGCGCGCAAGTATCACCCCGACGTGAGCAAGGAAGCCGGCGCCGAAGAGAAATTCAAATCGGTCAACGAGGCTTACGAGGCGCTCAAGGATCCGGCCAAGCGCCGTGCCTACGATCAGGTCAAGGCGCAGGGCTATCGGCCTGGGCAGGAATATCACCCGCCGCCGAATTTCGGCGAGGGCCAGGGTTTCGATTTCTCCGACATCGGCGAAGGCGGTTTTTCCGACTTCTTCGAATCGCTGTTCGGCGGCGCCGCCCGCGGTCCGCGCGGACGCGCCGGTCCGCGCCGCGGGCGCGACGTGCAGGCGCGCGTGGAGATTCCTCTCGCGACGGCGTTCAGCGGAGGCAGGGAACGCATTACCTTGCGCGACGGCAGCGGCGGCGAACGCACGCTCGAAGTGAAGATCCCGGCGGGCATCCTGCCGGGGCAGCAGATCCGCCTTGCCGCACAGGGTTCGCCCGGCCTGCACGGCGGCCAGGCCGGCGATCTGTTGCTCGAAATCGGCGTGCGCGAAGACGGTCGCTTTCGCCTCGACGGCCGCGACGTGCTGTTGACGCTGCCGATCGCGCCTTGGCAGGCCGCTCTCGGCGGCACGGTGACCGTGCCGACGCTCGGCGGCGACGTCGAACTGCGCATCCCGGCCGGTTCCGACTCCGGCAAGCGCATGCGCCTGCGCGGGCGCGGCATGCCGGGGCCGGCGCCGGGCGATCAGTTCGTCACGCTGCAGGTCCACGCGCCGCCGGCGCACACCGAGGCGCAGCGCAAGCTCTACGAGCAGATGGCGAAGGAATTCGGCGAAGCGCCGGTGCGTGCATGACAAAGAGAGCTTTTTCGACGCGGATCGAAGCGGATTCAAAAAAGCGTCGACGCGGATAGAGCAAATTCAAGCTCCATCCGCGCAAATCGCTTCCGATCCGCGCTAAGCGCTTTTTTCGCGCCGCCCGAGGTCAGGCCGCGGCGGGCAGCAGGTTCTTGATCGCCTGGGCGAGTTCCTTCTCGTCGATCGGCTTGGTCACGTAGGCCTTGGCGCCCTGGCGCATGCCCCAGACCTTGTCTGTTTCCTGGCCCTTGGTCGTGACGAGGATGACCGGGATATGGCTCGTGGTCGGCTCGCGCGCAAGCGTGCGCGTGGCCTGAAAGCCGTTGAGGTTCGGCATCACCACATCCATCAGAATCAAATCGGGAATTTCGCGTTTGGCGATGTCCACTCCCGCGGCGCCGTCTTCGGCGGTGGTCGCGACGTGGCCGAGTTTCTCCACGATGCGCTTGAGGCCGAGCAGCTGCGTCGGCGAATCGTCAACGATCAATATGCGTGCCATGGTATGCGCCTGCCCCCTGTGCAGTGATGAAAGCCGATTGTAGGCACAACTTCGAAGCCGCGACAGTGTGTCCTATTCTTGCGTGATGACCGTCACGCTTCGGGGCGGACGGCGTCAAAGCGCGACCACCGTCCGGCCGAAGGAACCGCCGGCGAGCATCGTCTCGAATACGCCCGGAAGGCCGTCGAGACCGACCTCGCGCGTGGCGATGCGGTCGAGGTGGGCCGGCTTCCATTCGCCGGCCAGGCGCTCCCAGACCGCGTCGCGGACGTCGCGCGCCGTGCCGGCCGAGGCGATGCCGAGCAGGCTGACGCCGCGCAGGATGAACGGCATCACGGTCGTCGCCAGCGCCGCGTCGGCGGCGAGGCCGCAGCTGGCGATGTTGCCGTACGGGTGAATGACGCGGGTCAGGCCGGACAGCATTTCGCCGCCGACGTTGTCGATCGCGCCGGCCCAACGGCTCGTTTCGAGCGGCCGCTGGCCCCAGTAGAGATCCTTGCGCGAGATGCACTGCTTGGCGCCGAGCGCGATGAGGTCGTCGAAGTGTTCGAGCTTGCCGCTGATCGCGTGCGCCTCGTAGCCCGCGCGGGTCAAGATGTCGATCGCGAGGGAGCCGACGCCTCCCGTCGCCCCGGTGACGACGATCGGGCCCATCGATGGCACCTGCCCGTTCTGCTGCATGCGATGCAGCGACAGGCCCGCGGTGAAACCCGCGGTGCCGAGCACCATGGCTTCGCGCGGAGTCAGGCCCTTGGGCAGGGCGATGACCCATTTCGATTCGAGCCGGGCGTACTGCGCGTAGCCGCCGTCGCGCGTCTCCGAAAGCCCGCAGCCGGTGACGAGCACGGCGTCGCCTTCCTTGAACTTCGCGTCGCTCGATTCGACCACGTGGCCGGCCACGTCGATGCCGCCGACGAGCGGCGATTCGCGCAGGATCTTGCCCTTGCCGGTGCCGGCCAGCGCGTCCTTGTAGTTGACCGACGAATAGGCGACCTTGATCACGACTTCGCCGGGCGAAAGGTCGCCCAGTTGCAGCTTTTCAATGCCGCTGCGGTAGCTGCCGCGGTCGGCGTGGATGCGGAAAGCCGAAAAAGAATCTCCCGGACTCATGGCGTTTTCTGGCCTTCTCGAGTGTATTTCCCTTCGAACGCACAGCCGCTGCCGTGAAGATTGCTGCATTCGCGCGTTTCGGTGACTTGCAGGACATTGCCGTGGAGCGCCAAGTCGATTCGACACTGGAACTTGGTGTCCGCCAAAAAGTACCCTTTCTTGTCGTGGCGCAGCGGCCCCGACGCCGTGCCTGCGCAGGATCCGTCCGTGGTGGTGACGCTGATCCCAAAGGGACCGGGAGCCGTTTTCCTGTCCTCCCGGAAGATCTCCAGGTCGTCATGGGATCGATTCGTATATCCCCCCAGCAATGCGTCGATCGAGGGGGCGGCGCTGCCGTCCGCGGCGAAGGTGCCGCTGGCACCGCAGAGGATGGCAAAGAAAATTCCCGACACGTATGCGCGCATATCGATTCGCCTGTCGCTGGAGGTCAAGTTCAGTTGATCTTGTGGATCGCCCGCTTGTCGACCGCGAGTGCGGCCTCGTGCACGGCCTCCGACAGGGTCGGATGGGCGTGGATGATGCGTGCGAGGTCTTCCGCGGAGCCGTGGAATTCCATCGCGACGACGGCCTCGGCGATCAGCTCCGATACGCCCGGGCCCACCATGTGCACGCCGAGCAGGCGGTCGGTTTCGGCATGGGCGAGTACTTTCACGTGGCCCGCGGTTTCGTTCATCGCGACGGCACGGCCGATTGCGGCGAACGGGAACGAGCCGCTCTTGTACGGAATGCCGGCCTTTTTGAGTTCGTCTTCGGTCTTGCCGGCCCAGGCGATTTCCGGCTCGGTGTAGATGACCCAGGGAATGTAGTCGTAGTTGACGTGGCCCGGCTTGCCGGCGATCAGCTCGGCGACGGCGATGCCTTCCTCGAAGCCCTTGTGCGCCAGCATCGGCCCGCGCACGCAGTCGCCGACGGCCCAGATGCCGTCCACGCCGGTGTGGCAATGCTCATCGACCACGACGCGGCCGCGGTCGTCGAGCTGCACGCCCGTGCCTTCGGCAAGCAGGCCGTTGGTGGCCGCGCGGCGGCCGACGGCGACCAGCAGCTTGTCGACGACGAGCTTCTGCTCGCCCTTGGCGTCGGCGTAAGTGATCTCCACCGTCTTGCCCTTGATCTCCGCCTTGCTGACCTTGGCGCTGAGCTTGATGTCGAGACCCTGCTTGGCGAATTCCTTCGTCGCGACCTTGGCCACGTCCTTGTCGGCGGCGGCGAGGAAATCCGGCAGCGCTTCGAGGATGGTGACTTCGGCGCCGAGGCGGCGCCACACGCTGCCGAGTTCGAGGCCGATCACACCGGCGCCGATCACGCCGAGGCGCTTCGGCACGGCGTCGAAATCGAGCGCGCCCGCGTTGTCCACGATGAGCTTGTTGTCGAACTTCGCAAACGGCAATTCGATCGAGGTCGAGCCGGCGGCGAGGATGATGTTCGGCGCGGTCAGCTCGGTCGTCGTGCCGTCGAAGCGCTGAACCTTGACGACCTTGTCCGGATGCAGGGTGCCGAAGCCGTCGTATGCCGTGATCTTGTTGCCCTTGAACAGCAGGGCGACGCCGCCGGTGAACTGTTTGACGATCTTGTCCTTGCGGCCGACCATCGTGCCGACGTCGATCTTCGCATCCTTGGTGGTGATGCCGTGCACGTCGAAGTGCTGAGTCAGGTTCCAAAACTGTTTGGAGGAATCGAGCAGAGCCTTCGACGGAATGCAGCCGACGTTGAGGCAGGTGCCGCCGAGCGCAAGCTTGCCGTCCTTGCCCTTGAAGTTGTCGATGCACGCGGTCTTCAGACCGAGCTGCGCGGCGCGGATGGCCGCGTGATAACCGGCGGGGCCGCCGCCGATGACGATGACGTCGAATTGGTCCATGGAGAGGGTCCTTCGAAGGGGGAGTATGTCGAAGGAGGGCTGAGGACCTGGGGCCGAGGGCCGAAAAGCGAAATACCGCTGCTCTTCCAGCCCTCAGCCCTCAGCCCTCAGCCCTCAAAGCATCACATGCCGAGCAGCATGCGGTGCGGATTCTCGAGCTGGTTCTTGATGTCGACGAGGAACAGCACCGCGTCCTTGCCGTCGATGATGCGATGGTCGTAGCTGATCGCCACGTACATCATCGGCGCGGCGACGACCTGGCCGTTGTCGACGATCGCGCGCTCCTTGATCGCATGCATGCCGAGGATCGCGCTCTGCGGCGGATTGACGATCGGCGTGGAGAACAGCGAACCGAACGTGCCGCCGTTGGTGATCGTGAACGTGCCGCCTTGCAGATCGTCGAGGGTGAGGCCGCCTTCGCGCGCCTTCTTCGCGTACGCGGCGATCGCCTTTTCGATGTCGGCGAAGCTCATGTTCTGCGTATCGCGCAGCACCGGCGTGACCAGGCCCTTGTCGGTCGACACCGCAACCGAGATGTCCTGATAGCCGTGATAGATGATGTCGTTGCCGTCGACCGAGGCGTTGACGATCGGGTGGCGCTTGAGCGCTTCCGCAGCGGCCTTGACGAAGAAGCTCATGAAGCCGAGCTTGATGCCGTTCGACTTCTCGAACTGCTCGCCGAGTTCCTTGCGCATCGCCGCGACCTTGGACAAGTTGATCTCGTTGAACGAGGTCAGCATCGCGATCGAGTTCTTCGACTGCATCAGGCGCTCGGCGATCTTCGCGCGCATGCGCGTCATCGCCACGCGCTCTTCGGGGCGTGCGCCGGCGCCGCGTGCGGGGCCGGGGGCCGAGGGCTGTGGGCCGGGCGCGGCCTTGTCCGCCTTCATGAAGTTGACGAGGTCTTCCTTCGTGACCGCGCCGCCGCGGCCGCTGCCGGCCACCTTGGACGGGTCGATCTGGTTCTCGGTCGCGACGCGGCGTCCGGCCGGCGAGAGCGCATCGACGCCCGCGGCGGCCGGGGCGGGGCTCGCTGCGGCCGGGGCAGGGCTCGCTGCGGCCGGTGCCGGAGCGGGCGCGGCCTTCGGTGCCGGAGCGGGGGCCGGAGCCGCGGCGCCGGCGGCGCCTTCTTCGAGGATCGCGAGGACCTGCTGGCTGGTCACCGTCGCGCCCGTATCGAACTTGATCTCCTTGAGCACGCCGTCGGCCGGTGCCGGCACTTCAAGCACGACCTTGTCGGTTTCGAGGTCGACGAGGTTTTCGTCGCGCTTGACCGTATCGCCCGGCTTCTTGTGCCAACTTGCGATCGTGGCGTCGGCGACGGATTCGGGCAGTACCGGAACTTTGACTTCAATCGACATGTGGTGTCCTGTTATTCAGAGCAGTTTTTTGACGCGGATATACGCGGATCAAAGCGGATAGAACAATTGAGTTTGACTGTTTTGCTCTATCCGCGTTTATCCGCGTCCGAAAAGCTTCAGTCGGCCGAGTAGTCGTCGCCCGGCGCTTTGACGAGCGCGGCTTCGACAAGGGCGGCCTGTTCGGCGATGTGGGTGTTCAGATGGCCGCAGGCCGGAGCCGGCGAGCGCACGCGGCCGGCATAGTGGAGCGTGTGCGCGTCGCCGATGCAGGCGGCCAGGTGGTGCTTGATCTGGTACCACGCGCCCTGGTTCTGCGGCTCTTCCTGACACCAGACGACTTCCTGGGCTTTCGGATACTTCGCAAGCTCGGCCTGGACCTGCTGGCGCGGGAACGGGTAGAGCTGCTCGACGCGCACGATCGCCACGTCGGTCAGCTTGCGCTTCGCCGCGTCCTGCACGAGATCGTAGTAGACCTTGCCCGAGCAGAGCACGACGCGGCGGACTTTCTTCGCGTCCTTCGCGCTCGAATCCGGAATGACGAGCTGGAACGCGCCGTCGGAAAGCTCGGCGAGCTTCGAGGTCGCCAGCGGATGACGCAGCAGCGACTTCGGCGTCATCACCACGAGCGGCTTGCGCACGTCGCGCACCATCTGGCGGCGCAACAGGTGGAACATCTGCGCCGGCGTGGTCGGCACACAGACTTGCATGTTGTCGAGCGCGCACAGTTGCAGATAGCGCTCCAGGCGCGCCGAGGAATGCTCGGGACCCTGGCCTTCATAGCCGTGCGGCAGCAGCAGGACGAGGCCGGAATAACGCTGCCACTTCGCCTCGCCCGAGGAGATGAACTGGTCGACGACCACCTGTGCACCGTTGGCGAAATCGCCGAACTGCGCTTCCCAGAGGACGAGGGTGCGCGGTTCGGACGTGGAGTAGCCGTACTCGAAACCCATCACCGCTTCTTCGCTGAGCAGCGAGTCGATCACGGCGACGGTGGCGTTGTCGCGCACCTTGGTCAGCATGGTCACGTCGCGGCCGCTGTTCTGATCGTGCAGCACGGCGTGGCGGTGCGAGAACGTGCCGCGGCCGACGTCCTGGCCGACGAGGCGCAGGTCGTAGCCCGCGTCGATCAGCGTCGCGTAGGCGAGGTTCTCGGCGAAGCCCCAGTCCATCGGCTGCGCGTCGGCCGCCATCTTCTGGCGCGCGTCGTAGACCTTGCCGACCTGGGCCTGCAGGGTGAAATCCTTCGGTACGTCGAGGATCTTCGCATTGAGCGCGGCGAGCTTGTCCTTGGCGACGCCGGTGGTCACCTGCTGGTCGAGCGAGGCGTTCAAATGGCGCGTCCAGTCGATCGCGAACGCGTCCTTGAAATTCGGGTCGAGCGTGGGAATCGGCTGGCCGGCCTCGAGTTTGGCGCGGTAGGTGTCGACCAGCTCCTGGGCGTAGCCGTCGCCGATCGCGCCCTCGGCGCCGAGCTGCTTGGCGTAGAGTTCGCGCGCGGTCGGCCGCGCCTTGATGATCTTGTACATCAGCGGCTGCGTCGCCGACGGTTCGTCGGCCTCGTTGTGGCCGTGGCGGCGGTAGCAGACCAGATCGATGACCACGTCGCGCTTGAACTTCGCGCGGTAGTCGTAGGCGAGGCGCGTGATGAACAGCACCGCTTCCGGATCGTCGCCGTTGACGTGGAACACCGGCGCGTTGACCATCTTCGCCACGTCGGTGCAGTACAGCGTCGAGCGCGAATCGTGCGGATTCGACGTGGTGAAGCCGACCTGATTGTTGATCACGATGTGGATGGTGCCGCCGACGCCGAAGCCGCGCGTCTTCGACATATTGAACAGTTCCATGTTGACGCCCTGGCCGGCGAAGGCGGCGTCGCCGTGGATCAGTACCGGCATGACCTGGTCGTGGTTCGTGTCGTTGCGATGCGTCTGCCGCGCGCGCACCGAGCCGGCGACGACCGGATTGACGATTTCCAGGTGCGAGGGGTTGAACGCGAGCACGACGTGGACGGTCTTGTCGCCGCTCTTCACGTCGGCGGAGAAGCCCATGTGGTATTTCACGTCGCCCGAATGAGCCGGATCGTCCGGATGGTCGAACTTGCCTTCGAACTCGGCGAACAGCTTCTGCGGCGCCTTGCCGAGGATGTTGACGAGCACGTTCAGGCGGCCGCGGTGGGCCATGCCGATGACGAGGTCCTTCACGCCGTTCTGCGCGCCGCGCTTGAGCAATTCGGCGACCATCGGAATCAAGCTGTCGCCGCCTTCGAGCGAGAAGCGCTTCTGGCCGACATATTTAGTGTGCAGATAGCGCTCGAGGCCGTCGGCCTGGACGAGATGTTCGAGCAGTTTCTTCTTCTCTTCCGCGCTCAGTCCATAACTGCCGCCGGCGCTTTCGAATTGCTGGTGCACCCAGCGGCGTTCGTCGGCGTCGCGGATGTGCATGAACTCGGCGCCGATGCTGCCGGCATACGTCTTCTTCAGCCGTTCGACCAGTTCGCCGAGCTTGAGCTTCGGCGGGCCGCCGAGGAAGCCCGTGTTGAATTCGGTGTTCATGTCCACGGCGGTGAGGCCGTGCCAGGCCGGGTCGAGATCGGGCGCGCCGGGGCGCGGCAGCAGGCCGATTTCTTCCAAATCCGACACCGGATAGGTGCCTTCCATATTGAGCGGGTCGAGCTTGGCGGCGAGATGGCCGCGCGAACGATAGGCGGTGACGAGGCGCGACACGCCGGTCTGCTTGAGGCTGACCGCATCGGTCAGCGGACCGGCGGCGAGGAGGACGGCGCGGCCGTTGATCTTCTGTGCCTGCTCGATGCGGACGACCGCGTCGCTATGCGGCTGGTCGCCGGCCTCGCGGCCCTTGAACGTATCGAAATATTTCTTCCACTCGGGAGCGACCGAAGACGGGTCGCGCAGATAATTGTCGTAGAGATCCTCGATGAAGGCGGCGTTGCCGCCGGAGAGTTGCGAGGACTCGGAGAATTCCTGAAGAAGATTGGCGCTCACGCTGGCTTACCGACTATGGGGGCGGGCGCGACGGTGCCCTTTGACCACGGCCAAGGTGGGCAGCCGATCGCGGGTCGCGGATTATACGCTCAACATGCGGTGAATTGGCATCAATTCAACGCGAATTTCGCCCCGGTCGGGTCGGATTCAGTATGACGTGTGGTTCCTTGGCGGATCGAGTCCGCATCGCGAAGGCCGGAGGACCTTCCACCGTCGGGGAATTCGTCGACCGAAGGTTCGAAGCCACGTGCGCTCAGGACGCGTTGCGATGCGCGACCGCGTGCGCATTGCCGATGCGGCGTCGTCCTCGGCGCGCGGCGGTACGGGGAGCCGGTGCCGATCGGCCCGCCCGACATGGGAAACCGCGCAGGCCTCCGCTACAATGCGCGCACACGACAAACACGAAAAGCAGCGCGCGAGTGCAGCTTGGAAGGACGCGAGCGAGGTCATGCGGGTATTGGTCAGCAACGACGACGGCGTGGACGCACCGGGCATCGCGGTGCTTGCGCAGACCCTGTCCGCGGCCGGCGAGGTCATCATCGTCGCGCCCGACCGCGATCGTTCGGGGGCGAGCAATTCGCTGACGCTCGATCAACCGATCCGCGTCACCAAGCTCGCCGAGAATCGCTACCGCGTCGCCGGCACGCCGACCGACTGCGTGCACCTGGCGCTCTGCGGCATGCTCGAAAAGGATCCCGACATCGTCGTCTCGGGCATCAACAATTCGTGCAACCTCGGCGACGACGTGATCTACTCCGGCACCGTGTCGGCGGCGATGGAGGGGCGCTTCCTCGGCCTGCCCGCGATCGCCGTGTCGCTGGTCACCGGCGAAGACACGGGTCATCACTTCGCCAGCGCGGCCCAGGCGACGCTGGCGATCATGCAAAGGCTGATCGTCGATCCGCTGCCGGCCGACACGATCCTCAACGTCAACGTGCCCGATCTGCCCTGGCAGGAACTGCGCGGTTTCGCCGTGACGCGCCTCGGCAAGCGCCATCGTTCGGCGCCGTGCATCAGGCAGGTCGACCCGCGCGGCCGGCCGCTGTGGTGGATCGGGCCTGCCGGCGAGGTCGACGACGACGGCCCAGGCACCGATTTCCACGCGGTGCGCGGCGGCTACATCTCGATCACTCCGATCCACGTCGATCTGACCCGCTTCCAGGCATTGGACAAGGTGTCGAGCTGGGTCAATTCACTGTCCCTAGAGCTGGATTCGGCTGCGTGAAACCCGTCCTCAAAGCTATCGCGCCCGACATTTCGCGTTCCCACGGTGCTCGGAATCCTCATGTACTCTGCACGTACACTCCGGTTCCTGCGCTCCGAGCGGACGCGAACTGCCGTCGCCCGCTACGCTCTGGGAACGGGTTTTGATGTCGATAAGCATGACCTTACGTTTGACCCCCGAAGCGCGCGGCCTGGGCATGACCAGCCAGCGCGCCCGAGATCGCATGATCGAGCGGCTCAAAGCGCAGGGCGTCGCCGACCGGCGCGTGCTCGACGTGATGCGCAACCTGCCTCGCCACATGTTCATCGAGGAGGCGCTCGCCTCGCGCGCCTACGAGGACACCGCACTGCCGATCGGCCAGGCGCAGACGATCTCGCAACCCTACATCGTCGCGCGCATGACCGAGGCGTTGATCGAGCACGGAGTGCCGAAGAAGGTGCTCGAGGTCGGCACCGGTTCGGGCTACCAGGCGGCGGTGCTCGCCGCGCTCGTCGAGACCGTCTACACGGTCGAACGCATCGACGAGCTGCTGCGCAATGCGCGCCGACGATTCCGCAAGCTCGGCATCGACAACATCCGTTCGAAACACGCCGACGGCAAACTCGGCTGGGCCGAGCACGCGCCCTACGATGCGATCGTGTTGACCGCGGCGGACGACGCCCTGCCGCCGGAGCTGTTCGATCAGCTTGCCCTCGACGGCGTGCTCGTCGCGCCGGTCGGCAAGCCGGGCGTGCAGAAGCTGCTGCGCTATCGCCTGGTCGAGAAGGAACAGGGCGCGATGTGGGTCGGCGAGTCGCTCGGCGACGTCAGCTTCGTGCCGCTCCTCGGGGGGCTTGTTTGACGCGCCGTAGGGGCGCGACTTGCGCGCGCCTCGGGCGCAAGGTGTCGATACGATCGCGCCCGGCTCTTTGCGGATCATCGAAAACGGGCGCGACGCGTTAGCATTTCTTTCGTGCGAGACGCACGAAAGACGCGCCCCTACAAAGGACTTCTAATTGAAACTGTTCAAGCCGATTTACGAGGTGGCCCTGAAATGGGCCATGCATCCACTCGCCGAGCGCTATCTCGCCGCGGTCAGTTTCGTCGAAGCTTTCATCGTGCCGACGATGCCGGAGATCATGCTCGCCCCGATGACCCTGGCCAAGCCGGAGCGCTGGGCGCGCTACGCGACCGTCAGCCTGATCTTCTCGACCGTGGGTTCGATCATCGGCTATCTGATGGGCCACTACGGTTTCGAGCTGGCACGGCCGCTGCTCGACAAGCTCGGCTGGCTGCCGACCCTGGAAGCCTACATGGGCAAGCTGCGCGGGCTCGGGTCGTGGGAAGTGTTCTGGCTGCTCGTCGGCGGCGGCTTCCTGCCGATACCGATGAAAATCATCGCCTGGTCCTCGGGCATCGTCGGCGTCCCCCTGCCGGCGTTCCTCGCCGCGATGATGGTCGGCCGCGGCAAGCGCGTGTATCTGCTCTGCGGTCTGATCCGTGCCGGCGGCGAAAAAGCCGAAAAGGCGCTGCATACGTGGATCGAGTGGATCGGCTGGGCGCTGGTTGCGTTGATCGTGCTGGCTGTGGTGTATTTCAAATATCTGCACGGATAAGGCGCCGGTTGCGCGCGTCGCTGCCAAGCAAACCATGAAGGCGATCTTCGACAAATTCCGTTCATCGGGTTCGTTCGCGGCACTGATGATCTGCGCAGCCTGGCTGGCCGGCTGCGCTTCCGATCCCGCCGACATCGAGGATCGTTCGATCGGCGAATCGCCTTCGCTGCAGGCGCCGCCGCCGGAGCGCGTGAAAGCGCCGCCGCCGGGGGGCAGTTATCGCGTCGTCAAGGGCGATACGCTCTATTCGATCGCGTTCAAGCGCGGTCTCGATTACCGCGACGTGGCCGCATGGAACGGCATCGCCGCACCCGCGTACAAGATCCTCGTCGGTCAGGATATCCGCTTCAGTCCGCCCGGCGCTCCCGCCGTGGCGGCGCGCCCCGCGCCGACGCCTCCGCCAGCTTCCTCATCGCCGCCGCCACTCGCTGCCGCCGCACCGGCGCCGGCCGCCGCACCGGCGAAGAGCACCGGGAGCACCGGCATGTTCGAGGACGTGCCGAACGAGCCCACGCCCGCGGCTTCGGCGCCGACGGAATCGGTCGCGTCGGCCGGCGCTTCCGTTTCCGCGCCGCCGCCGCGGCCCGTCGGCGAGCCGGCGGCATCTGCGCCGGCTGCCGTTGCGGTCGCAACGCCGGCACCGGCGAAGCCGGCGGCCGAACCTGCGCCGGCTCCGGCCAGGCCGGCCAGCGACTCGGCCGCGTCCAGCGTCGGCGGCATCGCCTGGCGCTGGCCGAACGGAGGCAAGGTGGTCGGCACCTATGTCGCCGGCGACCAGACCAAACAGGGCGTCGACATCGCGGGATCGGCGGGTGACCCCGTGCTCGCTTCGGCGGACGGCGAAGTCGTGTACAGCGGCAACGGCCTGCTCGGCTACGGCGAGCTCGTCATCGTCAAGCACAACGCGAGTTTCCTTTCCGCCTACGGTCATAACCGCAAACGCCTGGTCGCCGAGGGCGACAAGGTCCGAGCGGGACAGCAGATCGCAGAGATGGGATCGAGTGCGAGCTCGCGCGACGAGCTGCATTTCGAAATCCGCAAGAACGGCAAGCCGGTCAACCCGCTGGACTACCTGCCTGCGCGCTAGGGAGACTCCGTGCTTGTGCGGTGTTGCTTCAAGAGCGGTTTTAGCCACGGATTACGCGGATCACACGGATAAATGCAGACTCAGAAATTTTTCTTGATCCGTGTTCATCGGTGTAATCCGTGGTCAAGATGCTTTTGCTCCCGACAAACTTTGCGCAAATGCCAATTTGGGCTCGGGTCCGTGATCCAAAAAGTCTTTGGTTCGTAGCTTCCGAAGCTCTATGCTAACCCGATGAATTCGGATCAACGCGCCGACGATATCGAATCGGACGAGCTGCTCGAGCTGATCCACGCGATCGAGCCGCAGCAGGACGACGAAGCGCGCGATTCGACCAGCGCCTATCTCAACGAAATCGGTCTGATTCCGCTGCTCGACGCCGACGAGGAGCGACGCATCGCCGCGCGCGTCGCCGAGGGCGACGCCGATGCGCGCCGACGCATGATCGAGGCGAACCTGCGCCTCGTCGTGTCGGTGGCGCGCGGTTATGTCGGCCGCGGCGTGCCGCTGCTCGACCTGATCGCCGAAGGCAATCTCGGCCTCATTCGCGCGGTGGAAAAGTTCGACGCGTCGCGGCGGCTGCGTTTTTCGACCTACGCGACGTGGTGGATCCGCGATGGCGTGCAGCGCGCGCTGATGAGCCAGGGACGCACCGTGCGTCTGCCCGTGCACGTGCTGCGCGAGTTCGCCCAGCTGCTGCGCGCGCGGCGTCAGCTCACCCACGAACTCGGACGCATGCCGACCACCGACGAACTCGCGCGCAGCCTCGGCAAGACCGGCACGGACGTGGCTGGCCTGTTCACCCTGACCGACCGCATTTCCTCGCTCGATGCGCCGTTGTCGGCGAGCGACGACCGCGCGCTGATCGAACAGCTCGTCGTCGATGCTCCGGAGGCGCTGATGTCGCGCGCGGGCACCGACCGGCGCAGCTCGCGCATCGAACACTGCCTCGAGCAATTGCCGTCGCGCCAGCGCATGGTGCTGCAGCGGCGCTACGGGCTCAACGATCACGCCACGCAATCGCTTGCCGAGATCGCGGCCGAACTCGGCCTGACCCGCGAACGGGTCAGGCAGATCCAGAGCGAAGCCCTGGTGCGGCTGCGCGGTCTGGTCGAAAGCGAGAGCGCGGACCAGGACTGAATCCCCGCGATCTCGCCGCGGTGCGGGCGATTCTCAAATCGGCGCATTCCGCGCGGAGACCTGCTCCGCTTCCAGTACCGGGCCGGTTTCCGTCGTGCCGTGCAGCAGGCGCTTTTTCGCCGCCCATTGCGCGCCTTCGTCCATCGGTTCAAGCGCGGTGAATTCGCCGGCGACGAGGGCCGCGATCGGA
This sequence comes from uncultured bacterium, assembly GCA_966424745.1. GTDB lineage: Bacteria > Pseudomonadota > Gammaproteobacteria > Xanthomonadales > Rhodanobacteraceae > Rudaea. Next base: position 22,076 of record CBJLOV010000003.1, read on the forward strand.
GCGCCGTCGCGATAGAGAACGCGAGCGCCGGCCAAATTGGGCACGCGCGTGCCGGCGAGCAGGTGGCCGACGAGATTGAGCGGATCCGCACCGCAGACGCCGACGAGACTGCCGTCGCGCGGCTTGTTGCGGATCGCGCGCAGCGGTGCGATCGCTTCGGGCAGGGCGAACTGCTCGCCGGTCAGGCCGGCGATGAAACGCCCGCCGCGGATCTCGCCGCGCGCCTCGAGACGATGGCAGACGCGCAGCATCTCCCGCCACGGCGGCAGCCAGGATGCCTCGCGCGCGGCCAGGCGCCAGCAGATCAGGCCGTAGCGCTTGAGCAGGATGCGCACGACGTGTTCGACCTGTTCGGGATCGCCGCGGGCGCCGTCGCCTTTCTGTGGCGTCGCGGAGTTTTCCGGTGCCGCAGCGCGGCGCAGCAGCGACCAGCGGCCCGCATCGGCGATGCCGAGCAGCGCCGTGCGGCGTCCGCGCCGGCGCGACGGCGCGGGTCGTTTCGATGCCGGCACGAGCAGGGCGCGCAGGCCGGCGAAGCTGTCGGAATTGATCATGCCCGCGGCGACGAGTTCGGCGAGCGCGTCCTCGAGTTCGGTATGCAAAAGCCGCGTCTCGTTCGCGAGTTCGTCGAAGAACGAAGCGCCGTGTTCGCGCAGCGCCTCGGCCACGGCCTGCGCGCGCGACGACAGGGCCGGCGGCGCGGTCTGGGCGGAGGCGCCGAATGTATTCCACAGTCCCAGGTGTCGACGTTGCAGCAGGACGATCGGCGTCGCCCGCACCGGGCCGGACGAGGTGCGCGGACGCGGATCGCTTTCGTCGGCGCGCGGCGTCGGCGCGCGCAGGCGCGTCCACACCGTGCGTCCGCTCAGGCACAGGTCGTCGAGCCAGGAAATTTCGTAGCCGCTCACTCGCGTCGGCAGGATCTCGCTTTCCCACGCAGCGGCCGGCGCTTCGTAGCCTTCGAGCTGGGTCAGCACGCCGGCGAGTGCGTCCGGCCCGCTGACTTGGGTGCCGGGCGCCGCATGCTGCCATTCGAACAGAAAGCGCATGTAGTCGCGCGGCTCGACCGGTTCGATCTCGCGGCGTAGGCGGTTGACCGTGTAGCGATGGATGCGCGCGAGCAGGTGCCGCTCGCACCACTGGTCATTTTTCGCAGGTCCATCCGCGAGAGCCCGGCCAATCATGGCCGGACTTTCCAAATAAGCATCGTCTTCGAAGTGCCCCTGCATGACGAAGCCCTGGCGCTGGAGGGCGAGCAGGGCCAGCTCGACGTCGGACGGCGCGAGGCCGAGCGAGGCGGCGATATCGGCGACGCGCACGGGGCCGAGTCCGGTCAGGCGCGAACGCACGATGTCGACCACGGCGTCTTCGCGCGACCATTCGATCGACGCGTACTCCGCCGGCGCGGTCAGCGCGGGTTCGCATTGCAGGGCGGGGAAAACCGCGGCGAACTGGGGCAGGCGTTCGGCGGCGATCCAAACCGGAGCCGGCAGGCGCGCGAAGCTTGCGCGACGCTGCGCGACCAACTGCTCGGCGAGCCGCGGCCACGATGCGTTGCGCTGCATTTCCGCGGCGGTGACGAAACCGAGGCCCGTGAGCGCTTCGTGCAGTTCGTCCGCGTCGCGCGCTTCGGGCCACGCTTCTTCGCGCACCGACGCGATCGCCGCGGCATCGAGTTGGGCGAAGTCGTCGGTCGTTTCGAGGTCGCCCCAGCGTCGGTTCTGCACTGCCTGGGTGCGGCGTTCTTCCAGGGGCGCGTCGTCGAGGAAGGCGTAAGGCCGTGCCGTCAGGATCTCCGCGGCGAGCGGCGAAGGCGCGGTGAGATCGCGTGCGACGATGTGGATTTCGCCGCTTTCGAGCAGTCGCAGCAAGCGCAGCAGCGCATCGACGTCCATCGCCTCGTGCAGGCAGTCGTGCAGGGTCTGCGCGACGAGCGGATGGTCCGGAATCTGCCGCTCGCCGACGATGTTCTCCAGGCATGCGACCTGGTCCGGGAACACGGTCGCGAGCAGGTCTTCGGATTTCATGCGCTGCAGCTGCGGCGCCACTTTGGCGCCGCCGATGAAGCGCGGCAGCGCGAGCGCGGTCACTGCGTTCCAGCGCCAGCGCAGGCCGAACATCGGCGCGTCGAGCAGGGCCTGGATCAGCACGTGCTCGGCCGTGTTCGAGTGCAGGTAGCGCGAGACTTCGTCGAGCGGAAAGCTGTGGCTGGTCGACAGCGACAGCACGATTGCGTCCTCGGTCGCGGCGGCCTGCAGTTCGAAGTTGAAGGTGCGGCAGAAGCGCTTGCGCAGGGCCAGGCCCCAGGCGCGGTTCATGCGGCTGCCGAACGGCGAATGGATGACCAACTGGGTGCCGCCGGATTCGTCGAAGAAACGTTCCATCGCGAGCTGCGTCTGCGTCGGCAGCAGGCCGAGCGCCGCCTGCGTGGCGCCGAGATAGTCGACGATCTGGCGCGCGGCGGACTCGTCGAGGCCGATCCGTTCGCGCAGCCAGCGCTCGGCCGTATCGGAACCGAATTCGAGCTGCGCGGAAACGTCTTCGCGCAGGCGCGACACGGCTTGCGAGAGTTCGTCGCTGCGTCCCGGGGCCTCGCCGAGCCAGAACGGCAGGGTCGGCGGCGCGCCCTTGGCATCCTCGACGCGCATGCGGCCGCGCTCGACGCGCAGGACGCGATACGAGGTGTTGCCGAGCTGGAAGATGTCGCCGGCCATGCTCTCGACGGCGAAATCCTCGTGCACCGTGCCGATGCGCGAGCCCTGCGGCTCGAGCACCACTTCGTAGTCGGCCGTGTCGGGAATCGCGCCGCCCGAGGTGAGCGCGGTCAGGCGCGCACCGCGGCGCGCACGCAGCACGCCGTTGACCGCGTCGCGGTGCAGATATGCCGATCGAGGTCCTCTGCGGGTCGAGTAGCCCTCGGCGAGCATGCGCAGGATGTCGCGATACCCGTCCGGCGTGAGATCGGCGAACGGGTAGGCGCGGCGGACCGCGTCGAACAACTCCGTTTCGCTCCATTCGCGGCAGGCGACCTCGGCGACGATCTGCTGGGCGAGCACGTCGCGCGCGTCGCGTTCGACATGCAATGTGTCGAGCTCGCCGCGGCGCACGGCGTCGAGCAGCGCCGTGCACTCGACGAGATCGTCGCGCGACAGCGGAAACAGCCGCGCCTTCGGCGTGCCGTCGACCGAGTGGTTGGCGCGGCCGACGCGCTGCAGGAAGGTCGAAATCGAACGCGGGCTGGCGATCTGGCAGACCAGATCGACGTCGCCGATATCGATGCCGAGTTCGAGCGAAGCGGTGGCGACGAGCGCACGCAGTTCGCCGCGCTTGAGCCGTTGCTCGGCGGCGAGCCGCTGCTCGCGCGCGAGGCTGCCGTGGTGCGAGGTCACCGCCTCCTTGCCGAGCAGATCGGACAGGTGCTTGGCGAGGCGCTCGGCCATGCGCCGCGTATTGACGAAGATCAGCGTGGTCTTGTGCGTCTGGATCAGTTCGGCGAGGCGTTGATAGACAGTCAGCCAGACGTCGCCCGACATGACCGCGCTCAGCGGCGCAGGAGGAAGCTCGAGGGCGAGATCGCGCTCGCGCGTGTAGCCGACGTCGACGATTTCGCAGTCGGGGGCCGAGGAGTGAGGGCTGGGGGCGGCGTCGCCGACGAGGAATTTCGCAACCTCGCCGATCGGCTTCTGCGTCGCCGACAGGCCGATGCGCGTGAGCCGGCGCCCGCACAGGGCATCGAGGCGTTCGAGCGAGAGCGCCAGATGCGCGCCGCGCTTCGACGGTGCGAGCGCATGGATTTCGTCCACGATCACGCTGCGCGTGGTGGCGAGCATCGCCCTGCCCGAGTCGGAGCCGAGCAGGATGTAGAGCGATTCCGGCGTGGTCACGACGATATGCGGAGGGCGCCGCTTCATCCCCTCGCGCTCGCTCTGCGGCGTATCGCCGGTGCGCACGGCGGCGCGGATTTCCACGTCCGGATGACCCTGCATTTCCAACTGCGTGCGGATGCCTTCGAGCGGCGCCTGCAGGTTGATGCGCACGTCGTTCGACAGTGCTTTGAGCGGCGAGACGTAGACGATCTGGGTCTCGTCGGCGAGCGTGCCGTCGACGCCGGCGCGCACGAGTTCGTCGATCGCGGCGAGAAAGGCGGCGAGCGTCTTGCCCGAACCGGTCGGCGCGGCGATCAACGTGTGCCGGCCGGAGCGGATCGCCGGCCACGCGCGCATCTGTGCGGGCGTCGGTGCGGGGAAAGCCTGGGCGAACCAGGCGGCGACGGCGGGGTGGAAGTCGTGCAGCGCCATGGGCAGATTATGCGCCTGCGACGCCGCGGCGACATGAACGCGAAGTGCGGCGTCGCGCGGATAGGTCAGGGCGAGCTGGCGCATAGCTCGATGCTCGGCGCTGCGTGTCTCACCGGCTGAGACCGAAGCGCCGGGGCATGCCGGATCGCGTATCGCGGCTTTTGGCGGAACGAAGCCTATTGCGCGATGCGGCGCGATTTCGTTTCTATCCAGCGATACAGCGCGAGCATCGTGACGACGAACGCGGCGCCGCCGATCCATGTCGAGAAGGAAGCGAAATCGTCGCCGACGAGCGCGAGCGGAAAGTCCTTGCCCGAGAACGCGACGATGGCAGCGATGACGACGCCGATCAGGCCTTCGCCAACGATCATGCCTGAAGCGAGCAGCACGCCGAGCTGTTTGGCCGATTCAGGCCTGGCCGTGCGCTCGGCGCGTTTGTCGTAAAAAGCCCCCGCGATCGCGCCGACGACGACCATCAAGGTGCTTGCGGTGGGCAGATAGATGCCCAAGCCGACGGCGAGCGGCGAGCAGTGCGCGGATTTGCTTACCCGTCGCAGCAATTCATCGAGGACGATCAGAACGGCGCCGATGCCCGCGCCGACGCCGATCAGGTCCCAACGGATATTGTTCTGGATCACGCCCTGCGCCAGCGCGGAAATCAACCCAGCCTGCGGCGCGGCGAGCGGGTTCTCGTGCGTGTTTCCCGGGACGCCGACGAAGCCATAACCCTGGTTGAGGATTTCGAGTACCGGAGGAATGATCAGGGCGCCTGCGATCACGCCGATCACCAGAGCCCATTGTTGTTTCGACGGCGTGGCGTCGACGAGTTGCCCGGTTTTCAGATCCTGCAGATTGTTGTTTGCGATCGTGCCGATGGCGAATACGATCGAAGTGACGAACAGCGCGAAAGCGACCAGCGCTTTTTCCATTTCGGGTGGCACATAAGGCTTGATGCCCAGCGCGAGCAGCAATGCGGCACCGATCACGACGAGAATGCCGACACCGGACAAGGGACTGTTCGATGCGCCGATCAGGCCCGCCATATAGCCGGTGACGGCGGAGACGAAGAATCCCATCAGCACGCAGTAGATCAGTCCGCCGAGCGCCAATGTCCATACATGATCGCCCAAGCCGCCGTGGACGGCGAAATAACCGAGCAAGAGAGCAACCGGCACGAAGCAGATCAGCATCGTGATGCCGACGAAGGTGATCGGAATGTCCTGCTCGGTACGCGGGAGCAAGGCGCCCTGACCCGATTTGCGGGCGCGTTGCGCGGCGAATGCCGACGTCAGACCGGATGCCACCGGTTTCACCAGTTTGAGCAGCGTCCAGATCGCGGCAATGCCGATCGTGCCGGCGCCGATGAAGCGAATCTGCGTCTTCGAAATATCGGACGCGACTTTTGCCGCATCGCCCGCCAATGCGCCAATGGCGGAATAATGCGGCACTCCCCAGACCCATGCGATGGCTGCGCCGACCAGCATCGCGATACCAACCCAAAGGCCGACGAGGTGGCCGACGGCAAACAATGCCATCGACAAGCTGAAATCGTATCCGCTGACCGGACCGCGCTCGCCGCCGAAGCGGAAGTACTGCGCCACGTCGCTGGCGAACACGCGTGTCGCGACGATGATGGCGAACAGCGCGGCGACGATCGAGCCCCATATGACGGCGAGCAGCCCCTGGCGGCTTTCTTCCACGCCGGCCGCGGTACCCGAGTTGCCGGGGCTGCCGACCTTGAGCACTTCGGCGCAGGCGACGCCTTCGGGAAACGGCAGGTCCGAACCGGTCACCAGCGCACGCCGCAGCGGAATCGAATACATCACGCCGAGCACGCCGCCGAGCGCGCAGATCGCAAACGAAACCCAAAACGGAAAACCGGTCCACCACCCGATCATCAGGAAACCCGGTAGCACAAAACACATCGCGGACAGCGTGCCCGCGGCCGAGGCAATCGTCTGCACGATGTTGTTTTCCTGCACGGTCGAGTCCCTGAAACCGCGCAGCAGCGCCATCGAGATTACCGCTGCGGGGATCGACGTCGCCACGGTCAGACCGATCTTCAGGCCGAAGAACACGTTCGCGGCGGTGAACAGCACGGTGACGACGACGCCGAGAACGACGCCACGCACGGTCAACTCGCTGCGCGGTTCTGCGCCCGCTGCCTCATTGCTGGCCATGAAGGCTCCCCAAGGTCGGAAAACGGAAAGTATGGCAAACATTGTCGAGTCGGCCCAATATGCCTAGGTCGCGGGGAATGCTGCAAAGCGACAATTTCGCCTTCAACGATAATGTTCGTACATTTGCGAGGGCTAAATTTTTCGTTACTCCGCTGTCGTCGATGAACGAAAAAACGTTAAGAAAATATTCAATCCAAACAAAGGGTTTCGTTCAAAAAATGAAAAAAGCGGAGGTGTTAGCCTGACTCGATTCTGAATGGTTAAGGTTCGGAGTGGAGTCAGACGCTTGAATTTGTTACCATGCGGTCGCTCGCGTTGCCGCTGCCTAACGTTTTATTAACGCGAAGCACGCATCAGAAAGTTGGTGTGGATGATGTTACATATGCGTGCCGCACACGGGGTTTGGCGGACGCCCAAGAAGAACCAAGCAAAAGGAGACTCCGAATGAAACGTAATACTCTGTTTGCCGTTATCGCCCTTGCCCTGGGCGGTGCCGGCGCGATCAGCACGGCGCAAGCCCAAGACTTCGGCACCTGGTACGTTGCTCCGCGCCTCGGCGTGGTCGTTCCGGACAGCAACCGCACCACGAAGGTGTCGGGCTTCGGCGGTATCGGCGTCGGCGTTTGGGTGAATCCGAACTTCGCCGTCGATTTCGAATACGGCATCAACAACGCCGACTTCAAGAACAGCTCGCCGCGTGCGACCCACCAGTGGGAAAGCGTGCAGCTCGACGTTGCGGCTCGCTGGTTCTTCGGTGACATCGGCGCCGGCTGGCGTCCGTACGTGGTCGGTGCGCTCGGCGCGGTCCGCCACAAGGCCTACTCGGGTTCGCTGCTGCAGGCGGAAGGCCTGTCCGACAGCGGCGGTTGGGATCCGATGGCGCTGTTGGGCGTCGGTATCCAGTACAACCTGTCCGATCGTCTGGCGTTCCGCGGCGAAGTCGCGGCCCGTTACGATCACGACAACAACTCGCTCAACAACCCGCTCGCGTTCGGTCCTCCTGGCGTCCCGGCCAGCCATCCGTTCAAGCGCACGAGCGGCTTCACCGACGGTCTCGTCACGGTCGGCCTGACGTACAGCTTCGGTGGCGCCCCGGCTGCTCCGCCGCCGCCGCCGCCGCCGCCGGCTCCGCCGGTTGCACCGCCGCCGCCGCCGGCTCCGCCGCCGGCTCCGATCGATCTGCGTGGCGTCGAGTTCAAGTTCGACCATCCGCGTCCGGGCGAGAAGCTCGTCCCCGCGTTGAAGGCGCCGACCGCCGCTTCCGTCGCTATCCTGGACGAAGCCGTGGACACGCTGAAGCGCAACCCGGATGTGAAGGTCGAAGTCGACGGCCACACCGACGGCATCGGTACCGAGGCTTACAACCAGAAGCTCTCGGAGCGTCGCGCCAAGGGCGTGTACGACTACCTGATCTCGCACGGCGTGTCCGAGAGCCAGATCAACGGCTACAAGGGCTTCGGCAAGGATCATCCGATCGACACCAACAACACCGCGGAAGGCCGTCAGCGCAACCGCCGTGTCGAACTCAAGCAGTAAGCTCGAGTTGGTGCAAGCAAGATGGAAAAGCCCGGCGCAAGCCGGGCTTTTCTTTTGGGGTATTTGCGCGTTCATTCGTGGACGCGAAAATCAAGAAGCGTCCATCCTCGGCCGCACTGCTCAATGAAAAGCCTCCGTCCCCGTCACGGCCTTGCGCGCGTGATAAGCAAGCTCGGCGTGTGTTCGCGCAGCCAAGCCGAGACGCTGGTGCGCAGCGGTCGCGTACGCGTCAACGGGCGGGTCGTACGCGATCCGGAAATGCCCGCCGATGGCGGACGCGACCGCATCTGCGTCGACGGCGAGGAAATCGCCGCTCGCAAAAAGATTTACCTGGCCCTCAACAAACCGCGGGGCTACGTCACCACGGCAAGCGACGAGCGTGGCCGGGAAACGGTATATGACCTGTTGAAAGGCGATTGCGGGCCGAGCGGCTCGGCATGGCTTGCGCCGGTTGGCCGTCTCGACAAGGCCAGCGAAGGTTTGCTGCTGTTTACCAACGACAGCGCCTGGGCGGCGCGCTTGACCGACCCGGCGTCGCATCTCGACAAAACTTACCACGTACAGATCGATGCTCTTGCCGATGCTGCGCTGCTCGCGCGACTGCAGGCCGGCATCGTCGAGGCCGGCGAAAGACTCGCTTTGAAATCGGTGCGCGAGCTTCGTCGCGGCGAAAAGAATTCCTGGCTGGAAATCGTCCTCGACGAAGGCCGCAACCGGCAGATCCGCCGCGTGCTCGCCGGGGTCGGCATCGGCGTGCTGCGCCTCGTGCGCATCGCGGTCGGCCCGGTCGAGCTCGGCGATCTCGCCAAGGGCCGGGCGCGCGCGTTGTCCGAATTCGAATTGGTCCGGGTTGAGGATGCGCTCAAAAGAGCAAAAGCGTCGGCTGCGGATTTACGCGGACGAAGAGCAAAGAACGCGGGCCAAGGCGGATCCTGATTGACGCGGATCGCAATTCGTCGTTCCTGCAGAACCATGCGGGAATGACGAGCGAAAGCCGATATCCGTCGATCGGCTGCCGAGATTCGGCGCCTGCCGGCAAGCGAACAGAGCAAGCGGATTTTTGCTCTATCTGCGTTTACCCGCATAAATCCGCAGCGAACGCTTTCGATTCCCCCCGCATCTACACAACCCCGAGTTTCTTGCCGACCTTGACGAAGGCGTCGACCGCGCGATCGATCTGCTCGTGCGTGTGCGCCGCGCTCATTTGCGTGCGAATGCGCGCCTGCCCCTGCGGCACCACCGGATAGAAGAAGCCGATGACGTAGATGCCTTCTTCGAGCAGGTCCTTGGCGAATTGCTGAGCGAGCTTCGCGTCGCCGAGCATGACCGGCGCGATCGGATGCGTGCCCGGCCGGATGTCGAAACCCGCATTGCTCATGCGCTTGCGGAAATACAGCGCGTTGTCGTTGACCTTGTCGCGCAGCGCGGTGCTGGAGGACAGCATTTTGAACACCTTGATCGACGCGGCAACGAGCGGAGGCGGCAGCGTGTTCGAGAACAAATAGGGGCGCGAACGCTGGCGCAGAAGATCGATGATTTCGCGGCGCCCGGTCGTGAATCCGCCCGAGCCGCCGCCGAGCGCCTTGCCGAGCGTCGAAGTGAACACGTCGACCTTGTCCATCACGCCATGCAGTTCGGCCGAGCCGCGCCCGGTCGGGCCGACGAAGCCGGTTGCATGGGAGTCGTCGACCATCAGCAGCGCGTTGTACTTTTCCTTCAGACGTACGATCTCGTCGAGTTTGGCGATGTAGCCGTCCATCGAGAACACGCCGTCGGTGGCGATCAGACGAGTACGCTTGCCCTGAGTTTCGGCCAAATGCTTTTCCAGCTCGGCCATGTCGCCGTTCGCGTAGCGGCGCCGCTCGGCCTTGCACAGGCGAATGCCGTCGATGATCGAGGCGTGATTGAGCGCGTCGGAGATCACCGCGTCTTCGTCGCCGAGAATCGTCTCGAACAGACCGCCGTTCGCGTCGAAACAACTCGTGTAGAGAATCGTGTCGTCGGTGCCGAAGAATTTCGAGATCGTTGCTTCGAGCTGTTTGTGCAGATCCTGCGTGCCGCAGATGAAGCGCACGGAGGCAAGGCCGAAGCCGTGCGTGTCGAGCGCGTCCTTTGCGGCCTGGATGATCTCGGCATTGTCGGCGAGACCGAGATAATTGTTGGCACAGAAGTTCAACACTTCGCGCCCGTCGACGGTCCTGATCGCGGCGGACTGCGGCGTGGCGATGACGCGTTCGGTCTTGTACAGGCCCGCGTCGCGGATCGATTCGAGTTCGTGGGCAATGCGTTCGCGGGCTGGGAAGTCCATGGCGGAAATTCGCTGGAGAAAGTCCTATTGTCGATGATTACGCGGCGCAAGGAAATTCGTCTGCATGGATATCGATGGGCTGAAGATCGCGTCGTAGAATCGACACGTCGGGGAAATCGCGATGAACGAACCGGTTTCAAAGCGGGGCAGGCGCAGCGCGCCGGTGTTGCGGAAGGCGGTTTCGCCTCCGCCCGACGCGGCGGACGCGCGTTCGTGGCGCGAATGGCTGATCGCTACGTTCGGCATGCTGGCCGCTGCGCCGCTGATCGGCCTGTTCGCGGGCTTCCTGTTGCTGTTCGGCGGTATGTTTCTCGGCATCGCCTGGCAAGCGGCCATGAAGCCGCTCGTCGATATGCGCCAGTATGCCGCGTTCACGTCCGCAACGTCGGGCCGCATCGTTGAAAGCTGGGCGGCCCTGGATTTCGACCCGGCCAATCTCGCGGCGGGCAAGCTGTATTGGGATCGCGTCAGCAAGATCTCGCGTTGCGCCGTGATCGAATACCAGGCAGGCGATTGGGGCGCGCCGCTGCGTCGCGCCTTTTGCGGCATGCGCTTGAATTTCAGCGATCGATTTCGCCTCGCCGATTGGGACGAGGCTTTGCAGGATGGCATTCCGTTCACCTTTCTGCGCGATGCGAGCGGCTTCGAAGTGCAGGAGGTGCGCCTGAGCAAGGCCACGTTGGACTGGATATCCAGGCATTCTCCGCGCGACACGTTTGGCATGAGCAAACCGCCGCCGGCGACGGCGCTTGCCGCCCTGCGCGAGCAGTTCGATTGGCCGGTCGACATCGCGGTGCTCAGCTGGACGCGCGAGGTTCCCGAATTTCCGCTGCGTTTCGACCCACAGCGACCGCAGGAGGCGATGCCGGCACGGTTCGTCGAAGACAGCAGGCAATGGAATCCGGCGGGCGCCATCATCGCCCTGGTGCTGGCGGTGCCGGGTTTTTGGGTCTGGCGCATGGGCATGCGCGTATTCTTTCTCGGCGAACCGTCGCGGGTCGTCCTGTGGGGGCTCACCCTGCTGCCCTTGCTGGCGCTGCCGTGGTGGGGCGAGATGCTGCCGAAACTGCTCGCACACGCGAACCGCAGCTGGGCCTCGGTCGCCGGCGACATGCTCGACGACGTCACGCGCAGCGCGCGACTGAACGCGAGCGCGCCCGAACGCGCCGAGTTCGCGCAGGGCGAGCGCCTGCTCTGGCGGCTCGATCAGGGCGAATACGCCGACACGTTCGGCCGCATCCGCTACGCGAAGCCGAAGCCGGCGCCGAAGACCGAAGAAGAAGTGGTGGCCGCGTTGCAAGAGCAGACGGCGGTACAGGTTGCGAAGATGAGCTCGCAAGAGCAGCTCGCTCTGTTCCTGCGCCTGATGCAGGACAAGGAGCACGCGCGCGACCGGGTCCAGATCGTCTTCGCGCCTGCGGCGGAAGCCGTGGAGCGCGATCCGCGCGCCGATCCCGCCGTGCATCGCGCGGCGCGGCGCTTCCTGCTGTTCGGCGCGAACTACAACGTGTGGGACGTCGACGCGCTGGAAAAATCCTGGGCGGCGCCGGCCGAGCGTTGACCGCCGGATTGGCGATTTTCGGCTCGGGCGCGCATCCCGTCGCCCGGATAGTTCGGCGCGCCCGCATACGTCGCGCGCAGGACCAAATTCCAACCGCGCCCGCTCAATTCGCGCTGCGCGAGCATCGATGCTTCGCCGCCGATCAGCACGGTCTTGTCGGTGGCCCTGAATTCGGGGCGGCCGAAGAACTCATCGATGTCCGCGCTCCAACTCAGATAGTCCACCGGCAACGGCAGCAGCAGTTTGCCGTCGCGCGCGATGTAAACGAGCGAGGCGCCCGCGATGAGGAACTTGCTGCCGCGCGCGTCCGGCAAGCGCTTGCGAATCTGCGAAAGCGCATTGACCAGATAACGGCCCTCGATTTCGCCGCGGGTGGCGGTGCCGAGTTCGAGCAGCTCGTTGCAGCCCGAGTCCGGGGCGAGCGCGACCAGCGAATCGACGAGCTGGGTGCGCATCGTGTCGCTGAAGCCGCCACGGCGCAGGAACTGGCGGACGCCGAATTCGTCGCTGCATACCGACAGGAGCTGCTTCTCGTTGCGCTCGCGTATCTGCTCGGGCGTGTGGCTCAGTACGAATTCGTTGATCAAGCCCGAATCGGCAATCACGTCGGCAGCCGTGCCGTCGATTTCGCCGAGTGCCTGGCCGGCGGAGAAGTTGCCCCATACCGCAGCCCAGGCCAGCGAGTTCAGGCGCTCGACGATGTGCGGGTTCGACGTGTTCGGATCGAAGCCGAGACGCTTGGCGATCTCGTTGCGCGAGGAACTGTATTTGAGGTAGCGCTTGACCTCGCGGCCGGCGTCGCGCCCGGCGCGCGCATACCAGGCCTTGCTTTCCTTCTGCGGTTCCTGCGGCGGAGCGGGAATGCCCTGCACGTCGTCGGGATCGACGGCCGGAGCGTCGACCCCGACGTAGCCGGATGCGTCGGCGATGTTCCTTGCGGTTTCGGCATTGGCGCGCTCTGCCGCGTCGGCGGGCACCTCGCGCCCCGCGGTCATCGGACCGTCCGGCGCGCGGAACGGGTCGCCCTTGTTCTCGAAGATGCGCGCGGAGCGATCGCTGACGCTCTGCGCGCGGTTCGCCCAGGTATCGAGCTGCTTCTTGAAATAGCGCACCACGCCCATCGGCAGGCCGACGATCGAATCGACCGGGTGGCTGATGACCCTGATCACGGTCGCGCCGGTCTTTCTGCCGCGTTCGGCGAGCGCGTGCGCGAACGCGCCGCTGCGGGTGGCGCGCTCGAGCGCCTCGACCGCCGGCACTTCGTTGACGCGGATCGCGAGCATTTGCGCGCTGTCGGCCGCGAGCGGGCCGTACGGCGTATTGATCGAAAACCGCGCCATATACCCGCCGACCTGCGCCTTGGGGCCGACCTGGAAGTTCGGCCCGCTGAGCAGGGCGGGTTCGGCCACCGTCGCGGCGTCGAGCACGGGCTCTGCTTCATGCACGGAATCGCGCGCATGGGCGGGGCTGCAGCCTACAGCCAATAGCAACAGGAGCGTGGTTGTGCGCAGCATCGATGCGGGGTTTGCCAAACCGTCGAGTAACGGCAGATGAATGCGTCAGCGTACGGTTTTATTCTGGTCGAGGAATTCGGCGAACGTCGAATCGAGGCGATCCAGGTAGCTCTTCTCTTCACCGTTGATCACGAAGCGGCAGGACTCGACGGACATCGGTCGCTGCGGCAGGAGAAAGCTGACCAGGTATTCGGAATATTTCTGGAATTCGCGCTGTTTGGCGTACACGCGCGCCACCTGCTGCGCCTGGTTGAAATCCATATGCGCCAGTGTTTGCGTCGCGATCGCGGTCTGGTAGGCCGAATCGAGCAGCAAAGGACTGGCAACGCCGTGCCAGCCCGGTGTTTCGACGCAAGGCCGAGGTCCGGACGGGGGATCCGCTTTTGCTTTCGCCGCCATTTCCGCGTCGGTGTCGGCGATGTACTTGAGCCCCTTGGTGACTTCCGCGCGATTCGCCTCGACCTCGGCGCGCAGCGCTTTCAATGCCGTCTCGACTTGCTTGCGCTCTTCGCGGTCGCGGCTCCATTCGCCGATCGCGAGCGCCAGGAGCACGCCGAGCACGACCGAAAACGTCTGCACCGCGATCTCGGCGAGGCTGATCGACTCGCGATGAAACCAGCGGCGCAGACGGTTGGCCGGCGCCTCCTTCGCGGCGGGCTCTAATTCCACGAACAAACCACTTTGCCGCAGGCGCCGGCATCCATCAGGTCGAAGCCGCGCTGGAAGTCGTCGATGTGGATCTGGTGGGTGAGCACTTTCTGCAGCGGAAAACCGGTCAGCAGCATCTGCGTCATCTTGTACCAGGTCTCGTACATGCGCCGGCCATAGATGCCGTGCAGCACGAGGCCCTTGAAGATGACCTTGTCCCAGTTGATGCCGGCGCCGTTGGGCATGATGCCGAGCATCGCGATCTTGCCGCCGTGGTACATGCAGTCGAGCATGTCGCCGAACGCCTTCGGATTGCCCGACATCTCCATGCCGACGTCGAAGCCTTCCATATGCAGGTCGGACATCACGTCCTTGAGCGATTGCTTCGACACGTTGACCACGCGCGTCGCGCCCATGTCCGCCGCCAGTTTCAACCGGTAGTCGTTGACGTCGGTGACGACGACGTTGCGCGCGCCGACCCATTTGGCGATGCCGGCGGCGATGATGCCGATCGGGCCCGCGCCGGTGATGAGCACGTCTTCGCCGATCAGGTCGAACTCGAGCGCGCAGTGCGCGGCGTTGCCGTAAGGATCGAAGAACGCGGCCAGTTCGGAGGGAATCTGGTCGGGTACCGGCCACAGGTTCGACGCCGGCATGGAAATGTACTCGGCGAACGCGCCGTTGCGGTTCACGCCGATGCCGACGGTGTGCGGACACAGGTGCTGCTTGCCGGCGCGGCAATTGCGGCACACGCCGCAGACGATGTGGCCTTCGGCGGAGACGCGTTGGCCGACGACGTAGCCGCGCACGCCCGGCCCCATGTCGACGATGCGGCCGACGAATTCGTGGCCGATCACCAGGCCCGGCTTGATCGTGCGCTGCGACCACTCGTCCCACTTGTAGATGTGCAGATCGGTGCCGCAGATCGCGGTTTTCTCGAGTTTGATCAGCACTTCGTTAGGCCCGATCTCGGGCAGCGGCACCTGCTCCATCCAAATGCCCTTGCCCGCTTCGCGCTTGACCAGCGCCTTCATCATTGCTTGTGACATGGCGTATCCACCGGTTCGGATGCAATAGTATAGCTGCCGCCCATTTCGGCGAGCTTCGGTTCCCGACAGTCCGCATCGGACCTCAGGGGCTCGCTCGGCCAGGCATGGAATTCGACTCTCGCATTGCGGCGCGGCATCTGCGCCGGCGCACGTTGCAACCGCTTTCAACCATTGTGTCATTGATGACGATCTTGAAACCCATGGGTTGGACATCGCGATACCGGCAGGGAATTTCCGTTGTGGCGATCGCTGCAGCGGCAGCGGCGACCTACTGGCCGGCCTTGCGCAGCGCCTTCTTCTCGGACGATTTTTTTCTGCTCGCCGTGTCGCGGTATGTGGGTGACCCGTTTTCTCTGTTCCTGCACAGCCATTTCCCCGGGAGCTTCTTCTATCGCCCCCTGGGGATGACGCTGTGGTGGCTCAGCGTGGAGTTGTTCGGCAACAGCGCCAAGCCTCACTACGCGTTGAATCTCTGCTTGCACATCGGCGTTGCTTGGGCGCTCTGGCGGCTGCTCGTCGTGTGCACGCAGGCGCGCTTGCCGGCTTTGTTGTGCGCTGTGCTGTTCGCCTTGCATCCGATATCGATCGGTACGTCGCTTTGGCTTGCGGATCGTTTCGATCTGCTTGCCGCGCTGTTTACTCTGCTCGCGGTCACCGCAGGTTGGAACTATGCCGACAAAGGCGGGCGCCTATCGTTGATGGCGACGTTCGGGTTTGCCGCGCTGGCGGCGCTGGCCAAGGAAATCGGCTTCTCGGCATTCGTGCCGATCGCGTTGATCTGGGCGTGGCCGCTCGCTGCGTCGGCGCCTTCGTTTTGGACGCGGCAGCGTCGTGCCGCATGCCTGCTCGCCTTGTTTGCATTGCTTCTGCTGCTCTGGCGTCGCTGGCTGATAGGCGATGTCGGAACCCAAGCAGTACTGGGCGATACGCCGCTCTGGCGGGAGATCCTCGAAGGTTCCCGCAAGTGGGGCATCAATGTCGTCGTCTACGGATCGGGAATCCTGCGCTCGGGATGGATGGCGCGCAGCGTCGAAATCGCCGCCGGACTTCTGCTTTTCGGATTCCTCCTCGCCGGGCTGAGGCACCGACCCTTGCTCCGGCGCGAGCGGATCCTACTCCTCGCTGCGGCCGGTTTCGTCATCGCCACGATTGTCCTGCAGGCGCCGGTGCTGCGTACCTTGCCGGCAGCGTTCGAAATCCCGCCGACCGCACAGGCCATCGCGACGGGAGCGCGGTTGTTCTATCTCTCTCTGCTGGGCCTGATGCTGCTCGTCTGCATTTGCGCCGGTGCCGCTGCACGAGCCCTTGCCGCGAGCCGGTGGATACCGCGGGCTGCGATCGCCGCAGCGGCGTGCTGCGCCCTGCCATGGGCCGTCGAGGCGCATCTGCTGGCGCGCGATTATCGACGCGAGTCGCTGCCTCCGGCCGAGCTCGCTCGAACGGCGCTTGCCGCGGTCGCGCGTATCCCGGGTATCGGCGATCATTGCCAAGTGCATTTTCTGGGTATGGAGAAGAGTCTCGACCCGGCGCGCGAGCTGGCGTTCTCGATGCAGATCGACGCCGCGATCAAGGCGCTGGCGCCGCCATCGCAGGCCTATCTGCAGACCTGCCGTTTCCAGACCGATCGCACGCCATGGTTCTACGTGGTCAAGCGCGGAGCGCTGACCTTGGACAACGTCGCGCCGATGCAGCCGGTCTACATCGACGGCCGTCTTGTGCCGTGGCTCGAGTACGGCGATGCCGAAATCGCTTACCTCAATCTGCAGGACGGCATCGATCCCGCGTCGATGACTTCGGCGCATTTTCTCGAGTACACGGACGGTGCCTTCACCGACATGACGGCCGACGTGCTCGCCGGGAGGCGTGAGGTAAAATTCCGCTGCGCGCGCCGTGCGTCGCAATGCATTCAACCGGGCGAAATCAGTTCGGCCAGGTAGGCGGAATCGGCGACGGCGAGCGGTTCGTTCGGTGTGGGCGGGCGTTCCCGCCCATTCCGCCGGCCGGGCCGGCTGCGCGCGCAAAACTTTTCCAATTCGGTTCAATGGTGTGGACATCGACCAGCGTCCGCTTGCGATATTTCTCATGGGGCCGACTGCATCGGGCAAGACGGCGCTGGCCCTGCGCCTGGCCGATCGTTTCCGGGTCGGTTTGATCAGCGTCGATTCCGCTCTGGTCTATCGCGGCATGGACATCGGTGCGGCGAAGCCCGATGCGGCGACGCTGGCGCGCTATCCGCACCGGCTGATCGACATCCGTGATCCGAAGGAAACCTATTCGGCGGCCGAGTTCCGCGCCGATGCGCTGGGCGAGATGGCGGCGATCGCGGCGGAGGGAAAAACGCCCCTCCTGGTCGGCGGCACCGGCCTCTACTTCCGCTCGCTGCAGTACGGCCTGTCCGATCTGCCGGAAGCCGATGCCGGACTGCGCGAACGCCTGACGGACGAAGCGCGGGAGTCGGGCTGGCCGGCGCTGCACGCCCGCCTGGCCGGGCTCGATCCGGTCGCGGCGCGACGCATCCGGCCGGGCGACGCGCAGCGCGTCCAGCGGGCGCTCGAAGTGATCGAGCTGACCGGCAAGCCTCTGTCGCAATTGCAGGGCGGGGCGCGAGAGCGCTTTCCCTGGCGCGTGCTCAAGCTCGTCCTGATGCCCGGGGACCGCGCGGCCCTGCACGCACGCATTGCGGAACGGCTAGACGCGATGTTTGCCCAGGGGTTTCTCGACGAAGTGCGTACCCTGCGTGCACGCGGTGATCTGCACGCCGACCTCGCCTCGATGCGCGCGGTCGGCTATCGGCAGGCCTGGCAGCATCTCGACGGCGAGTTCGACCTGGGCGAATGCCGCGAACGCGCGATCCATGCGACGCGCCAGCTCGCCAAGCGCCAGCTCACCTGGTTCCGCGCCGACCGCGACGCCCTGGCGATCGATCCGTTCGATCCCGGGCACGTGGCGAAAGCCGAGCGTTCGCTCGCGGATTTCCTGCCCGCGCCGGCGTGAAGGGCGGTGCCCCGTTTCGGCGGGACTTTTTTTGTGACAGCGGCGGCGCCACGCCTACCCGAAATTGTTAAAAAACGATACAATTGCGCATCTTGAGCCGAGGCGCCGTGGCCACCATTTCTGGGGACGCCCCTTTTATCGGTTCGCACAAGTTGGTAAGAAGGCAAGGAGAAGAAGAAATGTCCAAGGGTCAGTCGTTGCAGGATCCGTTCCTGAATGCGTTGCGTCGTGAGCGCGTTCCGGTGTCGATCTATCTGGTCAATGGCATCAAACTGCAGGGGACGGTCGAATCGTTCGATCAGTTCGTCGTGCTTCTGCGCAATACCGTGAGCCAGATGGTTTACAAACACGCCATTTCCACGATCGTGCCGAGCCGCAACGTGCGCATCGGCGGCGGTGAAGGCGGCCATGCCGGCGCGGCAGCGGAAGCGGAAACCGCCGAAGGGTAAATCCTCCTGTTCGAACGTTCGCGCAAAGGTGAACGCGCGCTGCTGCTGCAGCCGCGCTGGGTAGGCGATGGTTCCGCCGCGGGAGCAGATGCGGAGGCGGTCGACGAGTTCGGCGAGCTTGCGCGCTCGGCCGGCGCGACCGTGGTCGGCACGCTTGCCGCGCGCATCGACAGGCCGAATCCGAAGTTCTTCGTCGGTTCGGGCAAGGCCGAGGAGCTGAAGGCACAGCGCGCCGCGCTCGATGCCGACCTGATCCTGGTCAATCACGCGCTCTCGCCCGTGCAGGAGCGCAACCTGGAAAAGTACACCGAGTGCCGCGTCGTCGACCGCACCGGCCTGATCCTCGACATCTTCGCCCAGCGCGCACGTTCGCACGAAGGCAAGCTGCAGGTCGAACTTGCCCAGTTGAAGCACATGTCGACGCGCCTGGTGCGCGGCTGGACGCACCTGGAGCGCCAGCGCGGCGGTGCGATCGGTCTGCGAGGCCCGGGTGAAACCCAGCTCGAACTCGACCGACGCCTGCTTGCCGGGCGCATGAAGCAGCTGGAGCAGCGCCTGGAAAAAGTCGAGACTCAGCGCAGCACCGCGCGGCGCGCGCGCCGGCGCAACTCGTTGCCGGTCGCCGCCCTGGTCGGCTACACCAACGCCGGCAAGTCGACCCTGTTCAACAAGATCACCGGCGCCGGCGTCTATGCGGCGGACCAATTGTTCGCGACGCTCGATCCGACCCTGCGCCGCGTCGACGGCCTGGCCTGCGGCCCGGTGTTGCTCGCCGACACGGTCGGATTCATCCGCGACCTGCCGCACGATCTCGTCGCCGCGTTCAAGTCGACGCTGTCGGAAACGCGCGAAGCCGATGTGCTTCTGCACGTGGTCGACGCGGCCGATCCGGAACACGACCAGCGCATCGAGGAGGTGCAGCGCGTGCTCGAGGAGATCGGCGCCGAGGCTGTGCCGCAGATCTTCGTCTACAACAAGATCGACAAAATTTCTGCCGTCCTCCATGACGACGAAGATCAAGAAGCGGCCATCCCCGGTCGCACTTCTCAACAAACGCACATTTCTCCCCGGCTCGATTCTCTTGACGGCGGGCGTACCGCGCGCGTCTGGGTTTCCGCGGTCACCGGCGCCGGCATCGATCTGCTGCGCGATGCGTTGAGCGCCGCGCTGCAGCGCGACCGTGTGCATCGCTGGTTGGCGCTGCCCGACAATGCCGGGCGCTTGCGCGCGCGCCTGATCGCGGCCGGTTTCGTCAGTGCCGAACGGCCGGCGGAACGCGGCTGGGAAATCCAGATCGACGCGCCGCGAGCGCTGATCGAACCGCTGTTCGGGTTGCCGGACGGCGAGGGCGAGTGGCTGCGCGAGAAGATAGGGCCGAGGGCCGAGGGCTAAGGGGCCGGAAAGCTCGTTTGTTTGCGGGTGCGTTTTCTCTTTTGCAGTTCGAAACGCGCGCGCGAGACATCGCAATTCCGCTAGCCAGCCCCGTCCCTCGGCCGTCGACCCTCTTTCAGCCCTAGGCCCTCGGCCCTTTCTCCCGTACAATTCCGCGGCAACCGCGCTTTGAATTCCGCCAATCCGGTTGCATATCGATGGACGGACGCGGGTTCAGCCTCGCCGTCCCATTCGACATTATGGAGACCACGATGGCCTGGAACGAACCCGGCAGCGGCAACCGCGATCCCTGGAAAGGCAAGAAAGACTCGGCCGACGTCGAGGCGTTCCTGCGCAAACTGCGCGAGGGGTTCGGTGGCATTTTCGGCGGCGGCAACGGCGCCTCGTCCACGCCGCCGATCGGCGGCATCCTTCTCGGCATCGTCGCCCTGGCCATGCTCTGGGCGGTTTTCGACAGTTGGATTTCGATCGACGCGCAGCGCGTCGGCGTCGTCCTGCGCTTCGGCAAGTTCGACCGCATCATGCGCAACGGCCTGAACCTCAAGTGGCCGGCGCCGATCGAGCAGGTCGTCAAGGTCGAAACGACGAGCCGGCAGACTGCCGACACGGTGCGCATGCTGACCCGCGACGAGAACATCGTCGAAATCAATTTCACCGTGCAGTATCAGGTGATCGACGCGCAGAAATACCTGTTCGCGGCGACTTCGCCCGACGAAACGCTGAAACAGGCGGCGGAGAGCGCCGTGCGCCAGGTGATCGGTTCGAGCGACATGGACCAAATCCTGTCCAGCCACGGTTCCGACATCGTCGGCGAGACGAAGAAGGTGCTGCAGGCCACGCTCGACGGCTACGCGGTCGGCCTCAACGTCAACGAGATCAATTTCCAGAACCTGTTGCCGCCGCACGAAGTCAAGACGGCGTTCGACGACGTCAACAACGCCAGCAACAACCAGAAGCAGGCGATCAACGATGCGCAGGCCTATGCGGCGAAAGTGGTGCCGCTCGCGCGCGGCGACGCGGCCAGGATTCTCGCCGATGCCGAAGGCTACAAGGCCGCGCAGATCGCCAAGGCGACCGGCGATGCGCAGCGCTTCAGTCTGGTCGAGTCGCAGTACCGCGTCGCCCCCGAGGTGACGCGCAAGCGCCTGTACCTGGAGACCATGCAGCAGGTGCTCGGCCGCAGCCAGAAAGTGATCGATTCGAGCAATGGTAAAAGTATACTTTATCTGCCGCTCGACAAGATGAAGGCGGACGCCGCTGCGGCCGCGGCGGTCGCGACGGGAGGTGCGCAATGAAGTTCTTCACCCCGATCTTTGCGCTCCTGATCGTCGTGCTCGCGGTCAATTCCGCCTTCGTCGTCAGGGAAGGCGAGAGCGCCCTGGTCACCCAGTTCGGCCGCATCCAGGGCGACGGCGGCAACGCCAGTCCCAGTCCCGACTACGCACCCGGCCTGCATTTCAAGATCCCGCTGATCCAGACCGTGGTGCGCTTCGACCGGCGCATGCTCAACCTCGAGGCCAAGCCGGAACGCTATTTCGATTCGGGCAAGAACCCGGTCAACGTCGACTTCTACGTGAAGTGGCAGATCGAGAATGCGAGCCTGTACTATCGCTCGTTCGGCGCGGATTCGTTCCAGGCCCAGGCCAACAGCCGGCTGACCCCGATCATCAAGGATCCGCTGCGTTTCGAGTTCAACTCGCACACGCTGTCCGACCTGATCGCCAGCGCGCGCTCGGATATCACCGAACGCGTGCGCGACCAGGCGAACAAGGCCGCGACCGGGCTCGGCATCCGCGTCGTCGACGTGCGCATCAAGCGCATCGAGTTCCCCGACGAGGTGCTCGAGTCGGTATACAAGCGCATGAGTTCGGAACGCGCGCGCCTGGCCAACGATCTGCGTTCGACCGGCGACGAACAGGCGGCGAAGATCAAGGCCGACGCCGACCGCCAGGTGCAGGTCATCAAGGCCGAGGCCGAGCGCGACGCGCAGACCAAGCGCGGCGAGGGCGACGCCAAGGCGACCGAGATCTATGCCGGAGCCTACGGTAAGAATCCCGACTTCTACGCGCTGTACCGTTCGTTCGACGCTTACCGCGGGGCATTCGGCAGCGGCGATGTCATCGTGCTCGATCCGAAATCCGAGTTCATGAAGTACTTCGGCGAGAGCAAGGGCGAGGGCAAGTAGCGGTTGCTGCTTGCCGGAGAACGTTTCGAGCGAACGAGAGAAACTGCCTGTCCATCTGCCTGCCCGGTCGGGCCGAGAGCGAAGAGCGGGGCCTTCATGCGTATTTCACGAACATCGTTTGCGGCGATCCTGCTGATCGCCTGCCTCGGCCGCGACGCGCAGGCGGCGGTGCAGGCGCAGCCCTATGCGGCACCGGGCCCGCTGCGCGAGCCGACGATTTTCGCCGAAGGCGTCATTTCCACCGGCGACTACGAGTCGCACCCGGCGTTCACGCCGGACGGCGCAGCGATCTACTTCCTCAAGAACACGCCGGCGTTCGACTACTGGACGATCTTCGTCTCCGAGTTCAGGCAGGGGCGCTGGTCGGAGCCCGAGCTTGCCCCATTCTCGGGCCGGTACAAGGATGCCGACCCATTCATCACCGCGGATGGCAAGCAGTTCTTTTTCATTTCGGATCGGCCGGTCGCCGGCAAGGCCCATCACGACCTCGACATCTGGACGATGGAGAAGACCGCGACGGGCTGGAGCGAGCCGCACAATCTCGGCGCGCCGGTCAACAGCGAAGGCAACGAATGGTATCCGACGGTCGCGGCGGACGGCACGCTGTATTTCGGCTCCGACCGGCCGGGAGGCAAGGGCAAGACCGACCTTTATCGTTCGCGCCTCGTCGGCGGCAAATACACGGAGCCGGAGAACCTCGGCGACGCGATCAACACCGAGCGCGACGAGTACGAGCCGTTCATCGCGCCCGACCAGAGTTTCCTGATCTTCATGGCGGACAATCGCGAAGGCCGCGGCGATTCCGATCTCTTCGTCAGCTATCAATGCGATGGCCGGTGGACGAAATCGGTGCCGCTCGGCGTGCAGATCAATTCGCCGGCGAACGAATACTCGCCGAAAATCTCGCCGGACGGAAAGTACTTTTTCTTCACCAGCACGCGCAGCAAGTCCAAGGCGCTGGCGCAGCATCCGTTCGACACGAAGAGCTATCTGGCCAGTATCCGCTCGGCGGGCAACGGCTTGGGCGATATTTACCAGATCGACCTCGATGCGCTCGATTTGCAGCACGGCTGCAAGGCACAGCGGTGAACATCCGCTTTGGGAAGGGATGAAGCGGTTTGCGGTGCAGGCGGTCTCGTGAAATGATTTTTTTAAAATGTGGAATTTCAAATGGGTAAGTCAGTCGTAATCCTCGGCGCACAATGGGGGTGAGCCGGGATTTCGCGGAATGCGTTGAAGCGCATTCCGCGCCGGCGAACGCCGGAGGCAGGATGCCGAAGGCAGGGTGACTTGGTGAGCGATGGATCGCGAACCTAGTCACCGACGTCGCCTCGGTTGAATTGAAAATTTAGATAGGAATTTCAAATGGGCAAGTCAGTAGTAATCCTCGGCGCGCAATGGGGCGACGAAGGCAAAGGCAAGATCGTCGACCTGCTGACCGAGCGCGTCGGTGCGGTCGCGCGCTTCCAGGGCGGCCACAACGCCGGCCACACGCTCGTGATCAAGGGCAAGAAGACGGTGCTGCATCTGATCCCGTCCGGCATCCTGCGCGAAGGCACGCTGTGCCTGATCGGCAACGGCGTCGTGCTGTCGCCGCAGGCGCTGAAGACCGAGATCGACGAGCTCGAGGCGAACGGCGTCGAAGTGCGTTCGCGCTTGAAGATCAGCCCGGCGACCCCGCTGATCATGCCGTACCACATCGCCGTCGATCAGGCGCGCGAGAAGGCCGCGGGCAAGTCGGCGATCGGCACGACCGGGCGCGGCATCGGCCCGGCCTACGAAGACAAGGTCGCACGCCGCAGCGTGCGCGTGGCCGACCTGATGTATCCCTCGGAACTGCCCGAAAAGCTGCGCGCCGCGGTCGACTACCACAACTTCGTGCTGACCCAATGGCTCAAGGCCGAAGCGGTCGACTACCAGAAGGTGCTCGACGACGCGCTCGCGTTCGGCGAATACCTCAAGCCGATGATCGACGACGTCGCCACCTTGCTCTACGACGCGCGCCGCCGCGGCGAGCACATCATGTACGAAGGCGCGCAGGGCGCGCTGCTCGACATCGACCACGGCACCTATCCCTACGTCACCTCGTCGAACACGACCGTCGGCGGCGCGCTCGCCGGCACCGGCGTCGGCGCCTGCGACATCGATTACGTGCTCGGCATCTGCAAGGCCTATGCGACGCGCGTCGGCGGCGGTCCGTTCCCGACCGAACTCAACGACGAAATGGGCGAGCGCCTGCGCAAGGTCGGCAACGAGTTCGGCGCGAGCACGGGGCGTCCGCGCCGCTGCGGCTGGATCGACCTCGTTGCGCTCAAGCGTGCGACCCAGATCAACGCGATCAACGGCCTGGCGATCACCAAGCTCGACGTGCTCGATGGCCTGCCGAGCGTGAAGGTCTGCATCGCCTACGAGTACCGCGGCAAGCGCCGCGAGCTCGCCCCGCTCGACGCCGCCGGTTGGGAGGAGTGCAAGCCGGTCTACCTCGAATTCCCCGGCTGGGACGAACCGACCAGCGGCGTGCGCGACTGGAACAAGCTGCCCGCCGCCGCGCGCGCGTATCTGCGCGCGGTCGAGGAATTGTCGGGTTGCCACCTCGCCCTCGTCGCGACGGGCGCGGACCGCGAGGACACGATCGTCCTGCGCGATCCGTTCGCCTGACGGCGGCGTCAGCGGCTTTTCCCCTCTCCCGGCGGGGGAGGGGAAAGCGTCAGGCTGCGAACTGCAGGCGCGCCAGTTCTCCGTAAAGGCCGCCGGCCTTCATCAGCTCCGCGTGCGTGCCCTGGGCGACGATGCGGCCGGCATCCATGACGACGATGCGGTCGGCCTTGAGCACGGTCGCCAGGCGATGCGCGATGATCAAGGTCGTTCGGCCGCGCATCAGATGCTCGAAGCCCTGCTGGATCGCGGCTTCGGACTGCGCATCGAGGTTGCTCGTCGCCTCGTCCAGCAAAAGAATCGGCGCGTCCTTGAGCAGGGCGCGCGCGATCGCGATGCGCTGTTGCTGTCCGCCCGATAGACGTACGCCGCGCTCGCCCAGATACGTGTCGTATCCCTGCGGTTGCGCGGCGATGAAGTCGTGGGCTTCGGCGGTCCTTGCCGCCGCGATCACCGCTTCTTCGCTCGCCTCGACATGGCCGAAGCGGATGTTGTCGCGCGCACTGGCGCCGAAGATCACGGTGTCCTGCGGCACCAGGGCGATCGCGCCGCGCAGTTCGGGCAGCGCGAGCTGTTTGAGATCGACGCCGTCGATGCGGATCGTGCCGCGCTGCGGATCGTAGAAGCGCAGCAGCAAATGGAATACCGTGCTCTTGCCGGCGCCGGACGGGCCGACCAGGGCGACCGTCTCGCCCGGTTTCACGGTCAGCGTGAAATCATGCAGCGTCGGTGCTTCCGGGCGGGAGGGATAGCGGAACTCGATCTGTTCGAAGTGGATCTCGCCGCGCAGCGGTTTTGCCAGCGCGACAGGCTGCGCCGGGGAGCGAATCGCGGGCCGCGTCGCGAGCAGCTCGCCGATGCGTTCCATCGCGCCGGAGGCGCGCGAGATCTCGCTCCATACCTCAGTCAGGCCGCCGATCGAACCCGCGGCGATGACGGCGTAGAACACGAACTGGCCGAGCACGCCGACGTCGAGGCTGCCGTCCATCACGCTGCGCGCGCCGCTCCAGAGGACGAGGGTGATCGCGCCGAAGATCAGCAGGATCACGACCGCGGTCAGGACGGCGCGCTGGCCGATGTGCTTCTTCGCCGTCGCGATAGCGCGCGCGATCGCCTCGTCGTAGCGCGCGACCTCAAACGGCTCGCGCGCGTAAGCCTGCACGGCATAGGTCGCGTTGAGCGTTTCGTTGGCGATCGCCGCGGCGTCGGCGATGCGGTCCTGGTTCGCGCGCGCGAGCCGCTGCTGGCGACGTCCCATCAGCACGATCGGCGCGATCACGAGCGGAATCACGAGCGCGGCATAGCCGGCGAGACGCGGACTCGTGGCGACCAGCATCGCCGTGCCGCCGAGCGCGGTGACCATGCTGCGCAGCGCGACCGACAGCGAGGAGGTGACGACGGTCTGCACCAGTTCGGTGTCGGCGCCGAGGCGCGAGATCAGTTCGCCGACGCGCGTGCGCTCGAAGAACGGCTGGTCGAGCTCGAGCAGATGCGCGTAGAGCCGCCTGCGCAGGTCGGCGACCGTGCGTTCGCCGAGCAGGCTGATGCAGAAGTAGCGCGCCGCGGTGGCGAGGGCGAGCACGCCGGCGACGGCGAGCAAGCCGAGAAAACTCGAATCGATGATCGCCGCGTTGGCATGGGCGAAGCCGTGGTCGATCATCACGCGCACGGCGACGGGAAGGGTCAGCGTGGCGAGCGAAGACAAGGCCAGGAACGTGAGCCAGCCGATCAGAAGGCCGCGGTAGCGGACGAGGTACGGCCACAGCAGCGGCAGCGCGGAAAGGCGGCTGTGCGGCGCGCTTGCGGATTCGACGGCGGCGGACAAACGTTACGGTCCCTGATCAGGAATGCATGCCTTGGATGGTGCCGCGGAACGCGATTTCAATCCACCCGCCGCGCCGTACTGCGGCCGCGTGTCGCATCGGTCACCCAGACGCCGAGGGCGTCGGCGCGCGCCGCCGGCAGCTCGACGCGCAGCCGCGCGCCGTCCGCATCGAACTGCTCGGCGGCGATCGCGGCCGAGAACTCGGCGAGCCTGGCGTGCAGCAGCGGCAGCAGCGAGAACGGCAGGAAGAATTCGAGCGCGCCGCGTTCGACGCGTTCGGTTTTCGCCGCAAGACGCAGGCATTCGGCGGCGCAGCCGCCGTAGGCCCGGGCGAGCCCGCCGGCGCCGAGTTTGATGCCGCCGTACCAGCGGGTGACGACCACGACCGTGTCGTCCATCTGCTGCGCGTCGATGGCCTGCAGGATCGGCCTGCCCGCGGTTCCGCCCGGTTCGCCGTCGTCGTTGAAGCGATATTGCTGGCCGATGCGGTAGGCCCAGCAATTGTGCGTGGCCGTGCGGTCCGTGACCGCGGCGACGAACGCGAGCGCCGCGTCGGGCGAGCCGACGTTTGCCGCATTCGCTACAAATATACTTTTTCGGATTTCCTGGCGCAGCGATGCCGGGACGGCGAGTACGAAACGGGCGTCGCTCATTCGATCCCGTGCAAGTCTGCGGGAACGCGGAAGTCGGGGTGATGGCTGCGCAGGTCGGCAAGCGCCTGTCGCGCGGCGTCGCGATCGCCGTCGCGCAGCATGGCGCGGACGATTTCGATCCAAGCGCGCAGCGGCGGTTGGCCGGGCGGATAGACGCCGCTGCGCACCGGTGCGCCGGCGGCAGCCTCGTCGATCGCTTCCCAACGGTAGCGTCCGCGGACGGAGGAGGCGCGCCGGACCAAGGGCGTCGCCACGGCGACGGCCGCGCCGCTCGACGGAGCGCGCTCGGCATCGGCCTGGTTTTCCGCCGGGGCCTGGCGAGGCGCCAGCGCTGAGGCAGGCGCGGCTGCGTCGTTCGCCGTCTCCCGTCCGGAGGCGGCTGGTTTGGCGGCGAGCTGCGGCGGCGTGTTCTGCTTGCGTGCCGCTTCGGCCTCGCGCGGAAAGGCGCTGGGTGCAGCGTCTTCCACCGGTGCCGCGGATACCGGTACCGCCGCCTTGGGCGCGGAGGAGAGCATGCCGTCGTTCGCCGTCGATCGGGTATCGGCCTGCGCCGCATCCGCCTCGGGCCGGCCGTTCGCTTCCGGCGTGATCGTGCGATGCAATTTATGCCGATACAGCGTCGCAGCGCCGGCTTGATCGGCCGCGGCCGGCGGCGGTTCGGGTTTCGATTCGGCTGCGGGAGCAGGCGCTTGCGCCGTCGCGGCCTGGTCGTTTGCTGCGGCGGGCGCTGCGGCGCCCGGCGGCTGTACGGAGTCGGGCATCGGCGTCTTCCAGGGCGTCATGCGCCAGGCCAGACCGGCGGCGAGTACGAGCGCCGCCGCGGCGCCGAGCCCCGGCAGCCAACGGCGCGCGCGCGAAGGGGATGCGTGGGCGATCGTCCGCACAGCCCTGTCGGAGGGCGCTGCGTCGCCGTTTTCGCGCAAGGCTTGGCGCGCGCGCGCGCGGAGGCGGGCGTCGATCGAAGCGTCCGGTTCCGAGTGCGGCAGCTTGCGGTACAGCTCGCCGAGGTGCGATTTCCCGTCGCGCAGAAACGCGTCGAAATCGGCTTCGAATTTTTCCTGCGCGGGTTTCTTGGTGTCGCTCATTCGGCCAGCCTCTCGCGTATTTTGCCGAAGGCATAGCGCAGGCGCGACTTGACCGTTTCGTGGCCCGCGCCGGTGACCTGCGCGATTTCTTCGAGGCTCAAGCCCGATTCCATGCGCAGCAGGAAGGCGATGCGCTGCTCGTCGGGCAGGGCCTCGAGGGCCAGCTGCAGGCGCCGGCGCTGCTCGAACTCGCTGAGGATTTCCTCGGGACGTTCGTGGTCGGGCGCATCGAGCGCACCGAGCACATGCTCGGCCTCGCCCGCATCGGTCTGCGGCCGCTGCCGGCGCAGGTGATCGACGACGAGATTGTGCGCGATCTGCAGCAGCCAGGTCGTGAACTTCGCTTCGACGCGATAGCGCGAACGCGCCTGGATCGCGCGGCCCCAGGTGTCCTGGAACAGCTCGTCGGCCACCGCGCGTTCGGGCACGCTGCGCAGGATGAAGCGATAGAGCATGCCGCGCCGGCGCGCGTAGAGCGCGTCGAACGCCGGTGCGTCGCCCTGTGCGTAGGCGAGCATCAGTTCCTCATCGGTCTTGTCCGTCCCCATCGCCGCGCAGGGTACGACAAATCGCGCGCGCGCGGCAGCGCCGTAGCGGGCCGCGACGGCGGGCTTGATATCGACGGAGACGACGGCCATGTCGGATGTAACGCGAAATGAACCCGGTCGGGGTTAGGCTTGCCGAGCCGTCGTCGCCGCTGCGCGGAACAGAGAATCGCGCGATCCATGGAGAAGCCATGATTCACGAAATCCTCAAAATGGGCGATCCGCGCCTGCTGCGCATCGCCAAGCCGGTCGAAAGCTTCGGCACGCCCGAGCTTCACGCATTGATCGACGACATGTTCGAGACGATGCAGGCTGCCGGCGGCGTCGGCCTCGCCGCGCCGCAGATCGGCGTCGACCTGCAGCTCGTGATCTTCGGCTTCGAGCGCAGCGAGCGCTATCCCGATGCGCCCGCGGTGCCGCGCACGGTTCTGCTCAATCCCGAGATCACGCCGTTGTCGCAGGACAAGGAGGAGGGCTGGGAAGGCTGCCTGTCCGTACCCGGCCTGCGCGGCGCGGTCGAGCGCTACTCGCTGATCCGCTACACCGGCTACGACCCGAAGGGCGAGAAGATCGAACGCGAGGCTTCGGGGTTCCACGCCCGCGTCGTCCAGCACGAATGCGATCACCTGATCGGCCGGCTGTATCCCTCGCGCATCACCGATTTCTCCAAGTTCGGTTTCACCGAAATCCTGTTCCCGGGACTCGATCCGACCGTGGACGAATAAGCCTCGCGTTCGCTTCGAACGCGCCCGGATACCGACAACGCCGCGAATGTCTTCGGCGCCTTCGACGAATTCCCCGTCTTCGACGCACGCGTTCCGCGTCGCTCGAACGATCATCTGAGCCCCGCACTCGGCGTCGGCGACCTCGATAACGAGAAATACTTCCTGTTCCATCCGTGCCCGCAGCGAGCGGATGTGACGGACGTCAAATTGACGTTCCGGCCGGCCGGATTCCCAAGCGGTTCGCCGCGTTTTCCGCATCCACTGCATCGAAGACACCCGCCGTCGCGGGGCGCCTCGCGCGAACGGGGAAATGTGCGTGGCGTCGCCTCGGCGGATTGGCGAAGCCGATATTCTCCGCCGGCTCCCGAAAAGGTGGCACGGCCGCGCATCGGTCAATGACAGCGATGGATTCGACGCTGCGACAGGGCGGCCATTCGAAGAGGGAGCTTTCGATTCTTCCCCGACAATGGAGAGTATTGTGACCAATGCGATTCGAAAAACGTGGCGCGCCGGCGCCACTGCCGTTTTAGCAGGTGCAGTGTTCTTTGTCAGTTGCACGACCGTGGCCGATGCGCAGGACCGATCCGCTTCGGGAGCGGCCGCTCCGCATCGGATCGACCTCACGCCCGTTGCGCCGCCGAAGGCGCTGGAAGACTGGCGCGCATCGATGGAGCGGGCCTTCAAACCCTGGATGCCGGCCGAGGGATGCTTCCAGGCCACCTATCCGAGCGTACAGTGGGTCGCGGTTCCTTGCGTCGCCGCGCCCCCGGGGCCCGTGCACAAAGCGGGGCGCCCGTTCGGGAAATCGGGTCCGGCGCAGAAGCAGTACGTGGAGAAATTCGACATCGCGTCGTCGTCGTCGATGCAGCCCGAAACCGTGGGGAACGGCGTCGACTATATGGCGCAGGTGACGGGAGCCAACTTGCTCTCGGCGACCGGATCATTCGACAGCGTGAGCGGCGTGACGGCGGAAAACGACGGCGGCACGGCCAACGATTTCTCGCTGCAGCTCAATTCGAATTTTTTCGACACCGCGGTTTGCAACGGTCTGCCCACCAACGGCAACGCGTGCCTGGGCTGGGAGCAGTTTCTTTTCACTCCGGAATACACCAACAGCACGACCGAGTACGTCTACATCCAGTACTGGTTGCTCAACGTCACCGCTTGCCCGGGCGGATGGATATTGGCCGGCGGCGCAGCGGGGGGGTGTTACCGCAACAGCGCATCGGTGCCGGTTCCGAGCTCCGTCAACGCGATCGCGAATCTGGCGAATCTGACGCTCAATGGAAGCATCGCCAACGGCAACGACACGGTGACCCTGGCTTCGGGCACGACGATCTACAAACTGACCGCGAACGACAACGTCGTGAATCTGGCGAACGGCTGGAACACCGCCGAATTCAACATTTTCGGCGCCGGCAACAGCACGCAGGCCACGCTCAACAATGGCTCGACCCTGGTCGTCAGGACCACCGTCGACAACGGCACGTTTGCGGCGCCCGCCTGCTTGAACGGCGGCACCACCGCCGAAACGAGCAATCTGACGCTCGGCAATCAATGCTGCTCTTTCTCGGGGCAGGCGGCCAATGCGAACGGCTCGGCCACGCTGCCGTCGATCGCCTTCGTCGAATCCAACGCCACTCCGGCCCCGGCGACGAATTGCGCCGCGCTCGCCCCGGTGTGCAACTTCACGCTGTCGGCTTCGCCCGCGACCTTGACGATTCCCGTGGGATCCAGCGCCGTCAGCAATGTGACGGTGAACGGGTCGTGCCCCGTGATCTTCGCCGGGGAAGGCAATATTCCCAATCAGGTCGTCTATCTCGGCGCCACCGGCGCAAGCACCTCGACGACGGTGACCGTCGACATTCTCGGCGGCACTGCTCCGGGAACTTATACGTTCGACGTGAACGGCACGCATTCGTTGGGAACGTCGTCGCAGACCACGGCGACGGTGCCGATCACCGTTGTCGTGACGGCGCCCAGGCTGGCCGCGAAATACGATTTCGACGGCGACGGCAAAGCCGATTTTCCGATCTTCCGCCAAAGTTCGGGGCAGTGGTTCCTCGACGAAACCACCGCGGGTATCAACAATTCCGTCTTCGGTGTCGCCGGCGAGCGCGACATTCCCGTACCGGGGGACTATGACGGCGACGGCAAGGTCGACCGGGCGTACTGGAATCCGGCCACGGGCACGTTCAACGTCGCGCTGAGTTCGAACGGGACCACCGTCTCCAGACAATGGGGCTCCAGCGCGGACGGCGACATTCCCGTTCCGGGCGACTACGACGGCGACGGAAAGACGGACTACGCGGTCTACCGCCAAAGCACGGGGCAGTGGTTCATCATCCTGAGCAGCACGGGTGCGGCGTGGAATACGGTGTTCGGCGTCGGCGGCGAAAAGGATGTTCCGGTGCCGGGCGATTTCGACGGTGACGGAAAAACGGATCTGGCGTACTGGAATCCGTCTTCGGGGACGTGGAACGTGCGCCTGAGCTCCACCGGCGCCGCGGCCGCGCCGCGCCAATGGGGATCGTCCGCCGTCGGCGACGTACCGGTTTCGGGCGACTACGACGGAGACGGCAAAGCCGACTACGCCGTATTCCGGCAGAGCACGGGACAGTGGTTCATCATCTTGAGCGGCACCGGATCGGCCTGGAATTCCGTTTTCGGCGTGTCGGGCCAGAACGACATTCCGCTCCAGGGCGATTTCGACGGTGACGGCAAGTCCGACCTGGCCTACTGGAATCCGGCGTCGGGAACCTGGAACGTCCGCTACAGCTCGACCGGTTCCGCGATGACGCCGTTGTCGTGGGGCGCGCAGTCGCTCGTCGACATCCCGGCCTCGGCGCCGTCGGCGTATATTCGTTCGCACTACTGAGCGTCGAAAGTCGCATTTCGAACTTTCAGCGAATCACGCCTCGAGAACAGGCGTGATTCGCTCGCCGCCCGCTCCGGGCTGCGCGTGCGGCCCTGGTCTACCGACCGCGGTCGCTTTGCCGCAACAACTCGATCAGATAGTCCTTCCACAGCACCGCCCAGGTATGCGAGCTGTGGCCGCGCGTTGCGTCGCTGATCGGAATGACCACCGCACGGCCGCGCGCCACGTTCTTGATCTCGCGCTCGAGGATGCCGAGTTCGGGCGGGTTGATCTGGTCGTCGGCCGAGTTGACCGCGAGCAGCGGCGCCTTGATCGCGCCGAGGCCGGGCTGCGGATCGTAGTTGCGCGAGGCGTCGACCTGGTAGAGGCAGTCGTTGGCATCGTCTTCCTTCATCAGCGTGGCGATGCGGTCTTCGAGATATTTGTCGGCGGCGTCGCGGGTCGGATAGTCCTTCTGCCATTGCAGCGGCACCGAGCCCATGATCAGCAGGATATGCAGCGCGTCGGCGAGGCCGCGCGGCTGCTTCGCGTATTCTCCGTGGTTCCACTCGGGATCGTTGCGGATCGCGTCCATGAACATCCGCCGGAACATGCGGTTGCGTCCGCCGATCTGCACGGGCAGCGAGGCGAGCGGCATCAGCGCGTCCATGAAATCGGGATGGGTTTCGCCCCAGACCCAGGTGTGCATGCCGCCCATCGAGGTGCCCATGACGAGGCGCAGATGATCGACTTTGAGGTGTTCGGTCAGCAGGCGATGGTGGGCGAGCACCATGTCGTCGTAGTCGTAGTGCGGGAACTTCATGCGCAGGCCGTCGCTCGGCTTGCTCGACTTGCCGTGGCCGATGCCGTCGGGCAGGACGATGAAGTACTTCGTCGCGTCGAGCGGCTGTCCCGGGCCGAACAACTGGCCGGCGAAACGGTCGTTGAGGAATTGTGTCCCGGCGCCGCCGGTGCCGTGCAGGACCAGCACGGCGTTGTCGACATGGCCTTTTCCGTCCCGGTGAATCTTGCCCAGGCTGCGGTAGTGCAGGCGCAGTTCGGGCAGGGTCTCGCCGTCGGCGAAGCGGAAATCCTTGACGACGAAATCGCCTTCGGCCGGCGTGGGCCACGCTTCCGCGCCGGCCGAGGCGTTTACGGCGAGCGCGAGGAACGCGGAGAAAACGAGCAGGCTATGTCGAATCACGGGTGCACCGGCAGGATCGGGAATCCGCCGCAGTGTGCAGCAAACGACCGCCTTTGTCGTGCGCCGCCGGGCGGGTTATCGTTGCGCAAATGAACGCCGTCAGCAGCCAACGCCGCGCCCGTTTCTATGCCTCGCTGTCCTCTGCCGGCGTGGCGGTTTTCGCGCTCGTGTGCGGAGCGGCGCAGTTTCTGCGCAGCGATCTGGACTGGATCGCCGCGCCCTTGAGCTACTACCTGGTCGGGCCGTTCGGGGCCGCGGTGATCGCCGCGTATCTCGCGTTGTCGGTGGCGCTGATCCTGCTCGGACTCGGTTTCCGGGCCGCGCTCGCCGCGCCCGCGCGCAGCGGCGTGCCGGCGTCGCTGTTCGCCGTTGCCGGCGCGGCCTTGGCGCTCACCGCACTGAGCGAGCCGGCCAAGGCGCACGGCAATGCCTTGGAGTGGGAGGCCGTGCATCGCTTTGCCGCGATGACGACGTTCCTGTGCGTCACCGTGGCGATGATGCTGCAATCGTTCTGGATGCGGTTCGATCCGGGTTGGCGCGGCCGTTTCGCGTTCGCCTTCGTTCTCGCCGCCGCTGCGTTCGTCGCATTGTGGATTTATGCACTCGTACACGACTTGCCGCACGGCTTGGCGCAGAAAACCGTGATAACGCTGATCCTGCTCTGGCTGGGCTGGGCCTCGCTCGCCCTGCGGCGCCGGCCGCGGCGATGAAGCTGTCCTCGGGCGCGGTGGATTTCGGTCGTCTGCGCGACGGGGTGCACCGCATCGCATTGGGCGACGGCGACTCGGCATTCGTGAAAGTGCGACGCGACCGGCCTGCGGATTTCTTCCTTGCCGAAGCCCGCGGCCTGGCTGCGCTGTCGCAGGCGCCGGTGCGCGTGCCCGATGTGCTCGCGGTGTGGGAACACGGTATTGCTCTTGAAGATCTCGGCCGCGGACGCGCCTCCGCGCACACATGGGTGCGTGCCGGAGAAAGTTTGGCCGGTCTGCACAGATTGCCAGGCCCAAGCTTCGGTTTCGGCACGCATGGCTGGTGCGGCGACAGCGAGCAGGACAATACGCCCGACAGGGACGGATTTCGTTTCTTCGCCGAGCGGCGTTTGTTGCCGCAGGGACGGCGTGCATTCGACCGAGGTCTTCTGGAGCGTACCGATCTCGCCGGGCTCGAATCGATCGGCGCGCGCCTGCGCGAACTGCTGCCGGAGCGTCGGCCGGTCCTCGTCCACGGCGATCTGTGGACCGGCAACCTGCACGCCTGCGCCGACGGCGAATTCGCCTTGATCGACGGCGGTGCCGTGCACTACGGCTGGGCCGAAGGCGATCTGGCGATGCTGACCTTGTTCGGCGAGCCGCCGTCCGGGTTCTTCGCCGCCTACGAAGCGGCGGCGGGAACCGACGGCGGCTGGCGGCGGCACGCGGCGCTGCTCAACCTCTACCACCTGCTCAATCACCTCAACCTGTTCGGCGCGGGCTATCTCGGCGATGTGCGTGCCGTATTGGCGGCTTATTCGTAGCCGCTTCCGCGGTCGTCGGACGCCGGTTTGCGCGCGCGCGGTTTTGCCTCCCGGCGCAATGGGACGTCGCCGTCGGCGAGACGCGCGAGCAGATGCGGTGCCGAACGGACCTGCTCGGTGCTGCGCAGCACGCGGCCGCTGTCGCGGTCGAGCAGGATCGCATAGCCGCGCTGCAGGGTGGCGAGCGGGCTGACCGCATTGAGCGCGCGCACCAGCTCGGCGAGACGGTGCCTGCTCCGGTCGAACCTGCGTTCGAGCGCGACGGTCAACTGCCGATGCAGGGCGGCGAGGCGCTCGCGCCGCTGCGCCAGGCGGATCAGCGGATGCTGCGCCTGCAGGCGCGCGTGCAAATGCGCAAGGCGGTCGCCGCCGCGCTGCAGGCGTGCGCGCGGATGCTGCGTGCGCAGACGCGCCCAGGCGTGATCGACGCGCTGGGCGGCATTCTGCAGACGGCGCAGGATCGATGCTTCGAGCCGCTCTTCCTCGCGCTGCAGCGTGCGGCGGATCGCGCCGGCGTCGGGCGCGAGAATTTCCGCGGCGGCCGAAGGCGTCGGCGCGCGCAGGTCGGCGGCGAAATCGGCGATGGTGAAGTCGACCTCGTGGCCGACCGCGCTGACGATCGGGATCGCGCTTGCGCGGATCGCGCGCGCGACGCCCTCGTCGTTGAACGCCCAGAGGTCTTCGAGCGAGCCGCCGCCGCGCGTGAGCAGCAGCACGTCGTGGCGCCGCGCTGCGGACGCCGCCTGCAGCGCCTTGACGATCGCCGGCGGCGCTTCCTTGCCCTGCACGGGCACGGGAATCACTTCCACGTCGAGCAGCGGAAAGCGCCGCGCGAGCACGCTGAGCACGTCGCGTATCGCCGCGCCCGTGGCCGAGGTGACGACGCCGATGCGTCGCGGCAGTTTCGGCAGCGGACGCTTCTTCGCGCCGTCGAACAGACCCTCTGCGGCGAGCCTGGCTTTGAGCTGCTCGAACGCGCGCAGCAGCGCGCCTTCGCCGGCTTCTTCCAGGTGTTCGACGATGAGCTGGAACTCGCCGCGCGCTTCGTACAGGCTCACCCGCACACGCGCCAGCACGCGCGCGCCGTCGGCCGGCCGGAAACGCAGCAGCATCGCGCGGTTGCGGAACATGGCGCAGCGGATCTGCGCCTGCGCGTCCTTGAGGCTGAAGTACAGATGGCCGGAGGCCGGGCGCGAGAAGTTGGAGATTTCGCCCTCGATCCAGATCAGCGGAAACGTGTCTTCGAGCAGCTCGCGCGCGAGGCGCACGAGCTGGCTCGGGGAAAAGATTTCGCGTTGGGGAAGCGACGCGTCGTTGATATCGGACATTGCGCGAGGAAGGTGCTTCGTCATTTCCGCGCGGGCGGGAATGACGAGGAATGAGCGAAGACGTTGGGTTCCGGCCGGCGCAGCCCTCGTCGGTGGAGTTGCCGGAACGATGAGTGGGAGAGATTACTCCGGCGATTTCTTCGCGCCAACTCCGCTGTGCGTTCGCCTGAGTCTGCGCCAGCGCAGCAGCAGGCTCACGCCGGTCCACAGCGCGAGCAGCGCCAACGGCCAGGCGATCAGGCGCGGCCAGATCGCCGTGACCACCGCCAGTGCGGTCAGCAGGAAAGCCGCGGGCGGCAGCAGGCCCGCTTCGGCGCTGCCGAGCACGCGGCGGTCGCCGATCGCCGCGCCGACGGTATTGACCAGGCGCAGCGTGCCGGCCGCTGCGCGGCTGGAGCTGCCGCGGCCGCCGCGCATGCGGTGCGTGCGCGGTTTCGGGCGCGGTGCGCGGTGGGGTTCGTGAAGCACGATCTCGGTGGCATTGTCGAGATCGGCCAGATATTGTTCTGCGAGGCGGGAAGCGAATGCTTCGTCGTCGATACTGACGTCGATTTCGCAATTGGTGAGCCAGCTCGCGATGTTGAGGTTGCTCGAGCCGACGCGCGCCCAGCGGCCGTCGGCGACGGCGGTCTTGGCATGGATCATCGAGCCGTTCCATTCGTATACGCGCACGCCGGCTTCGAGCAGCGGGCGATAGCCCGCGTGCGACAGCCGCGCGACGAGCTTCAAATCGCTGGCGCCGGGCACGAGCAGGCGCACGTCGACGCCGTCGAGCGCCGCTGCGCGCAGCGCTTGCACATAGGGCGCCAGGCCGACGAAATAGGCGTCGGTCAGCCACAAGGTCTTGCGCGCCAACGCCGAGATCAGCAGATCGGTGCGATAGACGCCCGCG
>CBJLOV010000004.1:0-56623 GCA_966424745.1 uncultured bacterium
GTCCACGTTGAGCCCCGTGCCCATGTCGAGCCAGACGCTCGATGCGGCGCTGGGTGCGGAGGGGGGGGGGACAGAAGGATTTTTTCTTTCTCCCCCTCCCACCCCTCCCCCCTCAGCCCTGCTTTCAAAGCTCTTCGATCGTGACGTTGTGGTTCGTATAGATGCAGATATCGCCCGCGATCCCGAGCGATTTCTCGACGATCTCGCGCGCCGGCAGGTCGCTGTGCTGCAGCAGCGCACGCGCCGCCGCCTGCGCATAGGGACCGCCGGAGCCGATCGCGATCAGACCCTGCTCCGGTTCGAGCACGTCGCCGTTGCCCGAAATCAGCAGCGACACCTCTTTGTCGGCCACGGCGAGCATCGCTTCCAGGCGGCCGAGGCGGCGGTCGGTACGCCAGTCCTTGGCCAGCTCGACCGCGGCGCGCGTGAGATTGTTGCCGTGCTTGTCGAGCTTCTGCTCGAACAGCTCGAACAGGGTGAACGCGTCGGCCGTCGCGCCGGCGAAGCCGGCGAGCACATCGCCCTTGGCGCCGAGCCTGCGCACCTTGCGCGCATTGGCCTTGACCACGGTCGCGCCGAGCGTGACCTGGCCGTCGCCGCCGATCACGACCTTGCCGTCGCGGCGCACGGAGACGATCGTTGTGGCGTGGAAACTTTCTTGCATGGCCGCCCTCTCGGCGATGGTGGGCCTTTCATTATGTGGACTCGGTTACGAATTCCAAGCTTCCCGCAGACCGGTCCAGTAGGCCGGCCGCTTTTCTTCCGCCGCGGACGAGCGCAGACTGCGCCGCCCTGCGCAGCGCTTCGACATGGCTTTTCCCCCGACCGCCACCTCCACCGCCGACGCCCGCCGCGGACTCGCCGCGGTGATCGGCGCATTCCTGATCTGGGGCGTGCTGCCGCTCTACCTGCGCCTGCTCAAACCGGTGCCGGTGCTGCAGATCATGGCGCACCGCCTGGTCTGGTGCTGTCTGTTCGTGGTCGCGTGGTTGGCCGTCAGCGGCCGACTCGGTGCAGTGCGCGCGGCGCTGGCGGCGCCATCGACGCGCTGGCGCCTGCTCGCCTCGGCGCTTTTGATCAGCAGCAACTGGCTGATCTACGTCTGGGCGGTGAACGACGGCCACGTCGTCGAAGCCAGCCTGGGCTATTTCATCAATCCGCTGGTCAACGTGCTGTTCGGCGTGCTGCTGCTGTCCGAACGGCTCAACCGCGCACAGTGGGCGGCCGTGGGCCTGGCCGCGGCGGGCGTGGCCTGGCTGACCTGGAGCGCCGGCGCGCCGCCGTGGATTTCGCTGGCCCTCGCCTTCTCGTTCAGCGGCTACGGCCTGATCCGCAAGACCGTCGCCGTGGAAGCGGTCGAAGGCCTGGCGGCGGAAACCCTGCTGATCGTGCCGATCGGCGCGGCTTTCTTGATCTGGTGCCAGTGGCAGGGCAACGGCGCGCTCGGACACGCGAGCCGCCTGATCGATCTGTGGCTCGTCGCCAGCGGCCTGGTGACGGCGGCGCCGCTCGCCCTGTTCGCCTATGGCGCGCGCCGCATCGCCTACTCCACGGTCGGCGTATCCCAGTACATCGGCCCGACCTTGCAACTGCTGATCGGCGTGTTCCTGTTCCACGAGCCGTTCACCACGCCGCGCGCGCTCGGCTTCGCCCTGATCTGGGCGGCGCTCGTCGTCTACGTCGGCGAAGGACTGCTGCGCGCGCGGCGCTGAACGCTATTTCCCCAGCCAGCGCGTGGCTTCGGTGAGCCCGTCGGGCGTCAGCGGATACATGCGGTCTGCGACCAGCTCGCGGATCATGCGGTTCGACGCCGCATAGTCCCATTGCGCGCGCGGCAGCGGATTGAGCCAGACCAGCTTGCGGAAATGCGCCTTGATCCGCCGGAACCAGACCTCGCCCGGCTCTTCGTTGTCGCCGAAATCGCTGATGCCGCCGGCGACGTGGGTGATTTCGTACGGCGCCATCGCCGCATCGCCGACGAAGACGACCTTGTAGTCGGGGTTGTAGCGGCGCAGCAGGTCGGTCGTCGCGATACGCTCGCTCATGCGCATCTGATGGTCGCGCCAGAGGCCGGCGTAGACGAAGTTGTGGAAATAGAAGTATTCCAGCCGCTTGAACTCGGCCTTGGCCGCGCCGAACAGCGCTTCGCAGACGGCGACGTGATCGTCCATCGAGCCGCCGACGTCGAGCAGGAGCAGCACCTTGACCGTGTTGTGGCGCTCGGGCCGGAAGCGCACGTCGAGCATCGCCTCGCGCGCGGTCGCATCGATCGTTGCGTCGAGATCGAACTCCTCGGCGGCGCCTTCGCGCGCGAAGCGGCGCAGGCGGCGCAAGGCGAGCTTGAAGTTGCGCGGCGACAGATCGGCGTCGCCGTCGAGCGCGCGATAACTGCGCTGATCCCAGACCTTGACCGCACTGCGCCCGCCGCCGACCGGCCCGACGCGCATGCCCGTCGGATTGGTGCCGCCCGCGCCGAACGCGCTGGCGCCTCCGGTGCCGATCCAGCGGTTGCCGCCCGCATGGCGCTCCTTCTGCGCTTCGAGGCGCCGGCGGAATTCTTCGAGCAGCTTGTCGAGTCCGCCGAGCGCCTGCAGCCGGGCTTTTTCTTCCTCGCTCAGCAGGCGCTGGAAACTGCGGCGCAGCCAGTCTTCGGGAATCTTCGCGAGCAGTAGCGGATCGATCTTCGTCACGCCGTCGAAGTAGGCGGCGAAGGCGCGCTCGAAACGGTCGTAATGGCGCTCGTCCTTGACCAGCACGGCGCGCGCGAGATGGAAGAATTCCTGCGGGTCGGCAAAAGCGAAATCCTCGTCGAGCGCGGCCATCAGGTCGAGCCATTCGCGCAGGCTCACCGGCACGCGGTGCGTACGCAGGGCTTCGAACAGGCCGATCAGCATGGCGGCTTTACGGAAAAGCTTTGGACGCGGATGAACGCGGATAAGCACGGATAAGGCTCATGCTCGTCATTCCCGCGGAAGCGGGAATGACGTGGAGCAATTCGCATTTATCCGCGTTCATCCGCGTCCAAAAATCATCTGCTCGCCCGACGGTGCATGAACGCCAGGCGTTCGAGCAGCTGCACGTCCTGCTCGTTCTTGATCAGCGCGCCGTACAGAGGCGGGATCGCCTTGGCCGGATCGCGCTCGGCGAGCGCGGAGGCGGGAATGTGATCGGCGAGCAGCAGCTTGAGCCAGTCGATCAGCTCCGAGGTCGACGGCTTCTTCTTCAGCGCCGGCACCTCGCGCAGCTCGAAGAACATGTCGAGCGCGCGCGCGACGAGATCCTGCGCGATGCCGGGATAGTGCACGTCGACGATGCGCTGCAAAGTGGCGCGGTCGGGGAACGCGATGTAGTGGAAGAAGCAACGGCGCAGGAACGCGTCCGGCAGTTCCTTCTCGTTGTTCGAGGTGATCACGATGATCGGCCGGTGCTTGGCGCGCACGGTTTCGCCGGTTTCGTAGACGTGGAACTCCATGCGGTCGAGTTCGTGCAGCAGGTCGTTCGGGAATTCGAGATCGGCCTTGTCGATTTCATCGATCAGCAGCACCGCGCGCGCGTCGCTGTCGAACGCCTGCCAGAGCTTGCCGCGCTTGATGTAGTGGCGCACGTCGGCGACGCGCGGATCGCCGAGCTGGGAGTCGCGCAGGCGGCTGACCGCGTCGTACTCGTACAGGCCCTGATGCGCCTTCGTCTTCGACTTGACGTGCCACGTGTAGCGCGGCGCATCGAGCGCGGCCGCCACTTCTCCCGCAAGCAGGGTCGTGCCGGTGCCGGGCTCGCCCTTGATCAGCAGCGGCCGCTGCAGCGCGATCGCCGCGTTGACCGCGAGCTTGAGTTCGCCGGTGGCGACATAGCGTTCGGTGCCGTCGAATTTCATCAGAGTGCGTCCGTCTGTTCGAGCGCCGATTGTACGCTCCATGCCGTCATTCCCGCGAAAGCGGGAATCCAGTGCCTTTGCTCTTATTGAGAATTGCCTAATCCAAGACAATCGATTGGTTGCTTTCGTGTAAGCCATCGTCGCTTCCGGCTCGTCACTCCCGCGAAGGCGGGAGTCCAGTTCTTGCCTTTGCGGCACGTCTTCAGAAGCAAGAGCCGGGCGCGATGAATCGCGCCCCTACGCCGCTGTCGTACTCGCTGATTCTCAACAACGATGTCATCGATTAGGTAGGTCTCAACAATGTATGCAGCCAGTAAAAGAAAAGCTGCTGGATTCCCGCCTTCGCGAACTGCGTAGGCAGGATGCCGAAGCGCACATTCGCGCAGCGAATGGCCCGAAGGGCGAGCTGCGGATGCTGCGAGTCAATGACGAACCAAAGCAACTACACCGCCGGGGGGACGCAGCGCTATTCGGATTTCTTTCTGCGCGCCCGCGGATGCGCCGCGTCGTAGACACGCGCCAGATGCTGGAAGTCGAGGTGCGTGTAGATCTGCGTCGTCGCAATGTCGGCATGGCCGAGCAGTTCCTGCACGGCGCGCAGGTCGCCCGAAGACTCGAGCAGGTGGCTGGCGAACGAATGCCGCAGCAAATGCGGATAGACGCGGCGACGGATGCCTTGCGCGTCGGCCCAGAGTTTCATGCGCACGCGCACGGCCGCGGCACTGATCGGCGCGCCGTTGCGGCCGCGGAACACGGGCTCGTCGAGGCTTTGCACCTGTTCCAGTTCGCGCAGAACCTTGAGCGCATCGAGCGCCTTCGCGCCGACCGGCACGATGCGCGTCTTGCGGCCCTTGCCGGTGACGCGCACGCTCGCGTCGGCCAGGTCGAGATCGCGCCAGGTCAGTCCGGTCAGTTCGGAGATGCGCAGGCCGCTCGAGTACAGCAGTTCGAGGATTGCGCGATCGCGCTTGGCTTCCGCGCCGTCGGTCGGAATCTCGACGAACTTGCCCGCCTCGTCGACGTCGAGCACCTGCGGCAGCTTGCGCGGCGCCTTCGGCGCGCGCACGCCGGCGGCGGGATCGTGCTTGAGCTCGCCGCCGCGCAGGAGGAACTTGAACATGCTGCGGCACGCGGACAGGCGCGCCTGCAGCGTCTTCGGCGCGATGCCCGCGCGGTGCTCGCCGGCGATGAAGTTGCGCACCGCGTCGCTGCGCAGCGCGGACCATTCGGCGACGTTGTGCGCGCCGGCGTAGTCGACCAGGCGGGTCAGGTCGTGGCGATAACGGATCAAGGTCTGCGGCGAGTAGTGCTTCTGGACCTTCAGGTGATCCAGAAACCGCTCCACCGCCGCAGCGAGGGCGTTCATCCGCGCGCCGGAAATCTCGCGATTGCCGCCGCCACGGTTTCCGCGATCAGCTTGAGGAACAGGGTGCCCATGCCCGGATGGAAGCGGTTGGCGTCGCCGCTGCCGATCGCGAGCATACCGAGCGGCGCATCGCCGAGGTACAGCGGCAGCAGCGCCGAGGAATGCACTTCGTCGGCGCGATTGCCGAACAGGAAGTCCAGCTTCTCCGCCTGCAGGCGCCCGCACAGCGCTTCGCGGTGATTGAAGAACTCGGCGAACTCGGGCAGCGCCGGCACGCCCTGCGGCTGCACGATCAGCCAATCCGCAGCCGGCAGCTCGGCGTCGGCGCGGAGCAGGACGAGGCGGACGAAATCGGTGCCGAAGTCTTCGCGCAAGCCGGCGACGACGCGGCGCACGCTGCCGGCCAGAGTCGCCTCGCGCATCAGCGAGAGGTTGAGCGCATGCACGCGCTGCACCAGCTGCTCGTTCTCGTTGGCGATGTTGACGAGCTCGGTCAGGCGCCGGCCGAGCTCGCGGTTCTTGTCGCGCAGGACGTCGAGCTGATAGCTCGCGAGCGAAGTCGTCTTGCCCTCCTCGCGCGGCGGCAGCAGGGTCAGGGCGAGATCGGGATAGTCGTGCAGGAAGGCCGGA
The DNA here is from genome assembly GCA_966424745.1 of uncultured bacterium. Lineage (GTDB taxonomy): Bacteria > Pseudomonadota > Gammaproteobacteria > Xanthomonadales > Rhodanobacteraceae > Rudaea. Next base: position 5,871 of record CBJLOV010000004.1, read on the forward strand.
TGGCGGCGCAGATAGCTCGCGACTTCGGCCGGCGTGACGCTGTCCTTGATGACCGTGTCATTCATTCCAATCTCCTTCGTAGACGAATGCCGCCGGTCCGGTCATCCACAACGTATGACCGGGGCCGTCCCATTGAATCTCGAGCCGCCCGCCCGGCAGGTCGACCGCGACCGTCGCGTCGACCTTCGCGCGCCGGCGCAGCACCGCGACCGCGGCGCAGGCGCCCGTGCCGCAGGCCAGGGTCTCGCCGACGCCGCGCTCGCGCACGCGCAGCTTGACGTGGCCGCGATCGACGAGCTGCACCGCGCCGACGTTGCAGTTCTGGGGGAAATGCGTCGACGTGGACAAGGCCGCGCCGAGTGCGTCGAGCGGTTCCATCGCCGCATCGGCGACCTCGACCACCGCATGCGGGTTGCCCATCGACACGGCACCGAACTCGATGCGGCGGCCGTCGACGGTCAGCACGTACGGGTCGGCCGCCGGCAGGATCAACGGGATTTGGTCGGGATCGAAGCGCGGCTCGCCCATGTCCACGCGCACGCGGCCGTCGTCGAGCAGTTCGACGCTGACCGGCCCCGACGGGCTCTCCAGCCGCGCGGCGCCCGATCCGAGCACGCCCGCGCGCTTGAGCCACGCGGCGACGCAGCGCACGCCGTTGCCGCATTGCCCCGACGCGGAACCGTCGGCGTTGTAGATGCCGTAGTAGAACAGGCAGGACGGATCGCGCGCCGGCTCGATCGTCAACAGTTGATCGAAGCCGACGCCGAAATGGCGGTCGCCGACGCGCGCGATCTGTTCGGGGCTCAGCGCGAAAGGCCGCGTGCGGCAATCGAGCACGACGAAATCGTTGCCGATGCCGTGCATCTTGGTGAAGTGCAGACTCATCGCCCTACGCGGCAGGTTTCAGTGCTGATTCGCCGCGCCGTCGGTCGAAGCCTTGGCCGCCGGCTGCACGGCCGTCGCGGGCTGATCCTTCTTCTTGTCTTTGTCCTGCTGCTCGGGCGTCTTGTCGGGCAGCACGAGAGGCCCCTTGTTGCCGCAGGCGACGAGCGCCAGGGAAATGAACGACACGAACAAGGCGAAACGCAGCGTGCGGAGCATAGGAGCGACTACCGAAAGCGGGACGGCGGCAGTATAACCCGCACGCCGTCCCGCATTCATGATTGTCGGCTCGATCGACGCGAAGCAAGGCCGTGCTCACGCCGCGTTCGCCGTGGGAGGAATTGCCCTACTGCTTTGCCGCTCCCTTGTCCGGCTGCGCATCCGCCGACGGCGCGGTCGGCGCGCCGGTCGCCGGCCGCGCGCCCGGAGCCGCCGCCTTGCTTGGCTCTTCCGGCGCGCCCACCGTCACGTTGGCCTTCCATTCGCGGTCGCGGCCGGCGAAGTACTTGTCGGGCTCCCAGTTGTCTTTCGCGTACATGTCCACGCCGCCGCAGCCCGCCTGCGGTACGGCGCGCCCACCGACGACCAGGGCCGGGCCGCAGTCGCTCTTGGTGCTGGCATGGTTCGACCCCGAGTCGAAGCCGGTGTGCGAACCGGTGATTTCCATCTGGCCGAAGCGCAGCTGCTGGGCCATGCGCGGTTTGGCCACGGCGTCGCCGTAGCGTTCGCCGAGTTTCTTGCGCAGCTCCATGGCTTGAGCGAGTTGCTCGGGCGTGAGTTCCGCCTTGAGGCTGTCGCGCGTGGCGACGAAATCCGGATATTCGCGCTCGGCGGCGAGATCGAGCCAGGCGTAGGCGGCGACCGGGTCCTTCTTCACACCCTCGCCGTTCTTGTACATCAGGCCGGTGCTGAGCTGGGACAGCTTGTCGGCGTAAAAAGCGCCGATTTCGAAATACTTCAGCGCGCCGGCGTAGTCTTTGTGCGCGTAGCGGCGCATGCCCACGGTCATGCCGAAAATGTCGGGGTGGTACCAGGTCGATGCGTTCGCCATCGCACGCAGCGTTTTCTGCACGCCGGGATCGTCGAGCGGATCGCCGTCCGCGTGCGCCGCGGAAGCCAACGTCAGCGCGAACAGCGTCGCGCACAGCATTCGTTTCCCGAAACGTCCACGCATCGTTCGCTCCTTGGATGGCGCGGCCGTGCGGTAGCGCGCGGCCATGTTGTCGAATCAGTCTGGGCCGCCGATACGTCGGCGGCCAGTGCCTGAAGACAGGGGGTTGAGCGGCTTAGTTCCGAATCGGACTATGCAAAAGCAGAGGCAAAAGACTGAACCACGAAGGCACGGAGAAGAGCCACGAAGAAAACAAGATGCTAAGGAAGCCGCCATCAGCGCGTCTTCGTGTCTTCGTGACGAGTCTATTGATCCCGCCCTTCCGCGCCGTCAAACCGGACCCAACGAAATCACGAGCAGAGCCGGACACGATGAATCGCGGCCCGACGACACCGCGAGGTTTCTTCGGCTTCCGCTCCGGATTCCGCGCGCAGGATGCGCACTGCTCCGGCTCTCAAAAATCAGCGACAAAAAGCAAAGTCGCAGGATGACCGACCCTCCGACTGTTGAGAGCCCCGCCAAGCGCGCGCGGGAACGACGCACACGCAGCCGAAGCAAAAACACCCGTCAAGCGACCGGCCCCGCGCCCGCATACGCGCTCGGCGCGACCCCGGTCTGCGCGCGGAACATCTGCGTGAACGCCGAAGGATTCGCATAACCGAAATCCAACGCGATCGCCGTGATCGAATCGCCCGCCGCGAGGCGCGGCAAAGCCGCGACGACACAGGCCTGGCGGCACCAGGCGGCGAAGCTCGTGCCGGTCTGCTCGCGGAACAGGCGCGTGAACGAGCGCCGTGACATATTCAGCGATGCGCACCAGTCGTCGATGGTTTCGTGCGGCGTCGGCTTGTCGAGGAAGGCGCGGCAGCGCGCGGCGAGTTTCGGCGCGGTCGGCAGGCTGATGTTGAGCGGCAGGGTCGGCAGCTGTTCGATCTCGGCGATCAACAGGCGCATGATCAGTCCGGCGCGCGCATGCACGTCGTATTTCGCCGGCAGGTCGACGGCTTCGAGCAAGAGCGCGCGCGCGAGCGGCGTGATGCCGAGCACGCGGCACTCGCCGGGCAGCTTCTTGCTGACCGCAGGCTCGAGGAAGATGCTGCGCGTGGTCACCGGGCCGACCGCGTAGACGTCGTGGTAAATGCCGGCCGGTATCCACAGCGCGCGCTGCGGCGGCACCACCCAGCGGCCTTGCGGCGTGGTCACGATCATCAGGCCCGTCGCGCCGTAAAGCAGTTGATTGCGCCGGTGTTGGTGCGAACCGCGCGCGACGCCGGGCGCGTAGTCGTTGCCGACCGAGATGATCGGGCGCGGAGTCGCTTCGTAGTCGTCGACATTGGCGTTGCGCATGGTCCGGTGCTTTTTTTGCCGTCATTCCCGCGAAAGCGGGAATGACGGGCAAAGAACATGACAAATGTTTAACCAGCCTTGGCCCAGTCTAATAAACCGTTGACCTACCTGCGGCGGTGGGCGAATGCGAACGATTCTAGCCTGCATGCCCCGAATTCGTAGCACCGAGTCGTATCCGTGGCCGCCAATCCCGCCGTCGTCGAAAAAACCGCCTCCCCCGCCGTTTCCGGCACCGCTTTGGGTGTGCTGGCCGCGGTCAGCTCCTCGCATTTCCTCAACGACCTGATCCAGTCGCTGCTGCCGTCGATCTATCCGATCCTGAAGAGCAACTATTCGCTCGACTTCGGCCAGATCGGCCTGCTCACCTTCACCTACCAGATCACCGCCTCGCTGTTGCAGCCGCTCGTCGGCGCCTACACCGACCGCCGGCCGCTGCCGTACTCGCTGCCGGTCGGCATGGGTTTCACCCTGTGCGGCCTGCTTCTGCTTTCGCAGGCCGCCTCGTTCCCGTTCCTGCTGCTCGCCGCGGCCCTGGTCGGCACGGGCTCGTCGATCTTCCATCCGGAATCCTCACGCATCGCGCGCCTGGCCTCCGGCGGGCGTCACGGCCTGGCGCAGTCGCTGTTCCAGGTCGGCGGCAACGCCGGCTCGGCATTGGGGCCGCTGCTCGCGGCGTTTCTCATCCTGCCGCACGGACAGGGCGCGCTTGCCTGGGTGGGGCTGCTCGCTGTCGCGGGCATCGCGCTGCTGACCCGGGTCGGCATGTGGTACGCGCGGCGTGCGAGGCCGAAAACGGCGAAGGCCGTCGCGGCGGTCGCGGCGCTGCCGAGGCGTCAGGTCGTCGTCGCGATCGGCGTGCTGCTCGCGCTGGTCTTCTCCAAGTATTTCTATTTGATCAGCCTGTCGAATTACTACACGTTCTATCTGATCGAGAAATTCCATGTCTCGACGCAGAGTGCACAGATCCATCTGTTTTATTTCCTCGGCGCGGTCGCCCTCGGCACGCTCGTCGGCGGGCCGATCGGCGACAGGGTCGGGCGCAAGTGGGTGATCTGGGTGTCGATCCTCGGCGTGCTGCCGTTCTCGCTGCTGCTGCCGCACGTGGATCTGTTCTGGACGAGCATCCTCAGCGTCGTCATCGGCCTGATCCTGTCGAGCGCGTTCTCGGCGATCCTGGTCTATGCGACCGAACTTCTGCCCGGCAAGGTCGGCATGGTCGCGGGCATGTTCTTCGGTTTCGCCTTCGGCATGGGCGGCATCGCGGCGGCCGTGCTCGGCGAGATCGCCGACCACAAAGGCATCGAATACGTGTACCAGCTCTGCGCCTACTTGCCGGCGATCGGCCTGCTTACCGCGTTCCTGCCGAACCTGCATCATCGCCACGCCTGAGCGGCGGCGGCGCAAGCAGCCGGCGCGATGCCGGCTGCCTTGCTCCTTGCTTCACTGCACCGTCGTCGTCTTCGGCTGACGGAACTGCTGACCCGCGGCGAGGATCATCGCCGTGATCGCCTCGATCGCATTGCCGGCCTTGCCGTCGCCGCCGACGAGAATCTGCGGCACGACCGGCAGCTTGCCCTCGGCGATGGCGCGGGTGATCTGCGCGGAGATCTCCTGGGCCAGACGGATCTCGGGACCGCCGTAAGCTTCGACCTGCTTGTGCGCCGCGCGCGCGGTCGCCTCGCCTTCGAGTTCGATGCGGTTCGCGTTCGCCGCGCCGATCGCCTTGATGCGCTCGGCGTCGGCGACCGCAACGTTGCGGATCTTCGCCGCGTCGGCTTCGCCCTGGCGGGTCTGCGTCTTCACCTCGGCCAGACCCTTGTTCTCGGCGATCTCGATCGCGATGCGCGATTCGGTCAGGCCCTTCTGCTGGGCGGCGACCGCCGCGGCCTCGCGCAGGCTGCGTTCCTTCACCGCCGCGGCTTCCTGCTGCGCGTAGGTCTCGATCTGCTCGCGCGCGACCTGGCGATCGCGCAACTGGGCGAGGATGTTCTCGATCTGGCTGTTGCCGGCCGGCGACTTCGGCGTACCGATCAGCACTTCCTGCAGTTCGAGGTTGTAGGCGGCGAACTTGTCCTTCATGTCGGCCAGCGCCTGGCTCTGGATATCCGCACGCTGCTGCAGCAGCTCGATCAAGGTCTTGGTCTGCGCCGTGTTCTTGAAATAGGCCGAGACCATCGGGTCGAGCGTCTGTTCGACGAGTTTCTGCACGTCGCCGAAGCGCTGGATCACCTTCGCCGCTTTCTTGTAGTCGATGTGCACGACGACCGACAGCGGCAGCGTCGGCTCGAACGCGTCCTTGGTGATCAGCGAGATCTCCTTGAGGTTGCGGTCGAAGTCCGAGCCCGACTGGCCCGACTCCCATTTCAAAATGAAGTTGGTCGTCGGCACTTTCACGATCGAACCGGCGAAGCGGTTGAACGGATACTTGCCCGGCAGCATCGGCGCCTCCCAGACGCCGCGCTCGCCCTCGCCGACGAGCTCGCCGTGCTGGTACTCCGCACCCGAACGATCGGCGCCGCGCTTGCCCGTGAACGACACGACGACACCGACCATGCCCATCGGCACCAGCGTCTTCTCGATGAACTCGACGCTCGCGAACAAGCGGTTGACGTAGTACGTGCCGTCGACGAGCACCTGATACTGGCGTCCGCGGAAGCCGCCCGCGGCGAGGAAGCGGTCGGCATCCTGGAAATTGTTGTGATAGGCCGCGGCGACGCCGCGATCCGTGCCGACCGCCGGCGCGATCAGTTCGCCCGCCGGCAGGCCGGGACCGTCGTGCACGGTGACGATGCCGATCACGTCGTTGGTCACGCGCGGCTCTTTCGAGCCCGGATCGGCAACGCGCAAGCCCTGCGCCGACTCGCCGATGACGACCGGATGGAAACCGCCGCGCGCCTCGATCTGCGCGCGCATCGCTTCGATCGTGTCGGTGTCCGACTTGGCCAATGCCACGGCATAGGTGTTTGCGCGCGTGAGCACGACGAACTGGGCGATGTTGATCGCATAGACACCCTCGCGCAGCACCTTGCGCTGCGGGCCTTTCTGGCCGCCCGCGGCAAGGAAGTCGCGCACGCTTTCGAAGTCGTCGGCCTTGCCGTTTCCGGCCAGCGACTGCCCGGCTTCGAGCGGCTTGCCGTCGCGCGCGAACACGTAGCCGATCTCCCCCTGCGGCACGGTCACGAGATCGACCTTGTGCACGCGGTACTGGAACGGGAACAACAGATGGAAACCGCCGCGCAGCAACTCGGGCACGTAGCCCGCTTCGCCGCCGAGCGCGACGAGGCCGCGCTTGACCGAGCCCTTGCCGGCCCATAGCCGTTCGAGCACGCCGACGCGGTTGTTCGGCACGTAGACGATCGACGAGTACAGCAGCATCAGCGCGACGATCACGCCGACGATGACGACGATGTTGCCAAGACTCAAATCCGTATTAAGCCACGACATGACGTTCTATCCTTCGACAGATTGGGACAAAGAGAAAAAAAGGGTTACAACGGACGACGCACTACGACGAGCGTGTGGGCGGCATGAACCACTCCGGGCTGCGGGAAAAACGGGGGGCGCGCCGGCGCCGCGGCGCAAGGCGCGGCGAATGCGGAATACGGCGGCAAGTGTTCGCATCGCCGGGCTGCGGTCGCGTCCAAGGCGACGGCCGGCGGAAGAAGGAAACCCCTGGCGGGAACGGTAAGCATGGCTGCTTTCCTTCGCCACGAGATGGGGCGGCGACGGGCCTTTTCAAGGTGCGGCGCAGGCCCGTGCAAGTGCCTGAAAGCGAAGCTATAGTGCGCGCAACGCCAGTCGTATCACACCAACGCCATGCTCGGATCGTCCCTGCCGCCCGGTTCCAAACGCGCGATCTCGCGCCGCATTCTCGTCGCGCCGTTCGCGGCTACGGCGCGCCGCGTCGGCGAAGTCGTCGAGGACACCGACGACCTGCTTCATCGCAGCGGCGACCTGCGCGACGGCAGGGCGCTGATCACGACGGTGCTTGCGCTGCTGCTCGGCATTCTGAGCCTGCTCGCCGTGCTCGCGTTCCATTTCCCGCAGTACCTGACCATGCCCGAGCTGCGCCAGAAGTACTCGGTCGACGTCCTGCGCCAACTGCTGTTCGCCGGCCTGCTCGTCGCCGGCGCCCTGTCGCTGACCAATCTGATCTTCAACCGCCGGCGCAATCTCAACCTCGTCGCGTTCGCCTGCGTCGTCGTCGCGGTCGCGCTCGGCGGCTCGCGCGTGCCGGTCGGCGACTTTCCGGACCACACGCCCTACATCGGCCTCGACTGGTTCATCCTCGATCTGCTCGGCTCGACGACGATCTTCGTCGTGCTGGAAAAATTGTTCCCGCTGTACAAGGGCCAGCCGATCTTCCGCCGCGAATGGCAGACCGACCTGAAGCACTTCGCGGTCAACCACTTTCTCGTCGGCCTGATCCTGCTGACGGTGAATTTCCTCATCCACAACGTGTTCGGCTGGCTGGTCAACCACGATTTCCAGCTCGCCGTGCAGCGCATCTGGTTCGTGCCGCAGCTGCTGCTCTGCATCCTCGTCGCCGACCTCGCCCAGTACTTCACCCACCGCGCCTACCACGAAGTCCCGTTCCTGTGGAAATTCCACTCGGTGCACCACAGCACGAAGACGATGGACTGGCTCGCCGGTTCCCGGCAGCACATGCTCGAAATCGTCGCCACGCGCGTGCTCGTGCTCGCGCCGCTCTTCGTGATCGGTTTCTCGGAAGGCGTGATCAACGCCTACATCATCATCGTCGGCTTCCAGGCCGTGTTCAATCACGCCAACGTGCACCTGCCGTGGGGGCCGCTCAAGTACCTGATCGTGACGCCGGACTTCCATCACTGGCACCATTCGCAGGACGACGAAGCGATCGACAAGAACTATGCCGCGCACTATTCCTTCCTCGACTACTTGTTCGGCACCGCGGTGAAATCCGACAAGACATTCCCCGAGCGCTACGGCGTGGTCGGCGACTACATGCCCGACGGCTTCGTCAACCAGCAGCTGTTTCCGTTCAAGGCGATGATCAAGCCGGACGCGCAGGCGTGAACCAGGGCTCGAAGCCGGTCGCAGAAACCGCGGCGGAATACCCGGTTTTGCAAGGCGCTCTCGTTTAAACTTCCACCCGCTCGTTCGCTTGGGGAAAGCCGCGCAGATGCTGCAGGGGTTGCTGGTTCTCTATCTGGTTTCCTTCGTCCTGGGAATTCTCGTCATCGTGCGCATCTGGCGCGCTAACACGCTCGACGGCGTGCTGACGCTGTTCGTTCCCGGCTATGTGCTCTATGCCTTGTACAAGTACTGGGGCGACAAGGACCACGACATCCGCTACCTGCTGCTGGCCCAGTTCGCCTGCGCCGGCCTGCTCGTCTGGACCGCATTCCGTACCGCCGCCACAGTGCCTGCTGCGAACCATGCCGCGGTTGCGCAGGAAGCCGATCCGGCGGCGGACGATTCGGCCGATGCCGACGACGGCTACGCCGCCGCGAACCGCTCCGTTTCGACCTCGGCGCCGGACAAGACGGCGCTGGTTTCCGCAGCGATGCAAGCGCAGTCGGCCCCTGGGCCGGCGACCGAGGCCGACCCTCCCCGACGGGCGACGCCGACCGAACTCAAGCGGCTCGCCGAGACGGTCGTCTTCGAGCGCGGCCGTTTCGTGCGCGAAGCGATCGGCATGCGCATGGACATACCGCGCGGCCAGCACATTGTCGCCGGCACCGACGCGCGCCGCGTCGACACGGCGCTGCGCGGCGAAAACGACACCCACCTGATCGGCTGGGTGATCGACGCGAACAAGACCCTGACCGATCCCAACCTGCGCATCGTGCGCCTGCGCTGGCGCCACGATGGTCTCGTCGCGCCCAACCCGGCGCCGTTCGATCCGGCGGCGCTGATCGAGGGCGCCAATGCGCGTGCGCCCATGCCGCGGCTTTCGGGCAGCGGCGGCACCCTGTTGCGCTACGAAGCCGCGCCGGTGCGCGAAGGCTCGACCGTGCTCTGGAGCGAAGAGCGCCAGCCCGCGGGGGAATCGAAAAGCGTCTACGACTGCCATGCGCTGCGCCTCGCGCGCAAGGGCGTGCTCGAACTGAGCATCATCGGCGTCGACGCGAAGACGGCGAAATCCTGCCCCGACGAACTCGGCGCGCTCGCCGCGTCCGTCCGCTTCGAACCGGAACTGGACTATCCCGCGCAGATCGAAGGCGAACGGCTCGCGCCTTATTCGCTCGGCGCGCTGATCGCGCAGACCCAGTAGCATCCGCATCCCGGGAGCGCAATAGATCGGCGTGCCGACGCCGGATGGTAAACTTGCACGTTCAGAACTCGCTGCGAGCAAGGCCATCATGTCCATCTTGGCGACAGAACGTTCCGCACCCCGGCTCGACCTCGGCTACACGCTCGAGGACAAATACACGCGCACCCAGGGCCGCATCTATCTTTCCGGCGTGCAGGCGCTGGTGCGCCTGCCGCTGATGCAGCAGATGCGCGACCGTGCCGCCGGCCTCAACACGGCCGGCTTCATTTCCGGCTACCGCGGCTCGCCGCTCGGCGGCTTCGACCTCGAGCTGTGGAAGGCGAAGAAGCACCTCAAGGCCTCGAACATCGAATTCCAGCCGGGCCTCAACGAAGACCTCGGCGCGACGATGGTCTGGGGCACGCAGCAGACCAACCTGTTCCCCGGCGCGAAGTACGACGGCGTGTTCGCGATGTGGTACGGCAAGGGCCCCGGGGTGGACCGCTCGGGCGACGTGTTCAAGCACGGCAATGCGGCAGGTACTTCGAAGAACGGCGGCGTGCTCGCGTTGGCCGCCGACGACCATGCCTGCCGTTCGTCGACGCTGCCGCACGGTTCGGAACTCGAATTCGTCAGCGCGATGATGCCGATCCTCAACCCGGCCGGCGTGCAGGACATCCTCGACATGGGCATGCTCGGCTGGGCGATGTCGCGCTATACCGGCCGCTGGGTCGGCTTCAAGACGATCGCGGAAACCGTCGAGTCGTCGGCCAGCGTCAACGTCAATCCGCATCAGCTCGACATCGTCGTTCCCACCGATTTCACGATGCCGCCGGGCGGCCTCAGCATCCGCTGGCCCGACCCGCCGCTCAACCAGGAAATGCGCCTGCACCAATACGCCGTGCAGGCCTCGCAGGCGTTCGCGCGCGCGAACCGCATCGACCGCGTCGTCATCGACTCGCCGAAGGCGCGCCTCGGCATCGTCACCACGGGCAAGAGCTATCTCGACGTGCTGCAGGCGCTCGAATACCTCGGCATCGACGAGAAGATGGCCGCCGACATCGGCATCCGCGTGTACAAGGTCGGCATGACCTGGCCGCTGGAACCGGTCGGCATCCGCGAATTCGCCAACGGCCTCGAAGACATCATCGTCGCCGAGGAGAAGCGCTCCTTCATCGAATCGCAGATGAAGGAGTACATGTACAACTGGCCGACGCGTCCCTCGGTGGTCGGCAAGTACGACGAGGAAGGCAACTGGATCCTGCCGTCGACGTCCGAACTGACCCCGGCGATGATCGCGCTGGTGATCGCCAAGCGCCTGTCGCGCTTCTTTTCGAACGACACGATCAAGTCGCGCGTCGCCTGGATCGAGGCGAAGGAGAAGGAGCTCACCCTGCCGCGCGCGAACTTCCCGCGCGCCGCGCACTATTGTTCCGGCTGCCCGCACAACACCTCGACCGCGGTGCCGGAAGGCTCGCGCGCACTCGGCGGCATCGGCTGCCACTACATGGTCACCTGGATGGACCGCCGCACCGACACGTTCACCCAGATGGGCGGCGAAGGCGCGACCTGGTGCGGCCAGGCGCCGTTCACCGAAACCCAGCACGTGTTCCAGAACCTCGGCGACGGCACCTATTTCCACTCGGGTTCGCTCGCGGTGCGCCAGGCGATCGCGGCCAAGGTCAACATCACCTACAAGATCCTCTACAACGACGCGGTCGCGATGACCGGCGGCCAGCCGGTCGACGGCAAGCTGACCGTGCCCGACATCGCCAACCAGATGCGCGCCGAAGGCGTGCAGACGATCGTCGTGATGAGCGACGAGATCGAGAAGTGGTCGAAGCGCGAGCTGTTCCCGAAGGACGTGGAATTCGTCGACCGCGCCGAATTCGACGCGGTGTCCAAGCGCCTGCGCGAAGTGCCCGGCGTGTCGGTGCTGATCTACGACCAGACCTGCGCGACCGAGAAGCGCCGCCGGCGCAAGCGCGGCAAGCTCGAAGATCCGAAGAAGCGCGTGTTCATCAATTCGCTGGTGTGCGAAGGCTGCGGCGACTGCGGCGAGAAATCGTTCTGCGTCTCGGTGCTGCCGAAGGAAACCGAGTACGGCCGCAAGCGCGAGATCGACCAGTCGAACTGCAACAAGGATTTCTCCTGCGTCAAAGGCTTTTGCCCGAGCTTCGTCACCATTCACGGCGGCGGTTTGAAGAAGCGCAAGCCCGGCAGTGGAAAAGTCGATTTCTCCGCCCTGCCGCAGCCGAACTTCGCCAGCGACCTGGCGCAGCCCTGGAACATCCTCGTCACCGGCATCGGCGGCACCGGCGTGGTCACGATCGGCGCGCTGATCGGCATGGCCGCGCATCTGGAGTCGAAGGGCGCGACCGTGCTCGACCAGACCGGCCTCGCCCAGAAGGGCGGCGCGGTGACCTGCCATCTGCGCATCGCGAAGACGCCGGCCGACATCCATGCCGTGCGCATTGCCGCCGGCGAAGCGGATTTGGTCCTGGGCTGCGATATGGTCGTGGTCAACGACTACTGGGCACTGTCGAAGATCCGCGCCAAGCGTTCGCACGTCGTGCTCAATACCTACGAAGCGATGCCCGGCACGTTCACGACCAAGCCGGACATGCAGTTCCCCGCGCTGCAGATCGTCAAGGCCGTGGGCACGGCGCTCGACGGCGACCAGCCGGAACTCGTCGACGCGACCGATCTCGCGACGAAGCTGCTCGGCGATTCGATCGCGAGCAATCTGTTCATGCTCGGCTACGCCTGGCAGAAGGGCTGGGTGCCGATCTCCGAAGCCGCGCTGATGCGCGCGATCGAACTCAACGGCGCCGCGATCGAAATGAACAAGAGCGCGTTCGCCTGGGGCCGCCTCGCCGCCGTCGACATGGCCAAGGTGAAGGAAGCGGCCAACGGTGAAACGAAGGCCGTCGCCGCCGCCGCGCCGCTCGAAGACGCGAAGCTCAGCGCCACGCTCGACGAGCAGATCGCGCGTCGCGTCGCCTTCCTGACCGACTACCAGGACGCGGCCTACGCGGCGAAGTACAAAGCGCTCGTCGACAAAGTGCGCGGCACCGAACAAACGAAGGCGCCGGGACAGACCGAGCTGACCGCGGCGGTCGCGCGCTACGCGTTCAAGCTGATGGCCTACAAGGACGAGTACGAAGTCGCGCGCCTGTATACGAGCGGCGAATTCGAGAAACAGATCAGGAACACCTTCGACGGCGACTACAAGATCCACTTCAACCTCGCCCCGCCGACCTTCGCCAAGAAGGACGCCGACGGCCATCTGATCAAACGCGAATTCGGCCCCTGGATGTTCCGCGCGTTCAAGCTGCTGGCCAAGTTCAAGGGTCTGCGCGGCGGCGCGTTCGACTTTTTCGGCAAGACGGCCGAGCGCCGGATGGAACGCCAGCTCGTCGCCGACTACTTTGCGATCGCCGACGAACTGCTGGCGAAACTCGACCGCGACAACCTCAAGCTCGCCGTCGATATCGCCTCGATCCCCGAGCACATCCGCGGCTACGGCCACATCAAGGAGGCGAACTTCGCCAAAGCCGCCGCCAAACGCGAAGAACTGCTTGCCGCGTGGCGCAGTCCGGCGAAGGAACGCGCGGCGGCCTGACGACAGGCAACCCCGCGGCGGGCGCGCCCGCGGCGGGGAAATTCGCCGCGGCGCATATGGAAGAAAATCAGTTCCGTCAATTCCTGGCGCGCCACATGGGCGAAGTGCTCGACGGCCGGACCCTGGCCAAGGGTTCGGACTATCTGCGGCGCGGCCGCGTGCGCAGGATCTGGTACAGCGCTCCGCGCGAGAACGACGGCAGCCTGACGGGCGAAGTGCAAGGCAGCGCGGCCAAGCCGTACACCGCGGGCATTCACATCGACGCGAGCGGATCCCGGCTTTTGCTGGACACGCACTGCACCTGCCCGATGACGTTCGAATGCAAGCATGTCGCCGCGATCGCGCTCAAACTGTTAGGCGAGCGTAGCCGCGTTCCGGAGGCAGCCCTCGCTCCCTCTGCGCCGACGCTCGGGGCCTGGGCGGGCTGGATGCAGAATCTCGATGCGCCGGCGCCGACGGCATCGTTTCCTCGTGAACTTCTGCGCAGCGACGGCGAGCGCGTCTTCGGCCTGATCCTGCGCCTGGGCAACGGCGCGCTGCCGCGCCTGGACGTGCAGCCGGTCTGGCTCAAGCCGGGCAAGCGCGGAGGTTATGTTTCGCCACAGCCGATCGAGCCGGCGTACGGCCGCTCCGATCCCTGGCAGGGCCTGAGTCCCTCCGCTTACGAACAGGTCGCCCGGCTGCGCATGCGCGCGGCACCGTATTACTCCAATGCCGGCGCGTGCACGCTCGCCGATGCGCGCGACGAAGCGCTGCTGGAAACCCTGCTCGCAGACCATCCCTGTTTCTTCGACAAGCCGAGCGCGCCGCGCTTGACCCTGTCTGCGCCGCGCCGCCTCGAATGGCGCTGGCAGCAGCTCGACGACGGCGACAGCAAGCTCGTGCCGATGCTGGCCGGCGCGGACTCGCCCCCGCGCTTTTTCCATATCGCCGGCGTCTGGTACTACGACGCGGCAGCACACGTGCTCGGCCGCGTCGACGGCGTCGATCCGCGCTTGCTCGCCGCTGCCGCCGCGGCGCCGCCGCTGCGGCCCGAACAGAACGAGCTGGTCGCCTCGGAATGGCGCCGGCATGCACTGCTCGACGGCGTACCGGCACCGGGCAAAACGCTGAAGGTCGAAACGCGCCGCGCTGCCCCCACGCCCGTGCTCACCCTGCGCGCGCTGCCGGCGACCCTCGACTTTTCGAGCTACCGGATCGGCGTGCTTCGCCTGAGCTTCGACTATGCCGGCGTGCGCCTGCCGTTCTCGCCCGCGCAGGCGCGCGAGCGGCGCTTCCTCGACGGGCGCGTCCTCGACATCGTGCGCGACCGCGGCGTCGAAATCGCCGCCTGCGAGCGTCTCGACGCGATCGGTCTGGTCGATGCGGAGACCCTGCCGCGCATCCGCGGCGCCGGCCGCGACACGCTGGGCGACGGCGACTTCGTGCTCGAACGGCGGCGCGGGCAGCTCGCCGCCGCCGAAGACCTGTTCGCGCTCGCGCCGCGGCTGCGCGAAGCCGGGTTCCGGCTCGAATCCGATGACGGCTTTCCGTTCGAACTCGCCGGCGAAGCCGAAACCTGGTACGCCGAACTCGAAGCCGAGGGCTCCGGACTCGACTGGTTCGAAGTGCGGCTCGGCGTCGACATCGACGGCGAACGCGTCGATCTGCTGCCGATCCTGCGGCGTCTGCTCGCCGATCCGGGATTTCCGCTCGAGGCGCGTCCGGGCGAGGCCGCGGATGCGATCTGGCTGGTGCCGCTCGATGCGCGCAGGCGCGCGCCGCTGCCGCTGGCGCGCCTGCGCGCGTTGATCGCGCCGCTGCTCGAATGGTTGCAAGGGCCCGCCGGCGGCGATGGAGCGGCGCTGCGCCTGCGCCGCGCGCAGGCGGCCGAACTCGCGGAAAGCGATCCGGCCTGGCGCGGCGGCGAGCAGCTGCGCGCGCTGTTCGAAACGTTGCGCGCGCCGCGCGCCGCCGCCGCCGAACCCGCCGGCTTCCGCGGCACGCTGCGCCGCTATCAGGGTGAAGGGCTCGCCTGGCTCGACAGCCTGGCCGACGCCGGACTCGGCGGCGTGCTCGCCGACGACATGGGCTTGGGCAAGACCGTGCAGGTGCTCGCCCACCTGCTCGTCCAGAAACAGCGCGGGCGGCTCGACAAGCCTGCACTGATCGTCGCCCCGACCAGCCTGATGGCGAACTGGCGCGAGGAAGCCGCGCGCTTCGCGCCGGACCTGTCCGTGCTCGTGCTGCACGGCCCCGAGCGCGGCAGCCTGCATGCGGAAATCCCGCGCCACGATCTCGTGCTCACGACGTACCCGCTCTTGCCGCGCGACCGCGAGGCGCTCGTGGACCACGACTACGCTCTTCTCGTGCTCGACGAAGCGCAGGCGATCAAGAACGCGAAGACGCAGTGGGCGAAAATCGTGCGCGAAATCCCCGCACGACGGCGCCTGGCGATGACCGGCACGCCGTTGGAGAACCATCTCGGCGAACTCTGGGCCCAGTTCGACGCGGTGGAGCCCGGCCTGCTCGGCAGCGAGAAAACCTTCACGCGCTTCTTCCGCACGCCGATCGAAAAACACGGCGATGCGGATCGCCGCGAACGCCTCAAGCGCCGCATCGCGCCGCTGCTGCTGCGCCGGCGCAAGGAAGACGTGCTCGCCGACCTGCCGCCGAAAACCGAGATCGCACGCGCGATCGAACTCGAAGGCGCACAACGCGAACTCTACGAAACCCTGCGCCTTGCCCAGCACGAGCGCGTGCTCGCCGAGGTGAAGAAGCGCGGCCTCGCCCAGGCCGGCATCGTCGTGCTCGATGCGCTGCTCAAGCTGCGCCAGGCCTGCTGCGATCCGCGTCTGGTCAAGCTCGCCGGCGCAAAGAAAGTCAAGGAGTCGGCAAAGCTCGACCTGCTCGTCGAGCTGGTGGAAGGCCTTGTCGACGAAGGCCGCCGCATCCTCGTCTTCAGCCAGTTCGCGGAAATGCTGCACCTGATCCGCGACGCGCTGACCGCGCGCTCGATCGCGCATCTGCTGCTGACCGGCGACACGCCGGGACGCGAACGCGGCGCACTGGTCAAGCGCTTCCAGAACGGCACGGCGCCGGTGTTCCTGATCAGCCTCAAGGCCGGCGGCGTCGGCCTCAACCTGACCGCGGCCGATACCGTCATCCACTACGACCCGTGGTGGAATCCCGCGGTCGAGAACCAGGCCACCGACCGCGCCCATCGCATCGGCCAGGACAAGCCGGTGTTCGTCTACAAATTGATCTGCGCGGGCACGGTCGAAGAAAAGATCCAGCAAATGCAACAGCGCAAGGCCGAACTCGCGCGTGCGGTGCTCGAAGGCGGCGACGTGCACAGCCTGCGCTTCGAGGAGGCCGACCTGGCGGAATTGTTCGCGCCGATCTGAGACTCAGACTTCGATCAGATCCACGTACTGGAAACGGGCGTCGCGCAGCACGCGTTCGCCGCGCGCGAGCGCCAGCGGCTCGCGCCACAACGGCCCGCCGTAGACGCAGGTATGGAATTCGCCGTTTTCCCCGCAGGGATCGCAGGACGCCGGCAGGTCCGCGAGCAATGCCGCATCGAAATCGCGTCCGCAGAATTCCGCATCGAGTTGCTGCGTATCGACGCAGCTCAGGATCGCGCGGTAGCCGCGCCCGACGAAATGGCGCGCGAGTTCGGCCGTGTCTTCGCCCCACAACGGGTAGAGTCCGCGCCAGCCGAGCCGGGCGAGCAGCGCTTCGCGGTAGGCACGCACGTCGGCGAGGTACAGGTCGCCGAACGCGATCGCGTCGAGCGCGGGTTCGGCTGCGCGGGCGCGCGCCAGCGCCCCTGCGAACGCCGCCTCGTAAACGTCGTTCGATGCCTGCGGCGGAATTTCGGCTTCGATCAACGGCAAGCCCAGTCCCCCGACCTGACGGCGCAGAATGGAGCGGCGCACGCCGTGGATCGCGATGCGATCGTAGCCGCTCGTGACCGTCGTCACCAGGCCGGCGATGCGATAGCGCGCATCGCCGAGCAACCGTTCGAGTGCGAGCGTGGAGTCCTTGCCGCCGCTCCAGGCCATCAGCACGGGCGTGCTCATACGGTGCCGCGGTTCTTGCCCTGGAACGGCACGTAGTATTCGCGGATGCGCGCCATGTCGGCGTCGAGATCGTCGCTCAGTTCGATCAACGGACCCAGGCCGATCGTCTTCTCCGGGTAATGGAAGTACAGCAGCTGCACCGGCACGTTCGCCGCGCGCGCGATGTGCCAGAAGCCGCTTTTCCACTTCGTCACTTTCTTGCGCGTGCCCTCGGGCGTGATGCCGAGCCAGAGCTTGTCGCGCTTGGCGAACTGCTGGCGCATCTGCGTGACCACGTCGTGCGCCGCCTTGCGATCGATGCCGATGCCGCCGAGGCCGCGCACGAGCGGGCCGAGCGGACCCTTGGTGTAGTCGTTCTTGATGATGAAATGGATGTCGACGCGCAATGCAACCTTGAACGTGAGCGCCCAGACTCCGTCCCAATTCGAGGAGTGCGGCGCGCCGATCATGACCAGCTTCGGCACATCGGGCAGCGCGCCGGCCACGCGCCAGCCGGTCAGCCGCAGGAAAGCGCGGCACAGCCAGCCGAGAAACGACGGCGGAAACTGCGGCGCCCGCGGCGGCACTTGCGGAAATATCGATGTGGTCACTTGCCTGGGATTCCCGGAAATAAAGCTATTGGACGCGGATCAACGCGGATAAAGCGGCCAAGGGAACCAAATTGTCATTTGATTTGCTCTATCCGCGTAAATCCGCGTCAAAAAAATTTCAATCATCGCCCCAGTTGCGTTTCGACCGCTGCTGTTTGTGCGTGCTGCGCTGGCGCTTGGCATCGAGGCGGCGTTCTTTCGAGGCGCGCGTCGGCTTGGTCGCGATGCGTTTCTTCGGCACGTAGGCGGCGGCCTGCAGGATTTCGGCCAGGCGCGCGCGCGCGTCCTCGCGGTTCTTCGCCTGGTCGCGGAAGCGATTGGCCTGGATGACGAGCACGCCGTCGGCGGTCAGGCGCCGGTCGCGCCGCGCCAGCACGCGCGCGCGCAACGCCTCGGACAACGACGGCGAATTCTTCACGTCGAAACGCAGCTCGACCGCCGAGGCGACCTTGTTGACGTTCTGGCCGCCCGGTCCGGAGGCGCGCACGAAACTCTCGATCAGCTCACCGTCGGGGATGAAGGGTGCGGAAGTCATCGGTGATCGAGCAAAGCCGCGTCCCGGCTCACTGCACGCCCCTGTGCCGGCCGGGATAAAGGCATCCTGCCGTCATTTGTCCGCGATCTCGTACTTCGGCAGCTTCTTCTTCACCAGCACGCGCTTCAGGCGCACGTACTTCGGCAGGCCGGTTTTCGTATCGTACGGCGGATAGGCCTCGCCGCGGATCAAGGGTTCGAAGTAGTTGCGCGCGGCCGTGGTGATGTGGAAGCCGTCCTTGCTGATGTAGTTCGCCGGCAGCTTCTTCTCGATGTTGGCGATCTTGGTGATCGGCGCGGCCTCCACCTTCCATTTGAACGGGCTCGACGAAACGCGTTTGATCACCGGCATCACGGCGTTCTTGCCGGCCAGCGCGTATTCGACGGCGGCCTTGCCGACCGCGTAGGCCTGCTCGAGATCCGACTTCGACGCCAGGTGGCGTGCCGAGCGTTGCAGATAGTCGGGCACCGCCCAGTGGATCTTGTAGCCGAGCTTGCCCTTGACCAGCTCGGCGATGATCGGCGCCGCGCCGCCGCCGAGCTGGGTGTGGCCGAACGCATCGACCACGCCGGATTCGGTGAGGAATTTGCCGTCGGCCGTCTTCACGCCTTCGGAAACGATGACCGAGCAGTAGCCCACCTTGGTCACGACCTCTTTCACCCGGGCGAGGAATTTGTCCTGCTCGAACGGCACTTCGGGGAACAGGATCACGTGGGGCGGCGCGTCCTTGCCCTGGCTGGCGAGCCCGGCCGCGGCCGCGATCCAACCGGCGTGGCGGCCCATCACCTCCATGATGAAGACCTTGGTCGAGGACTCGGCCATCGATTCGACGTCGAGGCTGGCCTCGGCGATCGACACGGCGGTGTACTTCGCCACCGAGCCGAAACCGGGGCAGCTGTCGGTGACCGGCAGGTCGTTGTCGACGGTCTTCGGTACGCCGACGACCTTGAGGTCGTAGCCGAGCTCGGCGCTGAGGCGGGAAATCTTCAGCGAGGTGTCGGCGGAGTCGTTGCCGCCGTTGTAGAGGAAATAGCGGATGCCGTGCGCCTTGAGCACTTCGATCAGGCGCTCGTAGCGCGGCCGGTCGGCCTCGATCGACTTGAGCTTGAAGCGGCACGAGCCGAATGCCCCGCCCGGGGTGTGGCGTAATGCCGCAACCGCCCTGCGGTCTTCCTTGGACAAATCGATCAATTCCTCGCGCAGTGCGCCGAGGATGCCGTTGCGGCCGGCGTACACCTGCACGCCATGTTTGCGGCAGGTTTCGATGACGCCGCAGGCGCTGGCGTTGATCACCGCCGTCACACCGCCCGACTGCGCATAGAACAGCGCGCCCTTGTCCGATTTGCCCTGCTTTTTGCTCATGGAATCCTCGATGGAAAAGGTACTGATCCGGTTGAAGATCGAGACCCGCCCGCCCCCATGTCGAAGGACGGACGTTACCTGGGACGGCCCTTCGCGGTACGCCATTTCGCCTCGGCCGGAACGCGAAATTCCGCCCGCTTCCCCGAGTTGCGTGAAGGTTCCGTTGACTCGATGCCGCGCTGCCGCTAGGTTAGCCTGACGCAGCTTCTATTGCACCCACTACCGCGTCTTCATTGGATCAGATATGCGCATCGTTTTCTTCGGCCCGAACGGATCGGGCAAGGGCACTCAGGCGACACTGCTCAAGAGCGAACTCGGAATCCCGCATATCTCCACCGGCGACCTGCTCCGCGCCGCGGTCAAGGCCGGTACGCCGCTCGGCATCAAGGCCAAGGCGGTCATGGACGCCGGCCATCTCGTCTCCGACGACATCGTCCTCGGCATGCTCGAAGAGCGCATCGCCCAGTCCGACGCGAAGGGCGGCTT
Source organism: uncultured bacterium (assembly GCA_966424745.1). Classification (GTDB taxonomy): domain Bacteria; phylum Pseudomonadota; class Gammaproteobacteria; order Xanthomonadales; family Rhodanobacteraceae; genus Rudaea. Next base: position 26,108 of record CBJLOV010000004.1, read on the forward strand.
CATCCTCGACGGTTATCCGCGCAATCTGGCCCAGTGCGCCGCGCTCGAAGACCTGCTCGCGCGCATCGGCCAGCCGCTCGACGTGGCGATCAAGCTCGACGTGCCCGACAGCACGATCCTCGCCCGCTGCGAGATCCGCTTCGCCGCCGAGCACCGCCCCGACGACGACCCGGCCGTCGTGCGCAAGCGCCTCGACGTCTACCGTGCGCAGACTGCGCCGGTCGCCGATCATTTCGCCCAGATCGGCAAGTTGAAGACGGTCGACGGCGTGGGCGAGGTGCAGGAAGTGTTCAAGCGCATCCTTGCGGTGCTGCCGAGATAAGACGCGCCGGACGATCGCTTCGCCGAGAACCGGAATGAGGGGCGAAGCAGGATGGTGGAGGGCGAGCTGATAAACTCGCAAGCCGTCCGAACTCTCCCGCTCCGACCTTCATGCCTGCCGTTGTAGAAATCTTCCGCGACATCCTGATGCTGCGCCGCGGCCCGCAGGACCTGCCCTATTCGGCGCAACTGCTCGGCATCGTCGCAGCGATCTGCATCGCGGTGCAGTTGCCGGTCGCATGGATGCGCGACATCGGCGCGGGCACGGTCCTCGTTTCGGCCGCGCTCTGGCTCGCGTTCTCGCTCGGCCTGCTGCGCCTGCTGCTGACCCTGCGCGAAAAGGGCAGCCGCTTCGTGCAGGCGGCGACGGCGTTTCTCGGCTGCAATGCGGCTTTCAATGCGATCGGCATTCCGATCGCCCTGCTCGTCGGCACGCCGCCGCAGACACCCGAACAGATGACCGGCGCGCAGGTGGTCGCCGGCCTGATTTCGCTGCCGCTGCTGGTCTGGAAGGTCGCGGTCGATGCGCACGTGTTCCGCCACAGCCTCGACATTTCCTTCGGCGGCGGCATCGCCGTCGCGCTGATGTGGATACTCGCCACGTTCGCGCTGGCGAGCCTGGCGGGCGCCCCGGCATAGCTCGTGCGTTCACCCGAGAACAAACGCATGAGACTGCACATCCTCGGCATCGCCGGCACGTTCATGGGCGGCGTCGCGGCATTGGCGCGCGAGCTCGGGCACGAAGTCGAAGGATCGGACCAGAACATCTATCCGCCGATGAGCGACCAGCTCGCCGCGCTCGGCATCGCGCTCAAGCAGGGCTATCGCGCCGAACATTTGCAGACGACGAACGATTCGGCTGCGCCGGACCTCGTCATCGTCGGCAACGCGCTGTCGCGCGGCAATCCCGCGGTCGAATACCTGTTGAACGCGCGCCTGCCCTACGTCTCCGGTCCGCAGTGGATCGGCGAGGCGCTGCTGCGCGAACGCCGCACGTTCGCCGTCGCCGGCACGCACGGCAAGACGACGACGACGGCGATGCTCGCCTGGATCCTCGACGCCTGCGGCCGCGCGCCCGGCTTCCTCGTCGGCGGCGTGCCGGAGAATTTCGGCGTGTCGGCGCGCCTGGGCGGCTTTCCAGCCCCCGGCCCTCGGCCCTCAACCCCCGACTTCGTCATCGAAGCCGACGAATACGACACGGCGTTCTTCGACAAGCGCTCCAAGTTCGTCCATTACCATGCGCAGATCGCGATCCTCAACAACCTCGAGTTCGACCACGCCGACATCTTCCCCGACGTGGCCGCGATCCAGCGCCAGTTCCATCATCTCGTGCGTACGGTGCCGGGCAACGGTCGCCTGATCGTCAACGCCGAGGACAAGCATCTGGCCGACGTGCTCGCGATGGGCGCCTGGTCGCCGGTGACGACGTTCGGCGTCGACGCCGGCGACTGGCGCGCGCGCGCGATCGTCGCCGACGGCAGCGAATTCGCCGTATCGCGCGACGGCCGTGAACTCGGCGTCGTGCGCTGGTCGCTGATCGGCCGGCACAACATGACGAACGCACTCGCGGCGCTGGCCGCGGCCGAGGCAGGCGGCGTCGACCTCGGTACGGCAATCGCCAGTCTTGGCGAATTCCGCAGCGCCAAACGGCGTATGGAACTGGTCGGCGAGGCGCGGGGCATCAAGGTGTACGACGACTTCGCCCATCACCCCACCGCCATTGCGACCACGCTCGCCGGGCTGCGCGCAAAGGTCGGCGCGGCGCGCATCCTGGTCGGCATGGAGCCGCGCTCGAACTCGATGCGCCTCGGTGCGCACGCCGACGAGCTGGCGCCGAGCCTCGCCGACGCCGACGCGGTCGTCTTCCTGCAGCGCGCCGAGCTGCCGTGGAACGCGGCGAAGGTCACCGACGCCCTGCACGGCCGCGGCCGCACCGCGGCGACCGTGGAAGCGCTGATCGCCGCCCTGGGCGAAGCGGCACAAGCGGGCGACCATGTCGTCTTCATGTCGAACGGCGGCTTCGAAAACGCGCCGCGGCGATTCGTGACCGCCCTCTCGTCCGCGGCCGGATAGCCGTTTCGCCGAGGCTTCGCGCCGACGATCGTTCGCGAAACGGGACGGAATGTTTTCTGTACGCGCCGGTTGAAAATTCAAAGCATGAATCAATCTTGAACGCGTCCCCCGCAATCGAGCTGTCACATGCCCTCTTTCGCTCATCGGCTGCGCCTGTTCGCCGCCGCCCTGCTTTGCTCCGCCGCCCTGCCCGCCGCCGCCACGGAAGTGAGCGTGGAGGGCGGCCGCAGCTTCATGTCCTCGCGCGACGGCACCAACGCTGCCTTCGTCGAAGCGGTATTCGACGAACACCGTTTCGGTGAAAGCCGCTTTACCTGGGCGCCCGATTTCAGCCTCGGCTGGATCGAAGGCCGCAGCGATACGCAGCGCTTCGAGCCGCACCGCTACCGCATCGACGACGACGTGCTGTTGCTCGCCGGCGGCGCGCGTTTCCGCTACGGCGGCGCGGACGACTGGTACCGCAACCTGTTTTTCAGTTTCCAGGTCGCCGCGCAGGACGGGCGCACGCGCGCGCTCAGCGACGGCTACGAATTCGTCAGCACGTTCGGCTATACCTGGCGCCACTTGAGCCTGCAGATCCGCCACATTTCCGACGGCGGCGCGCGCAAGCCGAACTGGGGCGAAACGGCGGTGCTGGTCGGCGTCGGCTTCGACCTGTGATCGCGGCCTTCTCGCGGATCGGCGCGAGCGCCGCCCGGCGGTGCGCGAGAGTGCTAGAGTGACCGCGTGACCGTCGCCGCCGCGCGCATCGACATCCCACTGTTCCCGCTCAACACGGTGCTGTTTCCGGGCGGCGAAATCGCCCTGCGCATCTTCGAGCCGCGCTATCTCGACATGGTGCGCGACTGCACGCGCGGCAATTCCCCGTTCGGCGTCTGCCTGATCCTCTCCGGATCGGAGGTCGGCGAGCCGGCGCAGCCCGCGGCGATCGGCACGCTGGCGCACATCGTCGACTTCTCGACGACCGAGGACGGTCTGCTCGGCATCCGCGTGCGCGGCGCGAAGCGCTTTCGCATCGCGCGCTCGCGCGTGCGCGACAACGGGATGGCGCACGGCGAAGCGGAACTGTGGCCCGACGAGGCGTCCGTCGAAATGCCGGTCGAATTCCATCTGCTCGCCACCATCCTCGGCCGCCTGCTGGAAAAAATCGGAGGCACGCATGCCAACGCGCCGCGCGAAAACTTCGACGACGCGAGCTGGGTGGGTTTCCGCCTCGCCGAACTGCTGCCGCTGGAGAACCGCGAGCGCCAGATGCTGCTGCAGACCGTCGATCCGCGCGAACGGCTCGCCCAATTGATGCACGCGCTGCCGCGCTTCCAGTCGGGCTGAGCCGCGGCACCGGCGGCCGCTTCAGCCCTTGCTGACCACGCAGTTCCGATCGGCGTTCTTGCCCGCGTAGAGGCGGCGGTCGGCGATCTCGATCAGTTCAGCGGCGCTGGCGGCGTCTTCGGGAAAGCCGGCAACGCCGATCGTCACGCTCAACGACATATGCGGCGCACCGGTCGTGCGCATTTTCTCCACCTCGCGGCGCAGCCGTTCCGCGGCGATCGTCGCCGCCGCCACGTCGGCTCCCGGCAACACCGCGATGAACTCCTCGCCGCCGTACCGGCAGACCCATTCGGCCTGCGGCTGCGAGTGGCCGATGACCCGCGCGATCGCCGCCAGCACGCGATCGCCGACGGCGTGGCCGTGGTTGTCGTTGATCTGCTTGAAGTGATCGATGTCCACGAACAATATCGCCAGCGGCCGGCCCGCACCGTGCGACGCCCGCAGCATGCCGGCGAAGTTCGCGTTGAAATACGCCCGGTTGAACACGCCGGTCAGGTCGTCGCGCACCGAGGCGGCTTTGACCTGCTCGTACTTCTGCCGATAGGTCAGGATGGAAAAGACGTCGCGCGAACCCACCTCGAAGGACCCGGCATCGGTTTCGCGGTCGCAGCGGCGCAGGTAGAACGCGACGATCGCCGCAAACCAAAGCCCGGCCGCCGATTTGGACATCATCGAAACGCGCAGGATGTGCGCGTAGTCGGCACGGTCCCACAGCGTGGCGGAAACGTACAGCAGGCTGTCCAGGCAGAGCACGATGACCACCGTCCCGGCCACCGCGACGAACAGCCCGGGCAGGCGATGCGCCAGGAACTCGTACAGGATCACCACGAGCAGGGAGTCGATCGCGAGCAGAACCGTGCCGACGAGAAGATCGTAGGCCGTGCGCACGAATGCCGCGGCCGGCACGCCGATCAGGTTGACCGTACCCGCGGAATCGATCTGCCAGCCGATGCTGACCAGGAGCACGGCGGTGGTGGCGTTGGCGGCGACGAGGGCGTAGATCAGCCTGCGCGTTTCGATCGCATCCTCGCGGATATAGACCAGCAGCACGGCAGCGAGTCCCGAACTGAACAGGACGGCCGAACCGGGGCTCACCGAAATTCCGGGCGCCGCGCTGACCAGGATGGCGCCGCTCAACGTCTGCAGAACCTGAAGCGCGCCGAGCAGGACGTACAGCGGCACGAGGCCGAACACGGCCCTCAGACGGAAGAGCAGCAGCATCACGACGCCGAGCAGAACCGCCTGGAAGGCCAGGAGCGTCATGTCGCCGCGGGATCGCCGCAGCGCTTCGCAGTGCGGCGGAAGCCGGGACAATTCCGCGCAGGACGCGCGCCGCAGCGCGTTCGCGGCAAAATGAATTGAAAATCACCCAGCGGCATTCCGATCCGTCCGGTTGGCTCGCGCACGCTCTTCTTCCCCGGTCAGTTTAACCATTTGCGATGCACGGACAACCGGCGAGCGCGCCGACGACGCTGGAGCCGGCCGCACGGCTGATGCATCATTCGCCGCACCGCTCCAGCATCGGACGAAACATGAGCGCATTGCGAGGCAAGACCCTGTTCATCACCGGCGCGTCGCGCGGCATCGGCCTGGCGATCGCGCTGCGCGCCGCGCGCGACGGCGCCAACGTCGTCATCGCGGCCAAATCGGACGTGCCGAATCCGAAGCTGCCCGGCACGATCCACACGGCCGCCGCCGCGGTCGAGGAGGCCGGCGGCAAAGGGCTCGCGATCAAGTGCGACATCCGCGAGGAGCGCGAAGTGCGCGCCGCCGTGGAGATGACCGCCGCGCGCTTCGGCGGCATCGACATCCTCGTCAACAACGCCAGCGCGATCTGGCTGCGCGGCGCGCTCGATACGCCGATGAAGCGCTTCGACCTCATGAATCAAGTCAATTCGCGCGGCACCTTCCTCTGCGCGCAGGCCTGCCTGCCGCATCTGCTCGAGGCCGCGAACCCGCACATCCTCACCCTCGCCCCGCCGCCCTCGCTCGATCCGAAATGGTGGGCGCCGCATACGGGCTACACGCTGGCGAAGATGGGCATGAGCTTCGTCACCCTCGGCCTCGCCGCCGAGTTCGCGGACCGCGGCGTGGCGATCAACGCGCTCTGGCCGCGCACCCTGATCGCGACCGATGCGCTCAACATGATCCCCGGCGTCGAAGCCGGCAACGGACGCAGCCCCGCGATCATGGCCGATGCCGCGCACGCGATCCTGACCCGGCCGTCGCGCGAGGCGACCGGCCAATTTTTCATCGACGACGACGTGCTGCGCGCGGCCGGCGTTTCGGACTTTTCCGCCTACGCGGCCGATCCGACCAAGCCGTTGCTGCCCGATTTGTTCATTTGAAAACGCGTAGAGCATTTGGCCACGGATTACGCGGATGACACGGATCAGGACAGAAGCAGAATTTGCGGGGGAGCGACAGCCATACACAACTCCGCTTCTCGATCCGCTCTTATCCGTGTAATCCGTGGCCCAAAAACCTACCTAGCAAGCCTACCGGTGCCCAAGAGATGAAATATCTGCACACGATGATCCGCGTCCGCGATCTCGACGCCTCGCTGAGATTCTTCTGCGAAGGCCTCGGCCTCGTCGAAACGCGGAGGCTGGAAAACGAGAAGGGCCGCTTCACCCTGGTCTTCCTCGCCGCGAAAGACTCTCCCGAAGCCGAGGTCGAGCTGACCTACAACTGGCCTGCGGCGGACGGTTCGACCGAGGACTATGGTTCGGCGCGCAACTTCGGCCATCTCGCTTTCCGCGTCGAGAACATCTACGCCACCTGCGCGCACCTGCAGGCCATGGGCGTGACGATCAACCGCCCGCCGCGCGACGGTCACATGGCTTTCGTACGCTCGCCGGATCTGATCAGCATCGAGCTGCTTCAGGACGGCCATCTGCCGCCGCAGGAACCGTGGGCGTCGATGCCGAACACCGGAGCGTGGTAAGTCCGACCGCAGCCGACGCGTTCTGCAACATCGTCGCAGGCCGCGCTCCGGCGCGCATCATCGAAAACGAACAGGCCGTCGCGATCGCCGGACGCGCACCGCTTGCCGCTAGAATTCGCTCCCGTTTCGTTTGACTTGAGCCCCGATCCCATGCCCAGCACCGCCGACCTGCTCGCCGCAGGCAAACGCTACTACGTTCCGATTTACAAGCCGCGCGAGGTGATCCTCGAACGCGGGCTTGGCGCACGCGTGTGGGACCGCGAAGGCAAAGAGTACGTCGACTTCGGCGCCGGCATCGCCGTGTGCGGACTCGGCCACTGCGACCCCGACCTCGTCGCCGCGCTCACCGAACAGGCCGGCAGGCTCTGGCACACGAGCAACGTGTTCTATTCGGAACCGCCGCTGCGCCTGGCCGAGGAGCTCGTGAACGCCTCGCGCTTCGCCGAGCGCGTGTTCCTGTGCAATTCCGGCGCCGAGGCCAACGAGGCGGCGATCAAGCTCGCGCGCAAATGGGCCGCGGCACAGGGCCGCCCGCCCGAACGCCGCGTCATCGTCACCTTCCGCGGCAGTTTCCACGGCCGCACCCTTGCCGCGGTCACGGCGACGGCGCAGCCGAAGTACCAGGAAGGCTACGAACCGCTGCCCGGCGGTTTCCGCTATCTCGACTTCAACGATCTCGCCCAGGCCGAGGCGGCGATGGCCGCGGGCGACGTCGCCGCCGTGCTCGTCGAGCCGATCCAGGGCGAAGGCGGCGTGATGCCGGCGGCGCGCGGGTTCCTGCGCGGCCTGCGCGAACTCTGCGACAGGCACGGCGCCCTGCTCGTCCTCGACGAGATCCAGTGCGGCATGGGCCGCACGGGCGCCCTGTTCGCGCATTGGCACGACGAGATCAAACCCGACGTCGTCACCCTGGCCAAGGCGCTCGGCGGCGGTTTCCCGATCGGCGCGATGCTCGCCGGCCCCAGGGTCGCCGACGTGATGCAGTTCGGCGCGCACGGCACCACCTTCGGCGGCAACCCGCTCGCCGCCGCGGTCGCGCGCGTCGCCCTGCGCAAGCTGTCGTCGACGCCGATCTCGGCCAACGTCGCACGCCAGTCCGCCGCAATCGGCGCGGGACTGCATTCGATCAACGACGAACTGCAGGTGTTCGACACGGTGCGCGGCCGCGGCCTCATGCTCGGCGCCGTGCTCGCCGATGCGCACAAGGGCAAGGCGGGCGCGATCCTCGATTGCGCCGCACGTCAGGGCCTGCTCCTGCTGCAGGCCGGACCGGACGTGCTGCGCTTCGTCCCCGCGCTCAACATCGGCGACACCGACGTGGCCGAAGGACTTACCCGGCTCGCGCTGGCGTTGCGCACGTTCGTGAAGGGTTGAGTCGACACCGGGCGGACCGGGCTCGTGCCCAGGCTTGACTGGTCGGGCCGGCGCAGGCGGGCCGTTCGGCTACGGAAAATCCGCCCTCGCCAAAATCGCCGACCGGAAACAAAACCAGCCGGTTCCGGCTCAGGCCGGAAAGCGGAAAAAACGATCGCGGAAGATATCGGGTGCGGCGAGAAAAGCCGCTCAGGACGTCACGCGCACCCGGCGCGCACCGACGTAGCGCTTGGCCCAGTAGCTGCTGGCGAGTTCGTCGACGCGCACGCGCTTGCCCGGCGACGGGGAGTGGATGAAGCTGCCGTCGCCCATGTAAATGCCGACGTGGGTGATGCGGTTGCGCACGCCGAAGAAGACGAGATCGCCGATCTTCAGATCGTCGCGCGTGACTTTTTCACCGCTGTGGAATTGGCTCGGCGCATCGTACGGAAGATCCAGACCGTAGGTCTTGCTGTAGACATAATGGGTGAAGCCCGAGCAATCGAATCCGGTGTCGGGATCGCGGCCGGCGCGGCGATAGCGGATGTCGCGCAGGGTCATGGCGAAATCGGCGACGCGCTTGCGCGGCGTCTTGTAGATCGCGCGGTCGACGATTTCATCCATGCTGGCGATGAAGCCCGCATCGGTATCGAGCGCCGGCTTGGCGGCGAGCGGAACGCGCGCCGCAACGGGCTGCAGTTCGAAAGGACGGTATTGGGGAACGACTTGATCCAGCGAGAAGGCCGCGCGTGACGCGGGCGGCTGGGAAACCAGGGACTGGGCAAACGACGAAATCGGCGCTACAGCAACAACAGCGAGCACGACGAGGCGAACGATTCGCGTTGGCAACATGCTGGTGATCCCCTGTAGAGAACAGCGAAACGACTACGAGGGCGCGACCGTAGCAAACGAGTTGTTCGGATTCTGTTAATAGACCGTTCAGTTCAGCAACACTGGTGGTAAAACAACCACCAGGTCACAAAAAGTGACCGAAATCGCAGTCAAACCCGGAAATAGTTCCGGTACCAGGCGACGAAACGCGCGATGCCGACCTCGATCGGCGTGGCCGGGGTATAGCCGGTGTCGCGAGTCAGCTCGTCGACATCGGCGTAGGTGTCGGGCACGTCGCCGGGCTGCAATGGCAGCAGGATCTTCTCGGCCTTGCGCCCGGTGCATTCCTCGATGACTTCGATATACCGCGCCAGCTTCACCGGCTGGTTGTTGCCGATGTTGTAGACGCGATACGGCGCGCTGGAAGTCCCCGGATTCGGCGCGAGCGGGTCGAACGCGGGATCGGGTCCGGGTACGCGGTCGAGCGTGCGCACCACGCCTTCGACGATGTCGTCGATGTAGGTGAAATCGCGCGAGTGGTTGCCGTGGTTGAATACTTCGATCGGCTCTCCCTTGAGTATCCGGCCGACGAACAGGAACGGCGACATGTCCGGCCGTCCCCATGGGCCGTACACGGTAAAGAAGCGCAGGCCCACGGTCGGCAGGCCGTAGAGATGGCTGTAGGTGTGCGCCATCAGTTCGTTCGCCTTCTTCGTCGCGGCGTAGAGGCTGACCGGGTGGTCGACCGCGTCGCGCACCGAGAACGGCAGCTTGCGGTTCGCACCGTAGACCGAGCTCGACGAGGCGTAGAAGAGGTTCTCGACGCCGCCGTGGCGGCAGGCTTAGAGGATGTTGATGAAGCCGACCAGATTGGAGTCGACGTAGGCGCGCGGATTCTCGCGCGAGTAGCGCACGCCGGCCTGCGCGCCGAGATTCACCACGCGCTGCGGCGCGAAATCGGCGAAGACGCGATCGACCGCGGCACGATCGGCGAGATCGCCTTTGACGAAGCGGAAATTCGCATGCGGCGTCAGACGCGCCAGACGCGCTTCCTTCAACGCGGGGTCGTAGTAGCTGTTGAGATTGTCGAAGCCGAAGACCTCGTCGCCGCGCGCGAGCAGGCGTTCGCTCAAAGCTGCGCCGATGAAGCCGGCGGCGCCGGTGACCAGTACACGCATAACGGTTTCTCCGTAGGGACGCGATTCATCGCGCCCGTGTCATGTTCCGCGACGTTGAGAGCCGGGCGCGATGAATCGCGCCCCTGCAACGCCGCTCTGCTACAACCGATCGTCCACCGCCTCGCGCGGCAGTATCTGCTTCACATCGAACACCACGCCACCCGGCTTGACCAGGGAGCGAATGCCGTTCGCGCCGAGCTCGACGAACGGCGCATGCGCCACGGCGAGCACCACGGCGTCGTATTTCTCCTCGCCGAGCCGCGGCAGCAGCTCGATGCGGTACTCGCGGCGCGCCTCGCCGGCGTCGGCATAAGGATCGTAGACGTCGACCTCGGCATCGTAGCCGGCCAGTTCCGCGATCATGTCGGCCACGCGCGTATTGCGCAGGTCCGGGCAGTTTTCCTTGAAGGCCAGGCCGAGCACGAGCACGCGCGCGCCGGCGATGTGGATGCGGCGGCGCGCGAGCAGTTTGATCACGCGCTGGGCCACGTGCGCAGCCATGCCGTCGTTGATGCGGCGGCCGGACAGGATCACCTCGGGGTGATAGCCCGCCTCCTGCGCCTTGTGCGTCAGATAGTACGGATCGACGCCGATGCAGTGTCCGCCGACCAGGCCGGGCTTGAACGGCAGGAAATTCCATTTCGTGCCCGCGGCCGCAAGCACCTCGGCCGTGTCGAGATCGAGGCGGTGGCAGATCAACGCGATTTCGTTGATCAACGAGATGTTGAGGTCGCGCTGCGTGTTCTCGATCACCTTGGCCATCTCGGCGACGCGGATGCTCGGTGCGCGGTAGGTGCCGGCCTGCACGATCTCGCGGTACAAGGCGTCGACGAACTCGGCCGCCGCCGGCGTGGAACCCGAGGTCACCTTGAGGATATTGTCCAGGCGGCGCTGGCGGTCTCCCGGATTGATGCGTTCGGGGCTGTAGCCGGTATAGAAGTCCACATCGTGCTCGAGACCCGATTCGCGCTCGATGACCGGCACGCAGACCTCTTCGGTCGCGCCCGGATAGACGGTCGACTCGAAGATCGCGATGCCGCCGCGCCGGATCGCGCGGCCGATCGTGCGGCTCGCCGCGCGCAGCGGCGCCAGGTCCGGGCGCTTGGCCGCGTCGATCGGCGTCGGCACGGTGACGACGAAGACGTCGCAGCCGGCCAGATCGCCGGCATCCGCGGTCAGGGTCAGTCCGGTCGCGGCGCGCAGTTCATCCGTCGAGGTTTCGCCGGTGCGGTCGTGGCCGCGGCGCAGTTCGTCGACGCGGACGGCATCGATGTCGAAGCCGAGCGTGGCGCGCTTGCCGCCGAAGGCGACCGCGAGCGGCAGACCGACGTAGCCGAGGCCGATCACCGCAATTCGTGCATCGGCGAGATTCGGCAGGGCGGCTGGCGGCATCGTGAGGAACCCGCGATTCGAAAGGGCCGCTAGTTTAGCAAGCGCACCGCGCGTATTTTTGCGCGGCTCCGCGTCGGCATAAAATACGCGGTTTCCGAGCCCTGGAACCTCTCATGCGCATCTGCGTCTACGCCGCGTCGAGCCGCTACAGCGATCCTGCCTATGTCGAAGCCGCACGCGAACTCGGCGCCACGCTCGCGCGCGCGAACTGCCAGGTCGTCTACGGCGGCGGCGCGGTCGGCCTGATGGGCGCGCTGGCCGACGGGGCGCTCGAAGCAGGCGGCGAAGTGATCGGCGTCATCCCGCGCTTCATGACCGAGGTGGAATGGCAGCACCCCGGCGTCGCCAATCTCGAAGTCGTCGAGGACATGCGCGAGCGCAAGCACAAGCTGCTCACCGGTTCGGACGCGGTCATCGCCCTGCCCGGCGGCAGCGGCACCCTCGAAGAACTGTTCGAGGCGATCACGCTCAAGCGCCTCGGCATCTACTTCAACCCGATCGTGCTGCTCAACATCCGCGACTTCTATGCGCCGCTGCAGGCTTTCATGCAGCAGGTCGTCGCCGAGCGCTTCATGAACTCGGAGCATCTGCAGATGTGGTCGCTCGTCAACACGGTCGCCGAAGCGCTGCCGCGCATCCGCGCCACGCCGCGCTGGCGTGCGGACGCGCGGGCGCATGCGGCGGTGAAAGCCTGAGACGAAGAAAGTGCTTGACCCTCACCCAGCGTGAGGCCGGACGATCGCGCCACCCGCAGTCGGAACGGAAATGAAAACGTACACCGTCGCCCAGGTCGCGCGCCGCACCGGAATCAGCGTCCGCGCCCTGCACCACTACGAAGCACAGGGCCTGCTTGCCCCCGCCCGACGCAGCGACAAGGGCTATCGGCTGTACGGTGCCGCGGAGCTGAAACGCCTGCAGCACATCCTGGCGTTGAAAACGCTCGGTTTTTCGCTGGCCGAAATACGTCAATGTCTTGCCGCGGACGCCCCTTCGTTCGCGGCGGCATTGCGGCGGCAGATCGTCCGCTTGCGGGAAGCGGTCGCGCGCCAGAGCGAACTGCTGGGCCGCCTCGAATCGGTGGCGGACGCGGCGGATCGCGGGCATTCGATCGATGCAGAAACCCTTCTGATCGGCATCGAGGCTTCCCATCTCATGGAAAAATATCTGACCCAAGAACAACTGGAACAAATCAAACGCCGCGGCGAAGAAATCGGCCCGACGCGCATTCGTGAAGTCGAGCAGACCTGGCCGACGGTGATCGCCGGCATGCAGGCGGCCCTGGCCCTGGACAAAGACCCGGCTACCGAAGAAGTGCAAATACTCGCGCGGTGCTGGCGCGCTCTGGTGCGCGAATTCACCGCCGGAGACGCCGGCATCCAGCGCTCGCTCAACACGATGTTCGAGCAGGAACCCGAGGCCATGCAGAAACGCTCCGGAATAGACCCTCGGCTGATGGCCTACGCATGCAGGGCCATCGCCCTGCTGCCCGACTGAGCGCGTCGGATCGCGCCCTAGTCGAAACGGTTGGAGGCGCCGTCGCGGTCCGAATGCGCCGCGCCTGCGTCGGCGTCGTCGAGGAAACCCGAGGAGTGCGCCTCGCGCTCGTCGGTCGACCCGCCGCCGTTGTTCGCGTCCGCCGCGCTGCGATCGGCCTGCTTCTGCCAACGCGTCTTGATCGGATTGGCGGCCTCGGCGGCCTCGGCGGCCTGCAGCAACGCGGCCTTGCGTTCTTCCGGCAGATCGGCCCAGTGGCAATCGACGAGCGCGCCTTCGAGCGCATAGAGAAGGTTCAGGCTCGGCCGGAAGCCGGCGCGCTTGACCTTCATGAACGCCTCGACCGCGCCGAGACGAACCAGGTCGTCCTGCGTGCGCACGCCGACCTGGCGCAGCCACGCCGCCGATTTCGGCCCGACGTTGCGGATTTTCCCTGCGGTGTCTTTTGCAGCCATTTAGGTTCTCGTCGTCTTATTCGGCGCGCAGCGATTGCAGATAGATGTCGGCCAGCTTTTCCATCCCGGCGCGGTCGTCTTCGTCGAAGCGCGCGAGCTCGGGGCTGTCGACGTCGAACACGCCGACGAGTTTGCCGTCGGCGATCAAGGGCACGACGATTTCCGAACGCGAGGCCGCGTCGCAGGCGATGTGGCCCGGGAACGCATGCACGTCGCGCACGACCTGGGTTTCGCGCGTCGATGCGGCCGCGCCGCACACGCCCTTGTCGAGGGCGATGCGCACGCAGGCCGGCTTGCCCTGGAACGGGCCGACCACGAGTTCGCTGCCGTCGAAGAAATAAAATCCGGCCCAATTCAGGCCGGGCAGCGCGCCGTAGACGAGCGCCGCGAGGTTCGCCGCGTTGGCGATGCGGTCGCGCTCGCCGTGGAGCAGACCGCGCGCCTGTTCGGCGAGTTCGGCGTATTGATCGGACTTGCTGGCGGACTGAAGGGCGGCGGCGGTGAACATGATTCGGCCTGATGGACAATCGGCTCATTCTACTCCAGCGCCGTCTTTGCTTCGTATGCCGATATGCCTATGCTGCGAGTTCGTTACCGAGTATCCCGCCGAAAACGCTCTATGCCGAACGATTCCCGCAGCCGCCGCGCGGTTTACATCACCGGCACCGACACCGGAATCGGCAAGAGCCTCGCCTCGGCGGCACTGCTTGCCATGCTGAATGCGCGCGGTGCGAGAGCGGTCGGCATGAAGCCCGTCGCGAGCGGTTGCGAAGACACGGCCGCAGGCCTGCGCAACGCCGACGCGGAACTGCTGATCGCGCACAGTGCGGGCGCGCCGGCCTACGCCGACGTCAATCCCTATGCATTCGCCGATCCGATCGCGCCGCATCTGGCCGCCGCCGATGCGGGCGTGAAGATCGACCTCGCCCGTATCGGCGCGGCATTCGCAACCCTGTCCGCCGATGCCGATTTCGTCGTCGTCGAAGGCGTCGGCGGCTGGATGGCGCCGCTCGGGTCGGGTTTGATGCAGGCCGATCTGGCGCTCGCACTGAGCCTGCCGGCGATCCTCGTCGTCGGCCTGCGCCTGGGCTGCATCAATCACGCACTGCTGACCGCGCGCGCCATCCGCGCCGACGGCACGGCGCTGGTCGGCTGGATCGGTAGCGGCGTCGATGCGCACATGGCGCGGCGCGAAGACAATCTCGCCACGCTGCGCGAACGCCTCGATGTACCCTGCCTCGGCGTACTGCCGCATACCGCGGCGCCCGATCCCGCGGCGCTCGCGGCGCACCTGGGTGCCGCGCACGCCCTTCTGCCCGGGTGACCGACGATGCCGCCCGCGCAACGCGTCGCCCGAACGTGGTCTCCGACGCTGACCGCCTTGATCGGCATCGTGTTCTTTGGCGCGTGCTACTACCCCGGCGCGATGTCGCTCGACAGCGCCGTGATCTGGTCGCAGGCGCGCGGGGCGCCGAGCACGAACATCTACGGCGCCGGACTGCGTTGGCTGTGGCAGTCGACCGACACCGCGTGGACCGGCCCCGGAGGGCCGTTCCTGATTCAGCTCGCCCTGTTCTGGTCGGGGCTCGTTCTGATCGCACGCTGTCTCGAATGCGGCACCGTCGCGCGTATCGGCTTCATGCTCGCGGCGGCGTTCGCGCCGGTCGTCTTCGTTCTGCTCGCGCACGTATGGACCGACGTGATGCTGTTCGCCGCGCTCGCCTTCGCCGTCGGCGCCCTGCTGCGCTGGCGCGATGAACGGCGCCCGGGCTGGTTGGCCGCGTTCTGGCTGGCGCTCGCTTTCGTCTCGACCTTGCGCCACAACGTGCTGCCCGCGGTGGTGCCACTGGTCGCATACTGCGTTCATCTGCATCTGCGATCGCGGGGGCTCGCGCGCGCGTACGGGCGCACCGCGCTCGTCGCCGGCGTCGCCGTCCTCTGCCTGGGTCTGCAGGCCATCGGCGGACTCAGCGCTCTGTCGGCGCAGCGGCGTTTCGCGACCTGGCCGGTGACCGCAATGTGGGATCTCGCAGCGATGTCGATCAAGACGAATCGAATCCTCTTGCCCGAGGTCACGCGCAAGCCGGAGCTGACGCTCGACGACCTGCGCGCCGCCTACGCGCCCTATGCCAACGTGCCCATATTCACCGCGACGCAGGGCCGCGTGATCGGGCCTTTTTTCCTGCTCGGCGATGCGTCCGTCGCGGCGGTGCGCGCGGCCTGGGTCGAGGCGGTCCTCGCCTATCCCTCCGCCTATGCCGCGCATCGCTGGCGCCTGACGCGGGCGCTGTTCGGCAGCAAGCGGCGCGAGTGGCCGCACGAGCTCGTCTACGTCGACGACGAGTTCGCACTCCGCGACAACCCGTCCGTCGCCGCAAACGGCTCCGCACTGCACGCTGCCTGTGTACGCGTGGCGCAAGCGCTGCACGCCACCGTCGCGCTGGCGCCGTGGCCCTATCTCGTCCTCGGCGTCGCATCGCTCGTCGCCGCGATCCGCCGGCGTGCGCGCGCGAACGCGCAGGCCGCCATCGCCGTGCTCGCCAGCGGCCTGGCCTACGCCGCACCGCTGCCGCTGGCCGCACCGTCGGCCGAACTGCGTTATCTCGGCTGGACCTGCCTGGCCGCCGTCATCGGCGCCGCGCTGATGCTGGACGCGGGCCGTTCCGCGCGGACAGGGACGGGTCGGCAAACTGTTAGACTTGACGTCCCGTCGAACAAGGAGTTGACCATGCCGGCCTCGAAGCAGACGTTCTTCATCGTCGTGCCCGATCTTGCGCAAGCCCGCGGGCAGATTCCGTCGCTGTCCTACAGCGGCAATTCCGCGGAAAGCTTCGCCGAGGAATTGCAGGCCGCCCTGCGCGAACCCAGTCTTTGGGAGCGCTGGCGCTCGATGCAGCCCGATCCCGACGCGGTCGATCCGCTGCTCGGCGCGAGCGATGCACACGCCGTGGTCGATGCGCACCAGTCCGATCTGCATTGCGACGTGAAGATCACGACGTCGCTGCCGCACGCCGTGCTCAGGCACCGCCTCGGCCTGCTGATCGGTGCGAACTGGACGCTGCGCGACGTGAGCGCGGCTTGATTCCTGCGATCGTCCCCGATCGCGAAAGTCGAAAGGCGGCCATCCGCGGCTGCTCCTTTTGACGAAGGGTAGGAAAAACGGCACATGCCCACTGCAGCGCAACATCGCTACGCTCGGCGTCCGCCGCTGCTTTGCGCGCGCGCAACCCATTCCATCGACTTCCTGTCAGGGAAAACTCCGTCATGCTCCAACTTCGCCCTATCGTTCTCGCCATGAGCATCGCCCTCGCCGCCTGCGCGCAAGCGCCGCACAAAGCCGCCGAACCGGCCAAAGCCGCGGAGGCCGCCAAAGCGGCCAATCCGTTCCTCACCGCCAGCGCTCTGCAGTACCAGGCGCCGCCGTTCGACAAGATCCACGATTCCGACTACGCGCCGGCCTTCGACGAAGGCATGAAGCAGCAACTCGCCGAAGTCGACAGGATCGCCGAGCAGACCGACGCGCCGACCTTCGACAACACGATCGTCGCGCTCGAACGCACCGGCGCCACGCTGACGCGCGTGTCGAAAGTGTTCTTCGCCCTCGCCCAGGCGAACACGAACGACGACATCCAGAAGATCCAGGAAGATTACGCACCGAAGCTCGCCGCGCATCAGGACGCGATCTTCCTCAACGCCAAGCTCTACGCGCGCGTGAAGAAGCTTTTCGACGGACGCACCGCGCTCGGCCTCGACGCCGAATCCTCGCGCCTGCTCGACCGCTACCATCTCTCCTTCGTCCGCGCCGGCGCGGAGCTGTCGGCAACCGACCAGGCCAAGCTGAAGGACCTCAACAAGGAGGAATCCTCGCTGCAGACGGCGTTCCAGCAGAAGCTGCTCGCCGCGACCAAGGCCGGCGCGCTCGTGATCGACGACAAAGCCCGCCTCGCCGGTTTCAGCGACGGCGACCTCGCCGCCGCGCTCGAAGCGGGCAAGAGCCGCAAGCTCGACGGCAAGTACGTCGTCGCGCTGCAGAACACGACCCAGCAACCGGCGCAGGAATCGCTGACCGAGCGCAAGACGCGCGAAGAGCTGTTCAAGGCCTCGATCGACCGCGCCGAACACGGCGACGCGAACGACACGCGCGCGACGATCCAGCGTCTCGCCGAACTGCGCGTGCAGAAGGCCAATCTGCTCGGCTACAAGACCTATGCCGACTACAGCCTCGCCGACCAGATGGCGAAGACGCCGCAGAACGCGATCAAGCTGATGACCGGGATCGTGCCGGCCGCGGTCGCCAAGGCCAAGGGCGAGGCCGCCGGCATGCAGAAACTCGTCGACGCGCAGAAGGGCGGCTTCAAGCTCGCGCCGTGGGATTGGCAGTTCTATTCCGAACAGGTCAAGAAGAAGGACTACGACCTCGACCAGAACGAGATCAAGCAGTACTTCGAGATCGACAACGTGCTGCAGAACGGCGTGTTCTTCGCCGCGAACAAACTCTACGGCGTGAGCTTCAAGGAGCGCCATGATCTGCCCGTCTACCAGCCCGACGTGCGCGTGTTCGAGATGTTCGACGCCGACGGCAAGTCGATGGCACTGTTCTACGCGGACTACTTCAAGCGCGACAACAAGTCCGGCGGCGCCTGGATGGACAGCTTCGTCGACCAGAGCGGCCTGCTCGGCACCAGGCCGGTCGTGTTCAACGTCTGCAACTTCACCAAACCCGCGCCGGGCCAGCCGGCGCTGATCAGCCACGACGACGTGGTCACGATGTTCCATGAGTTCGGCCACGCTCTGCACGGCCTGTTCTCGAACGTGAAGTATCCGTACCTCGCCGGCACCAACGTGCCGCGCGACTTCGTCGAGTTCCCCTCGCAGTTCAACGAGCATTGGGCGGACGAGCCCTCCGTGTTCGCCAACTACGCCAAGCACCACCAGACCGGCGCGCCGATGCCCGCGGAACTGGTCGCCAAGATCAAGAAGGCGGGCACCTACGGCCAAGGCTTCGCGACCACGGAATACATCGCCGCCGCCCTGCTCGATCAGGCCTGGCACAGTCTGCCGGCGAAAAACGCCAAACAGGAGGACGTCGACAAGTTCGAAGCGCAGGCGCTCAAGCGCTACCACGTCGATTACGCCCTCGTCCCGCCGCGCTATCGCACGAGCTATTTCGCTCATATTTGGGGCGGCGGCTATTCGGCCGGGTACTACGCCTACCTGTGGACCGCCGTGCTGCGCGACGACGCCTGGTACTGGTTCAAAGAGCACGGCGGCATGACGCGCGAAAACGGCCAGCGCTTCCGCGACATGGTGCTTTCACGCGGCGGCACCGAGGAGACCGACGCGCTCTACCGCGAATGGCGCGGTCGCGACCCGAGTGTCGAACCGCTGCTCGAAGTACGCGGACTGAAAGCGGCGAAGACGAACAAGGCGAATTAGACTTCAGCCGCCAAGCACCATCCCGTCGCGCCTCTTTGCGGCGCGACGTTTTTGCAATAGGCCGTTCCATGCCGCACATCCGCACGATTCTCCTGGCTCTGAGCCTCGTCCTGGCGTCGTCCTGTTCGACGATGGCGGACAGGCCCGCCGCCGAGAAGAAAGAAACCGCCGCCAAGAGCGACGTCGTCGATCCGCTGCCCGGGAATCCGTTCGCCGAGCCGAGCACGCTGCCGTTCGAAGCGCCGCCGTTCGATCGCATCCGCGACAGCGACTTCCAGCCGGCGATCGAGGAAGGCATGCGCCGCCAGATCGCCGAGGTGGAGCGCATCGCCGACAACCCGCAGCCGGCGACGTTCGACAACACGCTCGTCGCACTGGAGAAGACCGGCGCGCTGCTGACGCGGGTGAACCGCGTGTTTTCCGCGCTGGCGCAGGCGAACACGAACGACATCCTGCAGCGCGTGCAGAAGGAGGAAGCGCCCAAGCTCGCCGCGCACCAGGACGCGATCTATCTCAACCCGAAGTTGTTCGCGCGGGTGAAGTCGATTTACGCGAAACGCGACGGCCTCGGCCTTGACGCCGAATCGCTGCGCCTCGTCGAGCGCTACTACCGCCTGTTCGTGCGCGCCGGCGCGGAACTGTCCAAGTCCGACCAGGAAAAACTGCGCGACCGCAACAAGGAACTTTCCTCGCTGTCGACCGAGTTCCGCAGCAGGCTGCTCGCCGCGACCCGGGCCGGCGCCCTCGTCGCCGACGACAAGAACGAACTGGCCGGGCTGAGCGACGCCGATCTCGCCGCCGCGCTCGAAGCCGGCCGCACGCGCATGACGCCAGGCAAATACGTCATCCCGCTGCAGAACACGACGCAGCAGCCGGCGCTCGCTGCGCTGCGCAAGCGCGAGACGCGCGAGAAACTGTTCAACCTCTCGATCGCGCGCGCCGAGCAGCACGACGACAACGACACGCGCAAGACGATCACGCGCCTCGCCGAACTGCGCGCGGAGAAAGCCAGGCTGCTCGGCTACGACACCTGGGCTGCCTACGTGCTCGACGACCAGATGGCAAAGACCCCCGAGCGCGCGATCAAGCTGATGACCGACATGGCCGCCCCCGCCGTCGACAAGGCGAAGAGCGAAGCGCGCGAGATGGAGAAGCTGGCGAAGAAGGACGGCATCAAGTTCAGGCCGTGGGACCTGCAGTACTACTCGCCGAGCGCGAAGAACGAAGGCGGCGCGCTGCGTCCGTGGGACTGGCAGTACTACTCCGAACAGGTGCGCAAACGCCAGTTCCAGCTCGATTCCGACGAGGTCAAGCAGTACTTCGAACTCGACAACGTGCTGCAGAACGGCGTGTTCTTCGCCGCAAACAAACTCTACGGCATCACCTTCAAGGAGCGCCGCGACATCCCCGTCTACCAGCGCGACGTGCGCGTGTTCGAAGTCTTCGATCAGGACGGCACTTCGCTCGCCCTGTTCTATGCCGACTACTTCAAGCGCGACAACAAGGCCGGCGGCGCGTGGGCGACGGCCTTCGTCGGCCAATCGACCCTCCTCGGCTCGAAGCCGGTCATCACCAATACCTGCAATTTCACCAAGCCCGCGCCCGGCCAGCCCGCGCTGCTCAGCCGCGACGACGTGATCACGATGTTCCACGAGTTCGGCCACGCCCTGCACGGCATGTTCTCGAACGTGAAGTACCCCCTGCTCGGCGGCACGAGCGTGCCGCGCGATTTCGTCGAATTCCCTTCGCAGTTCAACGAACACTGGGCCGACGAGCCCACCGTCTTCGCCAACTACGCCAAGCACTACAAGACCGGCGAACCGATGCCGGAGGAACTCGTCGCCAGGATCAAGAAGACCGGCACCTACGGCCAAGGCTTCGCCACGACCGAGAACGTCGCCGCCGCCCTGCTCGACATGGCTTGGCACACCCTGCCTGGATCGATGACCATCGTCGACAACGTCAACGCGTTCGAGCGCACCGCACTGCGCCGCTACGACGTCGACTACGCGCTCGTCCCGCCGCGCTACCGCACGAGCTACTTCGCCCACATCTGGAGCAACGGCTACGCCGCGGGCTACTACTCGTATCTGTGGACCGCCGTGCTGCGCGACGACGCGTTCTACTGGTTCAAGGAACACGGCGGCATGACGCGCGAGAACGGCCAGCGCTTCCGCGACATGGTCCTGTCGCGCGGCGGCACCGAGGAAACCGACGCACTCTACCGCGAATGGCGCGGGCGCGATCCGAGCGTCGAGCCGCTGCTCGAAGTGCGCGGGTTGAAGTCGACGAAACCGAACCAATGAGGAGCGACACGCAGGGGCGCGATTCATCGCGCCCCTACGATGCGACAACAGACCCTAGTAAGCGAATTCCTTGAACACAGGATCCACGCTGCCCTTCCACGGGCCGCGAAACAATTCCAGCTTGCGCTCGGCCGGCGTCTGGTTCGCTTCGACGTATTCGATCAGCGGCTCGATGAAGACGGCCTCGGTCGCGCCGGTCGCGTTGAGCCGATTGCGTCGCGTCAAACCCTGCCCGGAGATCTTCAAGGCTTCGCGCGCGAGGTCGCGCACCGTGCCATTGCGGAACGGCAGCTTGAGCGCGCGCTTCGGCACGCCGTCGCGCAGAGCGTGGCGTTCGGCCAGGGTGAAGTCCTTGACCAAGTCCCAGGCGGCGTCGAGCGAGGTCCGGTCGTAGAGCAGGCCGACCCAGAACGCCGGCAATGCGCAGAGGCGGCTCCAGCGTCCGCCGTCGGCGCCGCGCATTTCCAGATACTTTTTCAGGCGCACCTCGGGAAAGGCCGTGGTCATGTGGTCGGCCCAGTCTTTCATCGTCGGCCGCGCGCCCGGCAGCTCGGCGAGTTCGCCCGCGAGGAATTTGCGGAACGACTTGCCGGCGAGGTCGATGTACTTGCCGTCGCGGTAGCTGAAGTACATCGGCACGTCGAGCAGGTAGTCGACGTAGCGCTCGTAGCCGAAGCCGTCCTCGAAGACGAAGTCGAGCATGCCGGTGCGGTCGGCATCGGTGTCGGTCCAGATGTGCGAGCGGTAGGACAGATACCCGTTCGGCTTGCCTTCGGTGAACGGCGAGTCGGCGAACAGCGCGGTCGCGATCGGCTGCAGCGCGAGCGAGACGCGGAATTTCTTGACCATGTCGGCTTCGTCGGCGAAGTCGAGGTTGACCTGGACGGTGCAGGTGCGCGTCATCATGTCGAGGCCGAGACCGCCGACCTTCGGCATGTAGTCGCGCATGATGCGGTAACGGCCCTTCGGCATCCACGGCATGTCGGCGCGCGCCCATTTCGGCTGAAAGCCCATGCCAAGGAAGCCGAGTTGCAGTTCATCGGCGACGGTCTTGACCTCGCGCAGGTGGCCGGTGACTTCCTCGCAGGTCTCGTGGATCGTCTCGAGCTGGCCGCCGGACAACTCGAGCTGGCCGGCCGGCTCGAGCGTGATCGAGCCGTCGCCGCGCGCCAGTGCGATCACGTTCGTTGCGCCGTCGACGGTTTCGCTGATCGGTTCCCAGCCGAAGCGCGTCAGCCCCTTCAACATCGCGCCGATGCCTCGCGGGCCCTCGTACGTGGGCGGACGCAGGTCGTCGAGACGGAAACCGAACTTCTCGTGCTCGGTGCCGATGCGCCAGGCGTCGGGCGTGCGCGCACCGGAGGCGATGTAGTCCACGAGCTGCTCGCGGCGTTCGATCGGGGTTTCTTTTACCGCGCTGGGTCCGGACATAGGCTCGCGTGCATTGGAAGGACGATTTGAGGGATGCAGCCGGCTGCCGACCGCTCTCGATTCTAGCGATCGGCAACGGCCGCAGAGCAAATAGGGGCGAAGCCGCGGATCAAAAGACCCGCAGCTTCGCGAGAAACTGACGCCGCGGCGTATCAGGACTGTGACAGCAGCCCGCCCAAGGCGGCGCGCGCTTCGTCCAGGCCGGTCTTGTTCTGTGCGGAAAACAGCTGGGCGGTCGCCCCGTACCCGGCCGCCGCGACTTCCTTGCGCACGAGCGCGAGCG
This sequence comes from uncultured bacterium, assembly GCA_966424745.1. Lineage (GTDB taxonomy): Bacteria > Pseudomonadota > Gammaproteobacteria > Xanthomonadales > Rhodanobacteraceae > Rudaea. The sequence goes on from CBJLOV010000004.1 coordinate 48,937, forward strand.
TGCGCGCCGCCTCGCCGCGGGCGAGCTTGTCGGCCTTGGTCAGCAGCACGTGACAGGCGAGTCCGATCTCGTGGCAATAGGCGAGCATCTGCCGATCGAACTCTTTCAGCGGATGACGGCTGTCGACGATGAGCACGACCCCGCGCAGGGACTCGCGCTCGCGCAGGTAGTGGTCGATCGCCGCGCGCCAGCGCTCGCGCATGGCCTCGGGCACCTTGGCGTAACCATAGCCCGGCAGGTCGACGAGACGGCGGCCGTCGCCCAGAACGAATACGTTGAGAAGCTGGGTGCGCCCCGGCGTTTTCGAGGTGCGGGCGAGACCGGACTGATCGCAGATCGCATTGAGCGCGCTCGACTTGCCCGCATTCGAGCGGCCGGCGAAGGCGATTTCGGCGCCCGCATCCGCCGGCATCTGGCGCAGTTCGGCCGCGCTGGTGAGAAATGCCGCGCTGCGGAAGGGGTTGTCTTTCATTTTTTCGACCTGTCCATTTTTGCGCTCCGCCTGTTTGACCGCCGCCAAGCGCGGCTGAGATAATTCATCGGTTATGCCGCAGCCGGCCCTCGATCGCCGCTGCGCGGGCATCGTTGCGATTTCTTCGGAGTGAAGTGTATGAGCTTTCGGTACGTGATTGGCATGGCGGTCTTGCTGGGCGCAGGCTGGGCGCAGGCCGCGGACAAGCCCGTCGTCGGCGACGCTGCGGCCGGTGCGGCCAAGGCGGCCACCTGCGGAGCCTGCCACGGCGCCGACGGCAATCCGACGATGTCGCAGTACCCGAAACTGGCCGGCCAGAACGAAAACTACATCGCCCGCCAGATCCAGCTGATGAAGAGCGGCAAGCGTCAGAACGCGGTCATGATGGGCTTCATCGCCAACCTCAGCGAACAGGACATGCACGACATCGGCGCCTTCTACGCGAGCAAGGCCTCGCTCCCCGGCGTGGCCGACACGAAACTGGTCGAAGCCGGTCAGTCGTACTACCGCGGCGGCGACGCCAAGGACCGCGTGCCGGCCTGCATGGCCTGCCACGGGCCGGACGGCCGCGGCAACCCCGGCGCGATGTATCCGCAGCTCGGCGGCCAGTATGCCGACTACACCGCGGCCAAGCTCAAGGCTTTCCGCGACGGCCAGGGTTTCAGCGACGACGAGCACGGCAAGATCATGACTGCCGTCGCCAAGCCGCTGACCGACGCCGACATCGCCGCCCTCGCAAGCTACATCGAAGGCCTGCACGCGGCGGCGCAGAAAACCGCGGAACTCGCAAAATAATCCGATCCGGTCCCGCCGGAGCGGAGGCGCCGGCGGAAACTTTCCGCGCCGGCGAACGTCATTATTCAATGGCACCGCCGGTCGTATCGGCGGTGCCATTTCGTATTGCTGCAGAGGAATCCTCATGTTCGCGCGTTTGCTGACCGCCGTTTTCGCCACCGCCCTCCTCGCCCCGATCGCCCAGGCGCAAGCTCCTGCCGGCGCCGCGCCGTGGAAGGAAGGCACACACTACTTCCTCGTCGAACCGGCCGTGCCGAGCGAATCGGCCGACGGCAAGGTCGAGGTGACCGAGGTCTTCTCGTACGGCTGCCCGGCCTGCAATTTCTTCTATCCGACGGTCAACAAGCTCAAAAAGGCCCTGCCGGCGAACGCGGTGATGAACTTCGTGCCGGCTTCGTTCAATCCGAACGAGGACTGGCCGATGTTCCAGCGTGCGTATCTGACCGCCGTGTCGCTCGGCGTGGCCGAGAAGTCGCACGATGCGATGTTCGACGCGGTGTGGAAGCCGAACGGCCCGCTCGCGATCATGAACGCCGACGGCCGCACGTTGAAAAAGCCCCTGCCCGCGATCGAGGACGCGGCGAAGTTCTACACGCAGTACGGGGTCAAGGCCGAAGATTTCATCGCCACGGCGAACTCGTTCGCGATCAACGCGAAGATGAAGCGCGCCGACGCCTACCTCAAGGCGACGCAGACCGAATCGACGCCGACCATCGTCGTCGGCGGCAAGTATCGCTTCAACCCGGGCACCGCCGGCGGCGAGGACAAGATTGTGCCGCTGACCCTTTACTTGATCCAGTTGGCCGCTAGCGGCAAGTAAGCGCCGCGTCGGCCGTCCCTTCCGGAGCCGTCATGTTCAAACGCCTCGCCTTTCTGTTCCTCGTCACGATCGCGGTCTCCGCCTGCAACGGCGACAAGACCGCGACCGCCGCAACCGGCACCTCCGCGGCGACGCCCGCAGCCCAGCCTGCCGCGGCGGCCCCGGCGGCGTCCACGCGCAGCTGGCAGCTCGGCGCCGACTATTTCCTGATCGATCCGCGCGTACCGACCTCGACCGGCGACAAGGTCGAAGTCGTCGAGGTGTTCTCGTACGCCTGCCCGCATTGCGCGCACTTCCAGCCGACGATGGAAGAGCTCAAGGCAAAGCTGCCGGCGAACGCCCAGATCGTGCTCGTTCCCGCCGTGTTCAACCCGCAGTGGGAGCCGTTCGCGCGCGCTTTCTACACGGCGCGCGCCCTCGGCGTGCTCGACAAGACGCACAACGCCCTGTTCGAAGCGCTGCATTCCCAGCATCAACCGCTGTATTCGATCGATTCTCTGGCCAACTTCTACTCGAACTACGGCGTCGATCCGAAGTCGTTCATGTCCACCGCCGGCTCCTTCGTCGTCGACAGCCAGATCGCGAACGGCAGCAACCTCGTCAAGAGCTACGGCGTCGGCTCCACCCCGACCCTCGTGATCAACGGCAAGTACCGCGTCGAGATGAGCACCGAGCACGGCATCGGGCCGAAGGAAGCCGTCGAGATCGCGCTGATGCTGGTCAAGCAGGAAAGCGCCAAGACCAAGCAGTAAGGTCGGCAAGGCGCGGCATCCGTTTGCGCTTGCGGTCGTCACGCCCGCGCCGTAGGCTCGCGGAGTGTCCACCTCCGCACATCCCGCCGATAAATCCGCAGCGGCAGGCTCGCGCCTGCGGCTGCTCAGCTGCAACATCCTCGCCGGCGGCAGCGTGCGCAAATACCGGCACTACGTCACCGAGGGCTGGAAGCAGGTGCTGCCGATGCGCAGCAAGCGCCAGAATCTCGACAGCCTGGCCAAACTGCTCGCCGATTTCGACATCGTCGGCCTGCAGGAAGCCGATGCGGGCTCGCTGCGCTCGGGCTTTCTCAACCAGACCGAATACCTCGCCGAGGGTGCGGGCTTTCCGTACTGGAGCCACCAGCCGAACCGCAAGATCGCCCAGTTCGCCGCGTCGAGCAACGGCCTGCTCACGCGGATCAAGCCCGCGGAGGTGCGCGACTACGCCTTGCCGAGCCGTATCCCGGGCCGCGGCGCGATGTGGGCGCGCTTCGATCTCGACGGCGCCGAACTGATCGTCGTCGTCGCCCACCTTTCGCTCGGGCCGCAGTCGCGCACGCGCCAGCTCAATTTCATCGCCGACCTGATCTGGTCGAGTCCGCACGCCGTGCTGATGGGCGATTTCAATTGCGCACTCGACAGCCCCGAAATGACCCAGCTGTTGCGTCGTACCGGCCTCACTCCGGCGCACGGCACGCCGCCGCCGACGTTTCCGAGCTGGCGCCCGCGCCGCGCGATCGACCACATCCTCGTTTCGGAAAAAATGGAGATCGAGTCGGTGTATACATTGCCGCACGCCGTCTCCGACCACCTGCCGCTGGCCGCCGAGATCCGCCTGCCGGCGCCGCTGCGGCTGCCGCACGTCCGCTGATCGAGATTGACCATGGGAATGCGTACGCTCCTGCTCGCCGCCTGCCTGTTCTCCGCCCAGGCCGCCCTTGCGGCGCAACCGGACGGCGGGCGGACCCTGGCCTACATCCACCAAGCGTGGCCGACGCTGACGCGCTCGTTCAAGGACTGCAGCGCGCTCGCGGACACCAAGGTTGCCGCCCCGCCGGTGGTCTATCTGCCCCAGTATGCTGCGATGTACGTGCCGTTGAAGGATTCGCTGGCGCGGCGCTGCGGCGTGAACGTCGTCGGCCTGCCGAAAAAAATCGAGCATATCGGCGATCTGAATCCCGGCGAATTGTCGCAGTCGGGCGTGCTCTACCTGCCGAATCCCTATGTCGTTCCCGGCGGCTTCTTCAACGAGATGTACGGCTGGGATAGCTATTTCATCGTGCTCGGCCTGCTCGCCGACGGGCACGGCGATCTTGCGCGCGGCATGGTCGAGAACCAGTTGTTCGAAGTCGAATACTACGGCGCCGTGCTCAACGCCAACCGCAGTTACTATCTGACGCGGTCGCAGCCGCCGTTCCTGAGCGCGATGATGCGCGCCGTGCTCGACGATCCGAAGAGCTTCCGCGACAAAGAGGAAGCGCAGGCCTGGCTCAAACACGCCTACCCCCTGGCCGTGCGCGACCACGATGTCTGGACGAATGCCGCGCACCGCCTCGGCGACACCGGCCTCGCCCGCTACTTCGACTACGGCCAGGGGCCGGTGCAGGAATTGCGCGACGCAAAGTATCTCAAGGACGTGATCCGCTGGCTGCGCGCGCACCCCAAGGACGATCCGGGCTATTTGATCAAGGCGTCGGCAAAACCTGATGACGCCGAAGCGGCGAAACTGCGGGAATCGAGCTGCGACGTGGCCGCCTCGAAAGTGTGCGCGGATGCGTGGCTCGACGGCTACCGCCTGACCGCGGACTATTACCGCGGCGATCGCGCCATGCGCGAATCGGGCTTCGACGTCACCTTCCGTTTCGGCCCGTTCGCGGGCTCCACGCATCACTACGCGCCGGTCTGCCTCAACAGCCTGCTGTTCCGCTACGAGGAGGATCTGCGCGACTTCGCTACGCGTTTGGGGTTGGCCGACGACGCGAAACGCTGGGATGCCGCGGCATCCGCGCGGCATGCGGCGATCGACCGGTATCTCTGGCAGGCCGATCGCGGCATGTACGAGGACTACGACGGCACGACCGGCAAGCCGTCGACCTATGCCTACATCAGCGCCTTCTATCCGCTCTGGGCCGGTGCGGCGAACAAGGAGCAGGCCGCGGCGATGCAGAAAAAGATCGCGCTGTTCGAGCGCAAGGGCGGCCTGTCGATGAGCACCACCGACTCCGGCGTGCAATGGGACGAGCCGTTCGGCTGGGCGCCGACCAATTGGATCGCGATCGCCGGCCTCGACCGCTACGGTTATCACGATGACGCGCGGCGTCTGGCGCGCAAGTTCCTCGCCACCATCGACCGCGGCTTTGCCGACGACGGCACCATCCGCGAGAAATACAACATGACGACCGGCAACGCGAAGGTCGCGATCAAGGCCGGCTACAAGGACAACGTGATCGGCTTCGGCTGGACCAACGGCGTATACCTGAAGCTGACCGAGCTGCTCGGTTCGGCCGCGACGCAGCCATGACGCGGGCGGACCCGACCGGACCGCGCTTCGTTCGGCTCGCCGCCGGCAAGAGTCTGTCAATCGGTTTCGAATGCCGCATAATCCTTCCCGAAAATGGACTGCGGACGCTTCTCGGGATCGCAGCGCGGAATATCGCGCTGCAGAGCCGACGACAGCCTGCGAAAGGATTGGACCGCCCGACCGGCCCGAGCCGTTGTTCCCGGCATTCTTTCGCGGCGCGTTCGCACCATCGTAAATTTCACCGAATACAGTTGGCATCATGAAGGCGTTGTTTTCGTTTCATCGGCTGGTCGCAGGCGCAATCCGCGGCGGCCTTTCTTCGCTTCGTCTGCGCGCGCCCCATCGTCTCGCCGCGCTTGCCCTCGTCGCAGCCGGCGTCGATGTACAGGCCGCCGCAACCGATTCGGAACTCCTGCGTCAGCGCGAACAATTCCCCGCCGTGTGGGAACTCGCCAAGCGCGATCCGACCGGCAGTTGGATCAAGCTCGCCTCGGGCCTGGAGAGCTATCCGCTGTATCCGTACCTCGGCCTCGCCGCCCTGCAGCGGCACATCAAGGACGTGAAGATCGACGAGGTCCAGGCGTTTCTCAAAGCCTGGCCCGATTCGCTGCCGGCCAGTCTGCTGCGCGATGCGTTCCTGCCCGAGCTGGCGAAACGGCAGGACTGGAAGGGCTATCTCGCGCTGTACGACGCGACAACGAAGAATCGCGAGCAGCGCTGCAACGCGCTGCAGGCCAAGCTCGCGCTCGGCCAGAAGATCGATTTCGCCCAGGATTTCCAACCGCTCTGGCTCAGCGCGGCGGCATTGCCCGATGCCTGCGATGCGCCGACGAGCTGGGCACGCGGTCAGGGCAAGCTCACGCCGGCCCTGGTCTGGCAGCGCATCGAACTCGTTTCGGCGAAAGCCGCGAATGCCGGCGTCGTCGCCTCGCTGGCGCCGCTGCTCGACGGCGCCGACAAGACCGCGGCCGAGCACACTGCGCTCGCCTTGCGCGATCCGGCTGCGGCGCTCAAGCAGGCGGGCGGCTGGCCCGACACGCCGCGCTCGCGCGAGGCGATCGCGATTGCCGTCGAGCGGCTCGCCAAGCACGACGCGGACGCGGCCGAGGCGAAATGGGAAACGCTGCGTGCGCAGTTCCATTTCGACAAGAACCAGCAGGGCCGCACGCAGCGCGCGATCGCGCTCTATCGGGCATCGAGCTATTCGGCCGACGCACTCGCCCGACTCACCGCCCTGCCCGCCGACCTGACCGACGATGCGACGCGCGAATGGCGCGTCCGCTCGGCGCTCGTCGCGGGCGATTTCAAGGCGACGCTCGCCGCGCTCGACATCATGCCGCCGACGCAGCGCGAGGATGCGCGCTGGCGCTATCTGCGCGGCCGCGTGCTCGGCAAGCTCGGGCGCAAGGACGAAGGCAGCGCCGTGTTCCGAACACTCGCCGGCGAAGCCAATTTCTTCGGCTTTCTCGCCGCCGACCAGATCGACGCCAACTACACGATCTGCAGCTCCGAACTGGCGGCGGACAAGACGGTCGAAGCGGCGTTGCGCAAGGACAACAACCTCGCGCGCGCGTTCGAGTTCTTCGCCATCGATCGCTTGAGCGAGGCGCGGCGCGAGTGGGACTTCGCCCAGAGCGATCTCGACGAAGGGCAAAAACGCCAGGCCATCGCTCTCGCTTCGAAGCAAGGTTGGCTCGACCGTGCGGTGTACGCGTTCAATCAGGGCGACGACATGCGCCTGTACAGCCTGCGTTTCCCGCTTGCGCGCAGGGAGCAGATCGTGCGCGACGCGAAAGAGGGCGGCATCGAGCCGGCCTGGGCGTACGCGATCATTCGTGCCGAGAGCGCGTGGACCACGGATGCGCGGTCGGGCGCGAACGCCTACGGTCTGATGCAGCTCCTGCCGGGCACGGCCAAGCAGCTCGCCACAGCACAAGGCGTGTCCTACAGCGGCGCCAACGATCTGTTCGATCCGGATACGAACATCAAGCTCGGCACGCTCTATCTCGGCAAGGTCGCCTCGCGCTTCGACGGCAGTCCATGGCTCGGCAGCGCCGCCTACAACGCCGGCCCCGCCGCGGTCGACAAATGGGTCAACGCGCGCGACGCGCTCGACCCCGACTTCTTCATCGAAACGATCCCGTACAAGGAAACGCGCGAATACGTCTCGCGCGTGCTCGCCTTCAGCGTGATCTACGACTGGCGCCTCAACGGCTCCACCCTGCCGATTTCCTCACGCCTGCCGCGCATCGGCCAAGCTTATGAACCGCCGGGTGAGAAGACTGCGCGCAAGTCGGTCGTCTGCCCGGCCGCCGCGCCCGAGC
>CBJLOV010000005.1:0-53637 GCA_966424745.1 uncultured bacterium
ATTACCTGCTGCAGATGGAGCCGCTGGTGCGGCACTACGAAGTGGCGCGGCAGATATTTCCGGGAGATGCGACAAAGTAGACCGGGTCTCGTCGACGCGCGACCCGGTCTGCAGGTTCACTTCTTCTTCGGAATGTAGAGATCCGTGATCGTGCCTTCGTAGACCTCGGCGGCCATGCCGATCGATTCGCCGAGGGTCGGGTGCGGATGCACGGTCAGGCCGATATCGGCCGCTTCGGCGCCCATCTCGATCGCGAGGCCCAGCTCGCAGATCAGGTCGCCCGCGTTCACGCCGACGATGCCGGCACCGATGATCTTGTGCGTGGCCTCGTCGAAGATCAGCTTGGTGAAGCCTTCGGTGCGCGCGATGCCGATCGCGCGGCCCGAGGCGACCCAGGGGAACTTGCCGACGCCGTACTTGATGCTCTTCGCCTTCGCTTCGGTCTCGGTGACGCCGACCCAGGCGACTTCGGGATCGGTGTAGGCGACGCTCGGAATCACGCGCGCGACGAACTCGCTCTTTTGCCCTGCGCAGACCTCGGCGGCGACCTTGCCCTCGTGCGTGGCCTTGTGCGCGAGCATCGGCTGACCGACGATGTCGCCGATCGCGAAGATGTGCGGCACGTTGGTGCGCATCTGACGATCGACCGGGATGAACCCGCGGTCGGTGACCTGCACGCCGGCCTTGTCCGCATCGATATTCTTGCCGTTCGGCGAACGGCCGATCGCGACGAGCACACGGTCGTAGACCTGCGGCTCGGGTGCCTTCTCGCCTTCGAACGTCGCTTTCAAGCCTTCTTTCGTCGCTTCGATCTTCGCGACTTTCACCTTGAGATGGATGCCGGCGTAGCGCTTCGACAAGCGCGCCGCGAGCGGCTTGACCAGATCGGGATCGGCGCCGGGCATGAGCTGATCCATCAGTTCGACCACGGTGACCTGCGCGCCGAGCGCGTCGTAGACGCAGGCCATTTCGAGGCCGATGATGCCGCCGCCGACGACGAGCAATTTTTTCGGCACGTCCTGCAGCAGCAGCGCGTCGGTCGAATCCATCATGCGCGGGTCGTCCCACGGGAAGCCCGGCAGCTTCACCGCCTGCGAGCCCGCGGCGATGATGCACTTCTCGAAATGCACGAGCTTCTTGCCGTCGGCCGTTTCGACTTCGATCGCGTTCGGCGAAACGAACTTGCCGACACCCTGCACGACCGTGACCTTGCGCTGCTTGGCCATGCCGGCGAGGCCGCCGGTCAGCTGCGCGACGACTTTGTTCTTGAACGCGCCGAGCTTGCCGATGTCGATCTTCGGCGCGCCGAAGTCGATGCCGATGTCGCTTGCATGGCTCGCCTCGTCGATCACCTTCGCCGCGTGCAGCAACGCCTTCGACGGAATGCAACCGACGTTGAGGCAGACGCCGCCGAGCGTCGCGTAGCGCTCGATCAGCACCGTGTTCGTGCCGAGATCCGCGCTGCGGAACGCGGCCGTGTAGCCGCCGGGGCCCGAGCCGAGCACGACGACCTGGCATTCGATGTCGGCCTTGCGGCCCGAAACGCCTGCGGCTTTCGGCGCGGCGGCGGCAGGAGCCGCGGCTGCCGGCGCAGGCGCGGCTTTCGGCGCCTCGGCCTTTGCCGGCGCGGTGCCCGCACCCTCGGAATCGACGATCGCGACGACCGTGCCCTCGGAGATTTCATCGCCGAGCTTGACCTTGATCTCCTTGACCACGCCGGCCACCGACGAGGGCACTTCCATCGTCGCCTTGTCCGATTCGAGCGTGACGAGGCCCTGATCCTTCGTCACCGTGTCGCCCGGCTTGACGAGGATCTCGATGACGGGAACGTTGGTGTAGTCGCCGATATCGGGGACTTTGACTTCGGTATTTGCCATTGCTTCCGGTCCTCGATCAGAGCATCGCGCGACGCATGTCGGCCAGCAGCTGGCCCAGGTACGCGGTGAAGCGCGCCGCGAGCGCGCCGTCGATAACGCGGTGGTCGTAGCTCAGCGACAGCGGCAGGATCAGGCGCGGCTGGAAAGCCTTGCCGTCCCACACCGGCTTCATCGCCGACTTGGTCACGCCGAGGATCGCGACTTCGGGCGCGTTGACGATCGGCGTGAACGAGGTGCCGCCGATGCCGCCGAGCGAAGAGATCGAAATGCAGCCCCCCGACATTTCCGCGGGGCCGAGCTTGCCGTCGCGCGCCTTGGCCGCAAGCGCCGACGTTTCCTTGGCGATGTCGACGACGCCCTTCTTGTCCGCGTCCTTGAGCACCGGCACGACGAGGCCGTTCGGGGTGTCGGCGGCAAAGCCGACGTGGAAATACTTCTTCAGCACGAGGTTCTCGCCGCTCGCGTCGAGCGAGGCGTTGAAGGTCGGGAACTTCTTCAGCGCGGCGACCATCGCCTTGATCAGGAAGGCGAGCATGGTGAACTTGACCCCGGCCTTCTCGTATTCCTTGTTCAACGCGACGCGCAGCGCTTCGAGTTCGGTGATGTCGGCATCGTCGTTGTGGGTGACGTGCGGGATCATCGCCCAATTGCGCGCGAGGTTGGCGCCGGAAATTTTCTGGATGCGCGAGAGCGGTTTGGTTTCCACCTCGCCGAATTTGGCGAAGTCCACTTTCGGCCAGGGCAGCAGATTGAGACCGCCGCCGGGCGCGGCACCCGCGGCGGCCGGCGCCGCGGTGGCGCCCGAGAGCACGCCCTTGACGTACTTCTGCACGTCTTCCTTCGAAATGCGGCCCTTGCGTTCGCTGCCCTTGACTTGATTGAGATCGACGCCGAGTTCGCGCGCGAAGGCGCGTACGGCGGGGCTTGCATAGGGCACTTTGTCCGGCATCACCGTGTCGGCGCCGAAGTTGATCGGCGGCGAACTCGGGCTGCCGGCCGCAACGACGGGCGCTGCAGCCGGTGCGGGCGTCGGCGCAGGCGCGGACTGGGCGGGCGCCGCCGCCTTCGCTGCCGCCGGAGCCGGTGCGGAAGCCGTGCCGGCCGCCTCGATCAGCGCGACGACATGGCCTTCGGAGACTTCGTCGCCGACCTTGACCTTGAGCTCCTTGACGACGCCGGCCACCGACGACGGCACTTCCATCGTCGCCTTGTCCGATTCGAGCGTGACGAGGCCCTGATCCTTCGCCACCGTGTCGCCGACCTTGACCAGCACTTCGATGACCGGAACGCCGGTGTAGTCGCCGATATCCGGTACCTTCGCCTCCTCCACGCCGCCTGCGGAGGGCGCGGGGGCCGGCGCGGGCGTCTCGGCCTTCCCCGCGGGAGCGGGGGCCGGAGCCGGAGCGGCCTTCGCCGCTGCGGGCGCCGGAGCGGAGGCAGCGCCGGCGCCTTCGATCAGCGCCACGACGTGCCCTTCGGAAATTTCGTCGCCGAGCTTGACCTTGATTTCCTTCACCACGCCGGCCACCGAGGACGGCACTTCCATCGTCGCCTTGTCCGACTCGAGCGTGACCAAGCCTTGGTCCTTCGTGACGGTGTCGCCCGGCTTGACCAGGATCTCGATCACCGGCACGTTGGTGTAATCGCCGATATCCGGCACCTTGGCTTCTACGACTTCGGGCATGCTCCCTCCTCAGCGGCGCTTCGCCCGCCGAAGGCGCGCGCCATTTCAAAACGATAGGCTGACAACGATAACAATCGCAGCGATCCGCTGCCCGGCAATGATAATCCGAACCGGGGCCTCTTCGCCTACCGCCGGCCCGGCATTCGTCCCGACGGCAGGGCTTGCCGCACCATCGCTTACACTCGTGATCCTCCGCCGGCAGGGCGTCTACGGTCCTGTGTCCAATCGATGACGGGCGCGCAAAGTCAATGACTTCCGGCCTTGGCGGCGCCACGCACGACCCGATACCCTCGCCCGTTCGCCATTCCGCTCATCTGGAGACATCATGCTCACGGTCAGCAACTTGTCGAAAACCTATGCCAACGGCGTGCAGGCGCTAAGGGACATCACGCTCGACATTCCCAACGGCATGTTCGGCCTGCTCGGACCGAACGGAGCGGGCAAATCCACGCTGATGCGCACGATCGCGACCCTGCAGGATCCGGACTCGGGCACGATCCATCTCGACGGCCTCGACATACTCGCCGACAAGCAGGCTGCGCGGCAGACGCTCGGCTATCTGCCGCAGGAATTCGGCGTCTACCCGAAAGTCACTGCGGAAGTGATGCTCGATCACTTCGCCGTACTCAAGGGCGTAACCGACAAGAAAGAGCGCAAGGCGCTCGTCGAGGCCCTGCTGCGCCAGGTCAACCTCTGGGAGAAACGCTATTACAAGCTCGGCACGTTCTCCGGCGGCATGCGCCAGCGTTTCGGCATCGCCCAGGCGCTTATCGGCCGACCGCGCCTGATCATCGTCGACGAGCCGACCGCTGGACTCGATCCGGAAGAGCGCAATCGCTTCCTCAACCTGCTTGCCGAGGTCGGCGAGCAAGTCGTCGTGATCCTGTCCACCCACATCGTCGACGATGTGACCGATCTGTGCCCGCGAATGGCGATCATCGCGCAGGGGCAGCTGCGCCTCGTCGGCGAGCCGCGCGAAGCGATCCGCTCGCTCGACGGCCGCATCTGGCGCAAGACGTTGACGAAAGACGAGCTCGTCCAGGTGCGCGAGCGCATGAACGTGCTGTCGACGCGCCTGATCGCCGGCCAGCCGGTCGTGCACGTGCTCGCCGACGCGAGCCCCGGCGACGGCTTCGCCGCCGTGCCGCCGAATCTCGAAGACGTCTATTTCGGCGAACTGCGCCGCGCTGCCGCACCCGTCGCCCAGGCGGCCTGAAAGAAGAAGATTTTGTCGAGAAGTGCGGTCGCGGACGGCCGCCTTTTGATCCTCGCGATCAGGGACGAGCGCAAAGGAGAACCATGTTGGGAAAAATCCTCGCGTTCGAGCGCAGGCTGATCCTGCGCAGCCCGCTGTTCTGGATCGTCGCGCTCGTGTTCGGCGCGATCGCCTTCGGCTCGATGGCCTCCGACAACGTCAGCTTCGGCGGCGGCATCGGCAACGTGCACCGCAATGCGCCGCTGGTCGTGATCAAGCTGCTCGCGGCCTTCAGCCTGCTGTCGATCCTGCTCGTGACCATCTTCATCGCCGGCGCCGCGCTGCGCGACTTCGAGTGGAACACGGCCGAACTGTTCTTCACCACGCCGATCAGGAAGCGCGACTACCTGCTCGGCCGTTTCGGCGGCGGCTTCATCGCCGCGTTCGGCGTGATGATCGTCGCCGCGCTCGGCCTCTGGCTCGGCAGCATGATGCCATGGCTCGACCACGCGCGACTCGGGCCGACGCCGGTCGCCGCCTACTTCTGGTCGTTCGTCGTCCTGGTGATTCCGAATCTGCTGTTCATCGCCGCGCTGATGTTCGCCTTCGCGACGCTGACGCGCTCGATGCTCTACACCTACCTCGGCGCGATCGCTTTCGTCGTGCTGCACACGGTCGCGGAGAACATGACGGCGAATCTCGACGCGCGCTGGGTCGGCGCCCTGCTCGATCCGTTCGGCGGCAATGCGCTCAACGAGATCACACGCTACTGGTCGGCCAACGACAACAATTCGCGCCTGCCGCCGCTGTCGGGCTGGCTGCTCGCCAACCGTGCGCTCTGGCTCGCAGTCAGTGCGGCGCTGCTGTTCGGCGCCTTCAGGCTGTTCCGCGCCGACCGCGAAGGCCTGCGCCTGTTCCGGCGCAAAACAGCGGCGGGCGCACCGGCGGCAGCCGACGCATCCGCGTCGAGCAGCACGACCGCACTGCCCGCCGTGCGCCTGCGCAGTTCAGCCCGCGCGCAGTGGCGCCAGTTCCTGCACCAGACGTGGTTCGACCTGCGTAGCGTGCTCGCCGGTGCGCCGTTCCTCGTCATGCTCGTGCTCGGCCTGCTGGTCATGTTCACCGTGCTCAGCTTCAGCGGCGAGTTGTACGGCACCAAGGTGCTGCCGGTCACCGCGAACATGAGCCGCGTGCTGGCCGGCGGCATGGGACTGTTCCTCACCCTCGTGCTCGCAGTCTACGCAGGCGAACTGATCTGGCGCGAGCGCACCCTGCGCGTCGCCGAAGTCAGCGACGCCTGCGCGGTGCCGAACTGGGTGCCGCTCGCGGCCAAGCTCGTCGCTCTCGTCGGCGTGATCGCGGCCTTCGTCATCGTCGGCGTCGTGTTCTGCATCGGCTGGCAGTTGGCGCACGGCTACACCCACCTGCAGCTCGGCCTCTACGCGAAGATCGCCGTGCTCACGGCGCTGCCGTTCGTACTGACCGCGGCGCTGCTCGTGTTCCTGCAGACGGTCAGCGAGAACAAGTTTTTCGGCTATCTGCTCGTCGTCGCCTTCCTCGTCGCCCAGTTCGCCCTGCCGATGCTCGGCTGGAACCATCCGCTCTACAACTTCGGCAAAGGCCCCCCGCTGCCGCTGTCGGACATGAACGGCTACGGCCATTTCCTCGCACCGAGCCTGATCTTCCGCGCCTACTGGGGTGCGCTTGCCGCGACCCTGCTCGTCGTCGCCGCGGCGTTCTGGCCGCGCGGCACCGGCGCGAGCTTCGGCGAACGCGCGCGGCACGCGTTCGCGCGGCTGCGCGGCGGCAGCCCGCAGTATGCCGTGGCCGCGCTGCTTGTCCTCTTCGCCGGGCTCGGCGCATGGATTTTCTACAACACCAATATTCTCAACACGTATCGCTCCGAGGATGCCAACAAGGAGCGCCTCGCCAATTACGAGAAGACCTATCGCGCCGCATGGAAGGACCGCGCGCAACCGCGCATCACCGCGGTCAAGGCCGACGTCGACATCTATCCCGACGAATTGCGCGCGGTCGTGCGCGGGCATTACCGCCTGGAGAACAAGACCGCCGCGCCGATCGACGAGCTGTTCGTCCACTTCGCGCACCTGGGCAAGGTGAAGAAGCTCGATTTCGCACCGCACGGCGTGGCCAAACGCAACGCCGACTACGAGCTCGAAATCTACAAGCTCGCCACGCCCATGGCGCCGGGCGCCGCGATGGACTTCGATTTCGAGATCGAGCTCGGCCAGGATGGTTTTTCCGTCGACGGCGGCGAGAAGGAGATCGTCTACAACGGAACGTTCTTCAACAGCGGCGAGCTGCCGCAATTCGGCTATCGCGAACGCGCCCAGCTGTCCGACCGCAACGATAGACGCAAGTACGGCCTGCCCGAGCTGCCGCGCATGGCGCCGATCGACGACATGAAGGCGCGCGGCGACACCTACCTGTCCCGCGACGCCGACTGGGTCGACTTCGAGACGACCGTATCGACCGTACCGGATCAGACCGCCCTCGCGCCGGGCTATCTGCAGCGCGAATGGACCGCGAAAGACGCCGCCGGCCGCGATCGCCGCTATTTCCAGTACAAGTCGGACACGAAGATTCTCAACTTCTTCTCCTGGTTGTCGGCACGCTGGGCGGTGAAGAAGGACCGCTGGAACGACGTTGCAATCGAGGTCTACTACGATCCGCAGCACGCCTACAACGTCGGGCGCATGATCGAGTCGGTGAAGAAATCGCTCGACTACTACACGAAGAACTTCTCGCCGTACCAGTTCCGCCAGGTGCGCATCCTCGAGTTCCCGAACTACGCGGGCTTCGCGCAGAGCTTCGCCAACACGATTCCGTACTCCGAATCGATCGGCTTCATCGCCGATCTGTCCGACAAGGACGCGGTCGACTACGTGTTCTACGTCACCGCGCACGAAGTCGCACACCAGTGGTGGGCGCACCAGGTGATCGGCGCCAACGTGCAGGGCGCGACCATGCTGTCGGAATCGTTCGCCCAATACTCCGCGCTCATGGTCATGGAGCACGAGTACGGCGCCGGTCAGATGCGCAAGTTCCTCAAATACGAGCTCGACCGTTACCTCGCCATGCGCGCGACCGAGCGGGTCAAGGAAAATCCGCTTGCGCTCAACGAGAACCAGCAATACATCCACTACAACAAGGCCTCGGTCGTGCTCTATGCGCTCAAGGACTATATCGGCGAAGACACGCTCAACACCGCGCTCGCCGCGTTCATCAAGGCCAAGGCATTCCAGCAGCCGCCGTACGCGACGTCGTACGAGTTCCTCGACACCCTGCGCGCCGGCACCGATCCGAAGTGGGCCGGCCTGATCGACGATCTGTTCGACAAGATCACTTTCTTCGACAACCGCGTGACCCGCGCGGCGGCGAAAAAGCGGCCCGACGGCAAATACGACCTGACTCTCGACCTGCACGCCGAGAAGAAGTACACCGACGGCATCGGCAAGGAGAGCGACGGCAAGATCGACCTGCCGATCGACATCGGCGTGTTCGCCAAGGCGGCCGACGGCAAGGAGGCGCACCAGAAAGTGCTGTATCTGGAGAAGCGCGAGATCAAGGACGGCGACAGCACGCTCACATTGACCGTCGACGGAGAACCCTACGAGGCCGGCATCGACCCCTACAACAAGCTCGTCGACCGCAACTCGAACGACAACCGCAAGAAGGTAACGCTGGAATGAACCGATTCCGCCGCCGCGCACAAGGCGAAGGCAGCGTGTGAAAAGCAGCGCATGAGGAACCCGCGGAGAGCGCGTCCCTGCGTACGCCCGAAACACGGCCTCTCCCGCGCGCGGGAGAGGCACGGATCGTTACTTCGTCTGCGCGGCCTTCGTCGAATCGAGCAGCTTCTTGTATGCCGGCACGTCGACCGGCACGCCGTCGGCATTGCAACCGCCCAGCGCGCAGAGCTGCTTGCGGATCGGCTCGTTCGCCTGCGCCATGATGTGGAACAGCACGTTTTGTTCGAGCGAGCCGTGCACCGCGGCCGCGCCCGGGCCGAGCGCGAATACCGCAACGTCGTCGCCGCTGTGGGTTTCCGCACCGAGCGGGACGACGGCCTCCTGCATGTAGTCCGGCGCTTCGGTATCGATATGGTCGAGATCCGGCCGGCCCTTCTTCGCCGGGAAGAAAGCGGTGGCGTTGTGCGGATAAGTCTTCGGCCCCTCCGCCTCGCGGTCGCTGGCGCCGGCATAGCCGGGGCCGTTCGCATAGCCGAGCGTGGTGATCGAACGGCCGATCGCGTCGCGCGCCAGTTCCTTCGACGGCGCGCCTTCGCCGCTCGATCCGCGCAGCTTGCCGAGGATGGGATTGCCGCGGTTCGCGTAGCCCGCGAACGTCATCGTGTGCGAGTGATCGGCGGTGACGAGGATCAGCGTGTCGTCCGCAGAGGTCATCTCGGTGGCCGCGCGGATCGCGTCGGAGAACGCGACCGTCTCGGTCAGCGCGCGATAGGCGTTGCCGGCGTGATGGCCGTGGTCGATGCGGCCGCCTTCGACCATCAGAAAGAAACCATTCGGATTGTTCTTCAGCACCGCGATCGCCGCGCGCGTCATCTCGGCCAGGCTCGGTTCGACCGCAGGCTTGACCTGGGTGCGTTCGTACTCGTACTGCATGTGCTCCGGATTGAACAGGCCGAGCAGACGCGTGGTCCTGGCCATATCGATCGCGGCGAGCTGCTGCGCGTTCCAGACGTAGGCCGCGCCCGGCTTGGCCTGCCATTCCTTGATCAAGTCGCGCTTGTCGAGACGCTTGCCGATCAGTCCGTCGTATTGCGGATCGGGCTGCGGCGCCGGCATGAATTCGGTGCGGCCGCCGCCGAGGGCGACGTTGAGGCCGCCGCCGAACGGGAACTCGACGAGCTGGCGCGCGAAGTCGACGCAGCCCTGCTCGCGCGCTTCATCGGGCATCGCCATGTCGTATTCCCAATCGCGCTCGGGCAGATGGCCGTAGGTGGCCGCCGGCGTGGCGTGGGTGATGCGCGTCGTCGTCACCGCACCGGTCGCCATGCCGGCGCGCGCGGCGAGTTCGAGCGCGGTCACGGCTTCGTTGCCCTGCGCCGCTTTGCAGTCGCCGCGCTTGCCGGTCTGGTTGACCCCGATCACGCCCGAGCGCGTTTTCAGGCCGGTCATGATCGCGGTCATCGTGCCCGCCGAATCGGGGGTCTGGAAATCCGTCGTGTAGGTGCGCGACAGCGCCGTGTACGGAAACGTCTCGAAGCTCAGGCGGTTCTCCTCGCCCGAGGCACCCTTGCGCTGGCCCTCGAGGATGCGCGCCGCGGCGATCGTGGCCGTGCTCATGCCGTCGCCGAGAAAGACGATGACGTTCTTCGCCTTCGATTTCGCCGCGGGCAGGTCGGCGCGGTTCGCCGCCGCGGCTGCCGCGCCGGCGCGAAACCACCAGGCCGGCGTCTCGCCCTCGGGATGCTTCACCGTCGCGACCTCGATCGGATGCGCGGAACCCGCGGACCTGATCGCCGCGGACGGCGCCGCACAGGCGCCGAGAACGGCACAGAAAGCGGCACAAAGCGGAACCAGCGCGCGGCTGCTCGGCATTTTCATCGTCGTTTTCCCCGGAAAGAATCCGACGATTATCGACGCCAATGTGACGGCTTGACGAAACGCGGGCTCGTCCCGGATCGATTCGGGACGAGCCTCGAGGCTTCGCGGACTACGGATTGCGCACCTTGTCGTTGTGCTTCTTGTCGTAGATGCGTGCGCTCTGGCGGTTTTCCTTGCCCTGGATTCGCGCCTGCTCGCCGGCGCCCACATGGCCGTCGGCGCCGGCGTTGGCCTCGGCGCGGTCCACGTGCGCCTGGCCGCGTTCGAGCGAACCGGCCTCTTTGTTGGTCAGCTGGCCGGAACGAACGCCCTGGTTGATGCGCGCCTGCTGGTTGACGTTGCGCTGCACGTCGGCCTGCATGCGCTGCGAGGAAGCGGAATTCGGATTGCCGGTCACGCCGTTGTGTTTGTCCTTGTAGATATCGGCGCTGGCATGGTTCTGCTCGCGCTGGATCTGCGCTTTTTCCGCGGCCGTCAGCGGGCCGTGCTTCATGTCGCGCGCCTCGGCGGCGTCGATCCGTTGCTGCTGGCGTTCCAGTCCGGCGGCCTCCCTGGTCGAAAGCTGGCCGGACTGCAGGCCCTGCTCGATGCGCTTCTGCTGGTCGGTGTCGCGCGCGGTTTCGGTCGCGGCGTTCTGCGCATGCGCGCCGAACGAAAAGAGTACGGCGGCGACGGTCGTTGCGATGAGCTTGCGTTGCATGTGGATTCTCCCGTGTCGAATTGGGCGCACGAAGGTGCGCGCGGATCGGCAAAACGGGCGTCGTCGCGAGGCGTTGACAGCGGACGCTGAAGCCAAGCCAAACGGCGGAATGCCGCCGCCGGCCATGTCATCCGATCGGCATCTCGTCCGTTAAATGGCGGTACCACGTCACCTCCGATCACACGGGTATGAAACGATCACGCCTCCTTCTTCCTGCCGCGCTGCTCGCCGTGGCCGCCGGCGCCGCGCAGGCCGCCGGCGCCCCGGCGACGCTGAGCCGCGAAGACGCGCTCTGGCTCGACCGCGTCACCTACGGTCTGGACAGCGCGACGGTCGCGCGCTTCCGCGAACTCGGCCGGCGGCGCTTTCTCGACGAACAACTCGCCGGCAAGAACGACAAACTGCCCGCGCCGGTGCAGGCGCAGCTCGACAACCTCGACATCGCCCACCAGCCGGCCGCCAAGCTCGTCGTCGACGAGATCGCCGAGCAGAAGCGCATCAACGCGCTCGGTGACGAGGAGATGAAGAAGACCGCGCGCAAGGATCGCAACGACATGGGCAACAAGATGGCCTACGAGGCGACGCGACGCGAACTGCTGCGCGCGATCTACTCGCCCGACCAGCTCAAGGAACAGCTCGTCTGGTTCTGGCTCAACCATTTCAGCGTGTTCTCGCAGAAGGGCTACGTGAAGTTCCTTGCCGGCGACTACGCCGATCAGTCGATCCGGCCGTATGCGCTCGGCCGCTTCCGCGATCTGGTCATGGCGACGTTGAAGTCGCCGGCGATGCTGCAGTACCTCGACAACGCGCAGAACGCAGCCAACCATATCAACGAAAACTACGCGCGCGAGCTGATGGAACTGCACACGCTCGGCGTCGACGCCGGCTATACCCAGGGCGACGTGCAGGAGCTGGCGAAGATCCTCACCGGCGTCGGCATCGACCCGAACCACGACGATCCGAAAGTGCGCCCGGCCCTGCGCCGCTATCTGGTGCGCGAAGGCCTGTTCACGTTCAACCCGGAGCGCCACGACTTCGGCGACCGCATCCTGCTCGGGCAGAAGATCAAGGGCGGCGGTTTCGATGAGATACAGCGCGCCGTCGACCTGCTCGTTAAGCAACCGGCCTGCGCGCAGTTCATTTCGCGCAAGCTCGCGACCTATTTCGTCGCCGACGAGCCGCCGCCGAAGCTCGTCGAGAAGATGGCGCACACGTTCCAGCGCAGCGACGGCGACATCGCCGAGGTGTTGCGCACGATGTTCGAATCCGACGAATTCGCCGCCTCGCTCGGCAAGAAGTTCAAGGACCCGATGCACTACGTCGTGTCGAGCGTGCGCCTGGCCTACGACGGCAAGACGATCACCAACATGCATCCGATCGTCACCTGGCTCAACAACCAGGGCCAGGCGATGTTCGGCCACACCACGCCGGACGGTTACGCGCTGACCGAGAACGCCTGGGCCAGCTCCGGCCAGATGAGCCGGCGCTTCGAAATCGCCCGCATCATCGGCAACGGCAATGCCGGCCTGTTCGATGCCGCCGACGGCACGAAGAGCGCGGACATCGGCTTCCCGCAGCTCTCGTCGAAGCTGTACTACGACGGCATCCAGCCCTACTTGTCGAAGACCACGCTCGCCGCACTCGACAAATCGGCTTCGCAGCAGGAATGGAACGCGTTCCTGCTGTCGTCGCCGGAGTTCAATTCCCGTTGATGCTTTTGCCCATCGTTCCCGCCAACAGCGAGCGGGAACGACGACTCTCCGAGGTATTCGCCATGAACCGCCGTCACTTCCTCCACCTCTCCGCCGGTCTCGCCGCCCTGCCGGCAGTGACCGCCGCAGGCCGTGTCTTCGCCGCGCCCGCTTCGTCGCCGCGCTTTCTCCTCGTCTTCCTGCGCGGCGGCTACGACTGCGCGAACATGCTCGTGCCGTATTCGAGCGATTTCTACTACCAGTCGCGGCCGAACATCGCCGTGCCGCGGCCCGACCCGAAGATGGACACGGGGGCACTCGCGCTGGACGGCGACTGGGCGCTCGCCCCCGCGCTGCGCGATTCGGTCGGCGATCTGTACAAGAGCAGGCAGGTCGCCTTCGTGCCGTTCGCGGGCACCGACGATCTCTCGCGCAGCCACTTCGAAACGCAGGACAACATCGAGCGCGGCGAGCCGACGCAGGTGCACGGCGATTTCAATTCGGGCTTCATGGCGCGGCTGTCGGGCATGCTCAACGGCAAGGCCCCGCCGATCGCGTTCACCGATGCCCTGCCGCTGACTTTCCGCGGCGCCAGCGACATTCCGAACATCTCGCTCAAGTACGTCGGCAAGCCGGCGTTCGACGACCGCCAGGCGGCGATCCTCACTTCGATGTACCAGGGCAACTCGCTGCAGGCGGCGGTCAACGACGGGCTGCAGCTGCGCGCCCACGTCGCCAAAGAGTTCGAAAGCGAGATGAACCAGGCCAACCGCGGCGCCGTCAACGCGCAGGGCTTCGCCCTCGAAGCGCAGCGCATCGCCAAGCTGATGCGCGACCAGTACCGGCTCGGCTTCCTCGATATCGGCGGCTGGGACACCCACGTCAACGAAGGCGGTGCGCAAGGCCAGCTCGCGAGCAACCTCGGCAATCTCGGCAACGGTCTGAAAGCGTTCGCGCAGGAACTCGGACCCGAGTGGAAGAACACGGTCGTCGTCGTCGTCTCCGAATTCGGCCGCACCTTCCGCGAGAACGGCAACCACGGCACCGACCACGGCCACGGTTCGGTCTATTGGGTGCTCGGCGGCGGCATCGACGGCGGCCGCATCGCCGGCGAGCAGGTCAAGGTGCAGCAGTCGACCCTGCTGCAGAACCGTGACTATCCGGTGCTCAACAACTACCGCAACCTGCTCGCCGGCCTCTACGTGCGCATGTGGGGCCTGTCGCCCGCGCAGCTCGCCAAGGTGTTTCCGCAGACCAAGGTCGCGGATCTGCGCCTGGTGTGAATCGCTTGCCCTGCCCGGCGCGGTCGTTCGCTGTTGTTCGCGAGCGGCCGCGCCGGCTTCTTTTCAGCCTCAGTAATCGAACGACAGGCCGAGCTGATACGTGCGCCCGTAGAACTCGCGCTGGATTGGCCGGTTCGACGTGCCTTCGGTGAACTTCAGCTTGGTGTTGCTGAGGTTCTTTGCGTTGAAGTACACCGATAGATTCTTCGTGATGTTGTACGAGCTGCCGAAGTCGACCGACGTGCGCGGCTCGGAATAGACGTCCGTCGCCGCCGAGCCGCCGATGCCGAACAGGTTGCGCGAGATGTAGTAGTAGCCCAGACGCAGGGCGAGGCCGTCGCGCTCGTAGAACGCGGTCGCGTTGACCGTATTCTTCGAGGTCGACGGCAGGGCATGGTTCTCGCCCGGACGGATTTCGAAGTTCGAGTCCACCCAAGTCCAGTTGAAGCCGAGGCCGAAGCCGTCGAGCCACCCCGGCAGTTGCTTGAAGCGCTGCTCGTAGTTTGCTTCGAATCCGAGCGCACGCGCGTTCGGCACGTTCGCAAACGTGAAGACGTGCGCGGCGCCGAGGAAGCCGGCAAAAAGACCGTTGTTCGGGAACGTCTTCGTCGTTTCGATGTTGACGATGTAGTTGCTCAGCTCCTTGTCGAAAATGCCGAACGAAGCGATGCCGCCGTCGTTCAGATAGCCCTCGATCGACAAGTCGTAGCTCTGCGCAGTCGTCGGCTTGAGCTGCGGATTGCCCTGCACGACGAGGTCGGCGGCCGGATCGACCTGCAGCGAAGCGCTGACCTGATTGAAGCCGGGGCGCGCGATCGTGGAGGAGAACGAAGCGCGCACGATCAGATCGTCGCGGATTTCGTAGCGCGCCTGCACGCTCGGAAACAGATTCAGATAACTCGTCGACGAGGTCACCGGCACGACGGCATTGATGACCGTATCGCCGTTGGAGTCCTGCGAGGTCGATACGCCGTTCGCGCCGTATTTCGCATGTGTGCTCTCGGCACGCACGCCGGCAATGAAGCTCAGCCGGTCGAAGCCGAACTGGTATTGCGCGTAGCCGGCGTAGACGTTTTCCTTGTCCTTCGCGTACTGCAGCAAGCCGTTGACCTTGTTGTCGGTCGACACCACCGGCTGCAAGCTTTGCAGCAGCCTGCGGATGACGTTCTCGTCGATCTGCGGCCCGTTCTGATAGTGCCCGTCGTAGAACGTGACGTCCGGCCCGTACGCCGCATTCGCGAGCGAGAGCGACGGAATGTCGGCGTAGGAATTCCGCGTGCCCGACGCCGTGCGGTCGCGCAGGCGCACGTTGAGGCCGAACTTGAAATTCTCGTCCGCATAGCTGGAGAGCTGGGTCGGAATCTTGTAGTTCACGTTGAACGAGGACTCGTGATCGCGGATGTCCTGGGTGCCGTTCGAGATCGATGCGAGCGAATACCCGCTCGGATCGAGCGGCGTCGCTCCGGCGGTCGAAAAGCGCGGGAAATTCGGATTGGTCGAGTTGTCGTAGGTGACGACGCCGTTCGGCGCCGCGTAGTTGAAATCCGAGTTGTAGTCGTAGGGTTTTTTGAACGAGCCGCGCGTGTAGCCGAAACGGTAGTCGAGCGTGTTGTCACCAATCTTGTTCTTGCCGCCCATCGCAAAAACCTTGTTGTCGATGTGCTCCTTCTCGTCGCGCAAGGTCTTGTCGAAGCCGCCGGCGGAAGTCGTATCGATCAGACCGTTGCGATTGGCCGGGTCGACCGTCGGCGCGCCGTCGAAGTTGTAGATCAAGCGCTGGCGGTTCACCGTCTCGGTATAGCCCGCATCGAAACCGCGGATGTAGTATTGGTTGTCCGCATCGGGCTGATAGCCGAGATCGAGGCCGTAGCCGTGGCGCTTGCGGTGATACAGGTAGTAGCGCTGTTCGAATGCGGCGAAGGCCTTGTCCGGCACCGTCGGCTGATTGTCGACGTAGCCCGCCTCGATGTCGTCGATGCTGCGCTTGTTTTCGTAGTAGGCGACGGTCGCGACGACCGAAAACGGCCGGTCGGAGTAAGCCGGAATCGCCTTGTCGTCGTGGCTGCCGAAACCGAAGCGGCCGCCTACGGTGGCCGAGAAGTCGGTGATGCCGGTGCCGCGTTCGTCCTCGCGCCCGGTGCCGATGTGTCCCTCGGCGAAGGCGGCGGCGTCGCGCGGCGCCGTCTTCGGCGTGATCTCGATCGTGCCGCCGAGCGCTTCCGCATCCTGCTCGGGGATATTGGTCTTGGTGACGGTCAGCGCGCCGATGAAGCCGGCCGGAATCGCGTCCATCGCGACCGCACGGCCGCCGCCGAACGGCGAGGCGTTGTTCGACGGCGGCAGGCGCAGGCCGCCGAACGTCGTGCTGTTGAGATCGGCGTCGAGACCGCGGATGTTGATGAAGCGGCCCTCCCCGGTGTCGGTCTCGAGCGAAATGCCCGGCACGCGCCGCACCGCCTCGGCCGCGTTCACGTCCGGCAGCTTGCGGATCTCGGCCGCGGTGGTCAGGTTGACGAGGTTCGGCGCGTCTTCCTGCGCCGCGCGCGCGATCGTCGTGGTCGTGCGCTGGGCGAGCACCTGCACGCTGTCGAGCATCGCCGCGTTCTGCTCGACATGCAGGTCGGCACGGGCGACGCCGTTGTTCACCACCACCCTCTGCGTCGCGGAGACCTTGCCGTCGGCGAGCACCTCGACCGTATAGGCGCCGGCGGTCAGGCCGCTGAACGCGTAGTTGCCGTTGTCGTCGGTCGTCGTCGTCGCTCCGGTTTCGCGAAGACGCACCGTGAGTCCCGAGACAGCGCGCTTTTCGCGCGAGCCGTCGACGTGACCGGCCAAGTCGGCGGCGAAGACGGAAGAAGGAATGAGCCACAGGGCAAGCGTGCCCGCCGCGAAACCGCGGTAAATATTCGACGACATGAGGAAGGTCCAAGGGCTGAGAGGATGCCCACGACCAAACTCCCCAGTCGATCGCAGCGACCGGGAATCTACGCAATCAACATGGATGTTTTATTTCATCGGAGATTTTTCGCAGAATCGTCCTCGCATGCCCGCCGATGGTGCATGCATGTTCGGCAGTTGTGCACGAGGAATTCTCCGCCCGGCCTTCG
This sequence comes from uncultured bacterium, assembly GCA_966424745.1. Taxonomy (GTDB): domain Bacteria; phylum Pseudomonadota; class Gammaproteobacteria; order Xanthomonadales; family Rhodanobacteraceae; genus Rudaea. The sequence goes on from CBJLOV010000005.1 coordinate 17,129, forward strand.
CGGCGTCGACGCGAAGCGGCACATTAGGGCACGCAAAGTTTGTCCGGGCCCGCCCTGAGACATCAGCTTGATATGAGCAATGTGCCGTCGTTGCCGCGCGACGATGCTCTGTCGAAGATCGAGGTAAGTGTTCTGCACCGGGCACAGCAGGTCGTGCCGAGGCCTGCCCCGAGGAGCTTACGCCGCTGAAGCCCTTTTGCGCTCGCGATGCGTCCGTCAATTACCCACTTCCGCTTGGCGGCTTCGGGATTTCAGTAAACCGCAAAATAGTCGAACGGCTGCATCGATAGCCGCAGCATATTTTCCGCGAGTCTGCGTACGGCGTTTTCCTTTGACGGAGACCGTCGCTCGACGACATGGCAATGGCGGTCCCTGATGGCTTCGATGAGCCAGCTCGAGCCATCGAGCATGATCAAATTTTCCGCTTCGTGAAGATACGGAAGGTCCCAAACCTCCGCAAATTGCCGGTCGCGGATGGAGCGCAGTTCGTTGGCGGCTTCTTTCTCGAAGTAGCCGCTCGACACGTCGGATGCCAATTGCGGGTCTTTTCGATCCCTTTGTTTGACAGCCTCCCATTTTTTTCTCACGTCGTCGCTTACCGAACGAGTGACCGACTTGATCAGTTTCCGTTTGTGGCCGTCCCACTCTTTGTAGCGCAAGGAAATCGGTTGCCCGGCCTCGGTGCCCATATCGATCTCGACCACGACAAAAGGAGAAAACGCACGCCACCAAACAAACCGATAGCTCGTCTTCCCGCTGCCGACACGATCGTCCGCGCACAGGGGCAGTTCGGAAGCGGCTTTCAATTCGTCCGAATCTCGGGCGAGCTGGGAAACGCCGGCTGTCTCGACCGTTTTCAGTTTTGTTTCGCCGGAACGCAATGTCACCCGAACATGCTGGCGGTCCATTTCCTCCGTGAGCCGCGACCGCCAAATCTCGTGGGCTTGATCGCTGACTACTATTGTGTACGGATTGAAACCCGCTCCCGGCGCGAACGAAAATTTTCCGTCCCATGCCGTTGATGTGGTCTCACTGCAAATCCGATTTTTCGATTTCATCTCGTCCACGGTTCCGCCGCCGCCGGCGCAGTTGTCGTCGATCAAAACGACCGTGGCACCGTTGACCGGATTTTCCGCTTCATCACGAACATCGCCGCTGATGCCGGCCGGCTCGGCACCGGCGATTGTCGCCCCGACCAATAGGCTCGCTACCGAAGCAACGCGAACAACGAACGAGGCGCCCTGATGCTCGCAACGCTTTCGAAACAATCGAATCGTCGCCACGAGGCTTGCTTCAGTTCTTGAACATCCCGCGCAGCACCGCACCGGCGATGCCGCCTGCGATGCCGGTCTCCACGTTCTCCACGGTTTCGCCGGTAGCGATGTAGGGCTGCAGAGCATGCGCGAGATTCGGCACGGTCAGCGTTTGCAGCCAGACTTTGCCGGGGCCCGTCAGCCTTGCGATGAACAGGCCGTCGCCGCCGAACACCGCGTTGGCGAAGCCGCGCATCAGGGTCACGTCGAAACCGACCGTGCCGGCGATCATGCCGACATGGCCGGGATGGACCTTCAGTGTTTCGCCCGGAGCAAGATCGTAGACGACCGCTTCGCCGCCGAGTTCGACCCAGGCCGTGCAAGGGCCGGTCAACTTCTGCATGACGAAGCCGTTGCCGCCGAAAATGCCCGCGCCGAGCGAACGCTGGAAGCCGGTCGCCAAGGTCGCGCCCTCGGTCGCGCAGAGAAAGCCATGGCGATGGATCAGATACGACTCGCCCGCGCGCAATTCGACCTGCTCGATCGTCCCGGGCACTTTCGCCGCGAACGCGATCACACCGGGCGTTCCCGACACCGAATACTCGGTCATGAACAATCCGCCGCCGGAAAACGCGCGGCCGAGCGCGCCCCAGATGCCTTTCGCGCCGGCGGTGAACGCCGTCGTGCGCATCTGCACCGCATCGGTCATCCAGGAAAACTCGCCGGGCTCGGCGACGATCTTGTCGTTGCCTTCGAGCCCGATCTCCAGCACCGGCATGGTCGTGCCCGTGATCTTCGCTTGCATGAACGTCCCCCTGTGTCAGATCGGCGCAATGTAGGCCGCGCCGCGTTAAGACTTGCCAGCGCCTGGGTCGGCGCCGACGACGAGCACCTTGAAGCTGCCGTCGAGCACCGGCGCGCGCGGATGCGGCTGCTCCTTGGTCGGCTCCGGCTTCGGCCCGAATTTCGCCGCGACCAGATAGACGAGGTGACTGTCGGGATCGAGCGCGAGCGTGCGCGCACTCCGCTGCGTCGGCACGTTCGCCGCCACCGTGTAGCGGTCGGCGTCGACCTGCTTCACCACGGTCAGCGTGCCGTCCTCCCCGTTGGAACTGAACACGAGACCGCGCTGCGCGTCGTACGCGGCGGCATCGGGTCCCTTGCCGATCGTCACGTTCGCGACGAATTTCCCGGATGCGCTGTCGGTGACGACCATGCGTTCGTTCTGGCAAACCGAGAACAAGCGATGGTGCGCTTCGTCGAAGGCGAGACCGGACGGGTCCTCGCAGTCCTGGAGCTTCCATTTGCTCGCCAGCTTCGACTTGAGCGAATCGATCTGCGCCAGTTCGCTCGTATCCTCGATGTTGAAGTAGACGTGCCCCTTGTCGTCGCTCACCGCGAACTCGGGCTTGCCGCCGACCGGAATCGTGGCGACGACCTTCTCGGTCTTCGGATCGATCACGCTGACGTCCTTGCTGCGCCCGTTGAACACGAACAAATGCTTGCTCGCCTTGTCGTAAAGGACCGCGTCGGGGTTGTGCCCGCCCACCGCGATCGTGCCCATCGGCTTGAGCGTGGCGAGATCGAACACGGTCAGACTGTCGGCGCGGCCGTTGCTCGTGTAGCCGCGGCCGAGATCGTGCGCCAAAGCGAAGCCATGGATGCCGTCCGTGCCGGGAATCGTCGCCGCGAGCGACCCGTCGGCCATGTTGACCACGAGCGCACGGTCGAAACGGCTGACGAACAGATGCCCGGACTCGGGATCGGCGAGCAGATAGTCCCAGCCGCCCGGCCCGCCGACGTCGTACTGCTTGACGACCGAATAGGCCGGCGCGGCACCGGCCGCCGGAGGTGCCGCGTGCGCGGGGATGGCGGCCGCAACGAGACCTGCCGCACAAAAAAGACTTGCCGGGAATACGCGCATGGAATGACCTTTTGCCTTGGGTGAAAGGATCGAATTTACGCAGCGTCGATGACACGATGATGCAAGCGCAGGCGAATCGACGGGCCGAACCGCGCTTTGCGGACAGTGTCGCGCAGGCGCCGTTCGGATTTCCCAACGGCGCTCAAGGCTGCTTCGCGTAGCGCAGCAGGACGCTCCACTGTTCGAACTTGGACGCGCGCGAAATCGAAGCGTTTGCCGGGCTGGTCGACGGCAAGGTCAGCACGTCGAGCCGTTCGCGTCGCGCGGCGCCCAAGCCCGGTTCGATATGCCGGCGGAAACCCTCGGCCGCCTTGCCGCCGTTGAGCGCGACTGCGCGGATCGTCGGGTAGCGATCGAGCAGACGCGGTATCGCGTTCGGCACTTCGCTCGCCCTGACGATGCTGCTGTCGAGACTGCCGGGCCTCTCGACCTGTTCGTAAACGTCCCAGATGCCGATCCCGCGCGCGTGCAGGCGCGCGATGCGCTCGGCATAAGGCAGGTCGCGCCCCGCGCCGAACAGCTCGCCCATGAAGGTCCAGAACAGATTCTGCGCGTGGCCGTAAGACTGGCGCAGTTCGAGCGAGCGTTTCGACGGCACGGTGCCGAGCACGAGCAGGCGGCAGTCCGCGGCGACCTGGGGCGGAAAGCTGGCGACTTTGTGCGATTCGGACACCGGCATGAATTCGCGTCTTATACAAGTATATTTTCTGAAGACGGATCCAGTCATGTGACTGAACCCCAGAGAAACACGCCGCGCCGATAACTTCGCATTAACGCCGATCTAATCGGCCCTTCACTTCCGCTGCGTACGATGGCACGGCGCCGATGTGGTCAGAGGGCGTCGGCGCCCCACCTCCAGCGGAGAAACATCGTGAATCAAGACATCATCCAAGACAACTGGACGCGGATCAGAGGTCCCATGCAGCAGAATTGGAGCAAGCTTACCGCCGCCGATCTCGCACCGCCGACCGGCAATCACCGCTATCTCGTCGATAAGCTGCAGGAACGCTACGGCTGGCAGAGAGACAAGGCCGAACAGGAATGCTCGGTCTTCGAGCAGACGCTCAAGGGCTCGATGAAGCGGCAGCACGCCGCCTGATCGCCGTACGCATCACCCGAACCACCTAAGACAACGATGCGGAAACCGCGTTGATAGGGCTTGCGCGGTTTCCGCATCTCGACAGGCGCATCAAGCGTCTTTCTTCAGCGCCGCGAGATCGGCCAGCACTTGGCCGGAGTTCGCCTTCGGATCGACGTCGACATAGTGCTTGGCAACCTTGCCGGCCGGATCGATCAGGAAGGTTTCGCGCTTGGCGTAACTCATCTTCATCTTCTCGCTGTAAGTCAGAACGCCGTAGGCCTTGGCGATAGCCTGCGTATTGTCCGACAGCAGCGGGAACGGCACGTGATACTTCTCGGCGAAGGCCGCATGCGACTTGGTGTCGTCGAGACTGACGCCGAGCACTTCGGCGCCCGCCTTGTGCAGCTTGAGCACGTCGTCGCGGAACGTACAGACCTCGGTCGTGCAGCCCGGCGTGCCGTCCTTCGGATAGAAATACAGCACGACCCACTTGCCGCGGTACTGGTCGAGCGTGCGCCAATCGCCTTTCTGGTCCTGCAGCTTGAACGACGGCGCGGCGGAACCGACGGCCGGGACGGCTTCCTGTGCGTGAATCTGGAACGTGATCGCAACGGCGGCGAGAAGGGCGGCTATACGCAGTTTCATGACAATCTCCGGAGGAAAGGCAAGGACGATAGACCGGCTGGCGCGAATATTTCTTGCGCAGTGAAATCTTGCGCGCGGATTCTTCGCCGGCGCCGGGTCGAGGCGCGGCACCGATGCGCCTTCCGTTCGCCATTGCCGCGGGAGTGCGACTTTCAACCCCGAAGGGCGGATCATCCGGTTCTCGATCTTGCCCGCGTGCAAAATGCATTGAGGGAAGAAAGCCGCAGGACCGGCTCTTTGCCGTTGAAATTCCTTCTTCGCTGGAGCGATGTCGACAAAGCGGTGGCGACGTCACTTCATCTGCAGCAGATCCCACTTGTTGCCGTACAGATCCTCGAACACGGCGACCGTGCCGTAGGCCTCGTACCGCGGCGCTTCGTGAAACTTCACGCCCTGCGCGGTCATGCGCGCGTGGTCGCGCGCGAAGTCGTCGGTGTGCAGGAACAGGAATACGCGGCCGCCGGTCTGGTCGCCGATGCGAGCGGCCTGCTCCGGCGCCGAGGCCTGAGCCAGCAGCAGCGGCGTCGCCGCATCGTGCGCAGGCGCGACGAGCACCCAGCGCTTGCCGCCGCCGAGATCGGTATCGGCGATCAGGTCGAAATTCAGGCAGCGCCGATACCAGGCGATTGCCTCGTCGTAGTCGCGCACGACGACGCTGACCGCGCCGATCTTGCGCGTCACGGCGTCTTCTTCTTCGTCGTGTTCGGCAGGTGCGACATGTCGAGGCCGCCGGTTTCGAACACGAGCGTCTTCTTGCCCTCGCCTTCCAGCACCACGTCGACCGCGACTTTCTTCGTCTTCAGCACGCGCGCGATGAACGCCTTGTCGTCGTCGATGAACAGCGCGGGTTCGCCGGTCGGCGGTATCGTCGCCTTCCACGGCTTCGCCGCCTCGCCGTCGAAGCTGACGGGCAGCGTCTTGCAGCCGGACTTGCAGTTGAACTTCTCGTTGTCGAGGATCAGGTACACCGTCTGCCCCCACTCCGGATGCTGGCGCAGGATCAGATGCACGCGCTTGGCGTCCTTGCCGCTCGCGCCGGGCGGCGACAGCGGCGGCACGTTCTCGATCGACCCCGCGTACTGCGTGCCGCCCTTGACCGGCGTCACCGTGTATCCCCAAAGGCGCGCCAGGCGGCGCGTCTCGGTTTCCTCTTCCGCCTTCGCGGTGACGTCCGCAAGCGTTTCCTTGATCGTCGCCGCGGCGGCTGTGTCGGGGTACTTCGCGACGGCCTCGGCGCCGACCTGGGCGGCGATGTCGAGGCTGCCGCTCGTACGCATCTGATTGTAGAGCTTGAGGCTCTTCTCGGCCTGCGCCGCCGCAGCGGCCTTGGCGGCGGCAGCGGCATCCTCGGTCGACGCGGGCGCGGGCGCGGAAGCGCTCGGCGGATTCGAACCAGAAGAACAGGCGGCGAGCGCAAGCGCGCTCAGTGGAACGATCAGCGGAAACGGCCGCAGCGGCATGGTGGATCTCGTTGCTGGACGAGCCGCAACGATACCCGATTTGCCGGCGCGTGCCGAATCAGCGCACCGACACGGCGCTCACGCGGCGTCGCGCTTCAGTACTTCGGACAGCCACTCCGCGTAGACCCGCGCCGTCTCCAGCGAACCGCTATGCAGACCGCGCGTGGCGATGTCGAGCGCGTGCTGCAGTTGCTGCCTCTGCGCCGGCGTCTGCACCTCGTCGTGCAGGGCACCGCCGCCCGAGCCCATGCCGGCACAGGGATTGTCCGCGCGCGCATCGAACAATTTGTTGTCCGGGTCGACCAGGCAGTTGATCACGTGCTGGAAATGCGAACGCGCGCTCGGCAGCCGGTCCGACGCGCGCGCCATGTCCGCATGGACTTGCGCGGTGATCGTCTCGATACGTTGCGCCGACGCGGCGAAGCCGCCCAGCGGCGCGATGCAAATCAGGATTGCGGCCATCAGCCTGCTGTTGCGAATCATCGGAGCCCCCTATCGGTCGATGCGCTGCGGACGGCAGCTTACACCTTCGACCGGGGCCTGCGCGTTTTTCTTTCGCGCTCGGGCTCAACGGCAGGGATCGCGGCCGAGATTCTTGTCGTAAGTCGATACGTCCTGATCGTGGCTGCGCCCGCGGCGGCTCGCGGCGCCGGCCCTGCGCAGCTCGTAGCACGCCTCCTCGCGGGTAATGCGCGTGGCGGTGACGGCGACCGACTTGGGCTTGGCCTTCGCTTCGTTCGTGCGGCCGGGATGCCGGGTCGATTCCTGGTCGACTGCGGCGACCGCGCGCGGACAGGCGCTGTGGCGATAGAACACCTGGCCGTCGGCGGCACGGCATTCGTAGGAAGTCGCCGTCGATTCGCCGCGCCGCGGCGCATTGGCACGCGGCGGACGGCGAACGCCGTGCGCCGCCGATCCGCGCCCGGTCGCGTATTCGGGCGATGCCGACGCGGCCGGCGCGGGCGCCGGCACGATCGTCGATTGGTCCGCGGAGGCGGCGCACGGCCGATCCTGGAAACTCACCGCACCCCGCCCATCGACGCATTGGTACATCGAAGCCGCACGTGCCCCGGCCGCTTGGCCGGCCAGCAGGAGCAGGACCAGCCAGGCGTGGCGGCGCAACAGCCTCGGTTCGCGAAACAGATCGATCATGTTCAAGCCTCCCCATCCCGCAGGGCATGCTCCGCCGTACACTCTCGAACGGCCATGTGCAAACAACCCGGCGTCATGTAGGAAAGCGCCGACAGCCCGTTTCGTCCGTCGCCCCTCGCTTTACAATCGCCCGCTACCCCGTTGCCGGAGTCCCCGCATGAAACTCTCGACCGCCTCATGCCTCGCATTGTCGGGTCTGCTCGCGATGTCCGGCCTCGCCCGGTCCGTCGAAAGCCCGCCGACGATCGACGCGGCGCTCATGCTCGCGAAAGAGCAGCACCTGCCGGTGTTGATCGATTTCCAGGCGCAATGGTGCTATTCGTGCTACTTCATGGCCTCGCACGTTCTGACCGGCAAGGAATGGGACACGGCCGGGAAACGGTTCGTCTTCGTCGAAACCGACGCCGACTCGCCCGACGGCGCGGCGTGGATGGAAAAGCTCGGCGTCAAGGCGCTGCCGAGCTATGTCGTGCTCAACGCCGACGGCGTCGAACAGGGCCGCATCCTCGCCGAACAACCGCGCGAGAAGTTCTATCCCGCGCTCGATCGCATTCTCGGCGGCGGCGATGCCCTCGATGCGCTCAAGACGCAGGCGGCGAAGGGCTCCAACGCCGCGCTCGCCGATGCGCTGTCGAGCTACTATGCGCGCGGCCGGGTCGACGACGGCCTGGCCTGGTATGCCGGCCTGCCTGCCGCGCGGCGCAAAACGGCCGAGAGCAGCTCGCAGTCGGCGACCTGGATCGCGCGCCTGCAAATGGAAAAAGCCGCCAAGGAGAAGAATGCGGCCCAGTGCATCACCGCCGCGCAACGCGTGCTCGCGGGCGAGCCCGGCTGCGATCGTTACTACGTCGTCGATACGCTGAACTCGTGCAGCGAAAAACTGCCCCAAGCGGAGCGAAAATCTTTGCTTTCCGCGCAACGCCCCGCCCTCACCGCGCTGCTCGATGAACAGGTCTTCGTTGCCGCGCCCGCCTGCGCCGATCAGCGCAGCGCCGTGTTCGCCGCGGCCGATCTCGACAAGGCGATCGGCGACGGCGCCGCGGAAAAAGCCGTGCTCGAACGCGGCATCGGCGCCGCGCAGGACGCGCTCGGCGGAGTTGCGCACATCGACCTCAAGCGCGACCGTAACGCGGCCGACAATCTGCGCGTGTACCTGGTCCGCGCGAAGCGCATCGACGACGTCGATGCCTTGATGCCGAAACTGATCGCCGCTTATCCCGACGACTACGTCTATCCCTACCGCTATGGGCGCAGCCTGCTCGAACGCGGCAAGGCTGCCGAGGCGCTGCCCTATCTCGAAAAGGCGTCGGAGAAGGCGTTCGGGGTCAACCGCCTCACCGTCGCCGGGCTGCGCGCGAAGGCACTGATCGCACTCGACCGCCGCGCCGATGCGGAGAAAGTCGTCGCCGACGCGCTGCAGGCGAACGGCCCGTGGTTTCCCGAGGCCGCGGCGAAGCTCAAGGCGACGCTGAAATCGTAGCTCGTCGCTGCGGTCGGCAAGAACCTCCGGGCTGAAGTTCCCCGGAAGAGCGCGCAGCAAAAATATGAGCGCTCCTCTCGCGCAAGCGAGAGGGGAGAACTGTTGCGTCGCCGGCAAGACGCAAGCGCGGCAAAAGAAAATGCTCTAGGATGCTCTGAATAGGTGCTCCGTTCGTGCTGAGCTTGTCGAACGGAGACTCGAAAAGCCCTTTAGCTTAAGAGCCCTTAAGATCGTGCTTCGACAGGCTCGGCACGAACGGGGACTTGCTCAGAGTTTCCCTATCGCTCGAAGAATCCCGAAGCTTTCGCGAACTGCCGTACCGCAGCCTGGTCGCGATAGTCGAGTTCGATGATCTCGCGCAACGCCTTTGCCTTGTCGCTCGCCTTCGCGTGGTATTCGCGCATGATGGCGTATCCGACGTAGTAGCCAAGATCGCCAACGCCGTACCGGTTGGACGGAGCGTTGTAGAGCCACCCCGCCCATGAAGGATCATCCATTTCGGCCTGGAAGTCCCGCTTCAATGCGGCTTCGTGTTCGCGACCGTATTCCATGTACGGCAGAGGCGGAGTACGCCCGGTCACTTGTTCGGCGACGAAATCCGCCGCGCCTTCGTACATAGCCTGGGCCAGCAGGCTCTTGCCCGGGCCGCGCTCCTGGGTGTGCACGTATTCGTGCACGTTCAGCAGCACGAGCTGCTGCGCGGGGCGGTTGCGAAAATACACGCTCAAGCGCTGGCGCAGCTTTTCCGGCAGTTCGGAAACATCGGCGGTTTCGTCGCCCGCGGCCAGCTCCGCACCGATCAGCACTTTGTCGTCGAGCGTCGTTCCGCTGGAACGCAGGCAGCCGATCGTGAAATAGATTTCCGCCGGGCGCAGCGCCGGATACAAGGCACGGAAGCGGGCAATCTGCGGCTCGAATTCCGCGCCGCGCTGTTTCAACGCGATGGTGCGACTTCGCATCGAGGCCCAGAACTTCGGGTAGCTGCGGATGGCGTGAAGATAGCAGTCCGCGTCGTAGCCCTTGGCTTGCATGAACGCCTTGAGGCCGGCCGTGCCCGGATCGAGAAATGCTTTCTGCAGCAACTCGCGCTGGCGGGCCGGGTCGTGCTCCGCCCTGACCTGGTCGTAAGCCTGCCAGAACCGGTCGATGTCCGAGGAAATCACCAGATCCGTGGCAGGTGCCGCACGAACCGCGGTCGACGCGGCCATCACGGCGACCAGCAGCGCCGCCATTCTCCATCGCATCTTGGACATCGCTATCCTTGCCGGATCGGAAAGCGGTTTTGGATGCGGCAGGGCCGTCTAAGGTTTAAACAAGACGGCCTCGATCGAAGACGGGGCACTTCCCGCGCCATCACGCATCAGGGTTTCACGATCTCCGACTCGACCACCATGTCGAGCACATAGGCCTGCGAGGGTCCGTCGGCGGGCGGATTCTTGATTGCGAAGCGCTTGACGCGCAGCACGTTGCGCACGCCCGGCTCGTGCGTGTAGCCCTCGATGTCCTGATAGAGCGGATGCCATTCGCCGGGACCACCGGCACGAAGGCCGTTGGCGTCGTAGTGCAATTCGCGCACCTCGAGGCAGCGCTTGTCCCGGACCAGCGGATGCGGGCACGGCTGAGTCTGCGCACCCACTTCGAAAAACATCGTCTCGCCGGCGCTGCCGTAGCGCGTCTCCGCGGTGGGCCGGCCGATGAAGTCGAGCGTATCGCCGGAATCGGTGGCGAGACGCAGATGCCGATCGCCGTCCGCGCTGCGCAGGTCGATGCGCGGATTCGCCTGCAGGCGCAGGCCGATCGCCTCGTCGAGCTTGGCGAGCGCCGGATCGGTACAGGCCATCAGGGTCTGCGCCATCGGACCGACCTTGAGCCGTCCATCGTCGATGCGATAGCCGCCGCCGAGCCGATTGCAGGCGTTGGCCACGCCGAGCCGTCCTTCGCGAAAATCGAGCTGCAGCGGCAGCTGCGGACGCGCGAACAGAACCTCGATGCGCTTTCCGGTGCGATCGGTCGCGTCCCGCAACTGCCAGTGATATGCGGACAGCGCAGTCGCGTCGGCGGGGGCCGCAGCGGCAACGGAGGCACCGCCCGCGCCCGGCGTCGGCGATGCGGTCGAACAGGACACAACGATCGGCAGCAGCAACAGAACGTATTTCATTGCGCTTCTCCCAACGGATTCGGCGAAGACGAAAACTCGGAACGGGATTCTAAAAGAGCGCGAGCTGAATGGAATGCCGATTCTTCGCCCATGCGCCCGTTGCGCAAGCCGGCGCGGCCCGGGCCGACGACGGCGCCGCGTTCCAATCACGAGTCGAGCGGTTCGAGCCGCGATCGCCCCCATACAAGGCGTCGGACCGGAGACGCGTGCCGCTCATGGCGCCGACATCCTCGAGCACCGCACGGCCGTGCCTCGGTCCGCCGGTCGGATCCGCGGCACGGGCCGCAGCCGATCGAAGCAGCGGCCGAGTTCGCTTTCGTTGGCGCCCATCACTGCGCCCCATGTACTGCACGGGGCGCAGTGATCTCACCATCGGCGCGGGGATGCAAGCACTTCACCGCGCTCCGCGCGGCTTTACAGCTTCGTCGAGAAGGTCACGAAGAATTGGCGCGGCGGGATCGGGTAGGTGTTGTAAGTGGCGGACGGAGCGCCGACGATGACTTCGTAGACGCCCTTGCGCTGCAGCAGGTTGCTGACGTTGACGCTGATTTTTGAATCGTGCAGCCAACCCGTATCGGCCGGCAACGCGTAGCTCGCCTGCAGGCCGAGCAGGAAATAGCTCGGTACCGAAAGATCGTTCGTATACGTCGCGTAGCGCTTGCCGACATAGTCCCCGACGAGTTGCGCACCGAAGCCGCCGAAGTTTGCGCTCAGGACGAACTTGTTGAGCCAGTTCGGGCTCGCCGGCACGCTCTTGCCCGAGGTGTGCACAATGTGGGGCACGGTGTTTTGGCCGGTCGCCGGATCCTTGTCGTATCCGCTCTGGTAGTCATCGTCGTATTGCGAGCGGTTATAGGACAGCGCGTCGTAGAAGCTGAAGTGCTCGCCGAAATGCAACGTCCCCGACAGGTCGACGCCGTCGGTGGTCACGCTGCCGACGTTGTTGATGATCACCGCGCCGGGGTTGATCGTGGTGAAGCCCGCCGAAGCGCCCACGGCCAACAGGCGGTTGGAGAAATCCACGTGATAGACGCTGACCTGGCCGTCGATGCCGCTGATCGGCCCGAACTGGACTTCGTGCTGGAAACGCCAGCCCGCCTCGTAGGCCCATGCCGTTTCCGGCGCGACGTTCTGCTTGAACGTGTTGAACAAATCCTGGCTGCCGAGGCTCCACGGCGACAGGCCGCCCGCGCCGTAGGTGATGAACTGACGCATGTTCTTCTGCACGTTCACGAAGAGCTGGTCTTCGGCCGTGACATCCCACAGCGCGCCGACCTGCGGCAGGAACTTCTGCCGCGTGTAGATGCGCCCACTCGGCAATTCCAGGAAACCCGCCGTCGAATTCGGCAGCGGCGAGATCGGCGCCCAGCCGTGCGCGAACTGATAGCTGGCCTTGAACCCGCCTTGCAGGCGGATGCTGTCGCTCAGCTTCCACTGGTCCTGCACGTAGGGCTGCACGACTTCGTTCTTGATCTCGCTGTTGTACTGGGTGATCAACGGCGTCAGCGTATCGCCCGGGCGCTGATACGGACTGCTCGGATGATTGACGTCGAGCGCATACCAGCGGCGGTTGGTCGAGGAGCGGTTCATCTCGTACCAAAGGCCCGCGTCGAACTGGTGGTCGCCGAACTGCCAGTCGAAACTGGTCAGCCAGCCGCGGCGGTTGATGTCGTACTCGGTCGTGCGCGTCGCATAGCCCGAACCACCGAAGACCTGCTTCAGATCCTGACCGGGGAAATAGACGCCGAACAGCTTCGGCAGGCCGGCGACCTGGATCGGACCGGCGACCACACCGACGCCGTCGTCATGATGATAGTAGACCTGGTTCGACCAGGTCATCGCGTCGTTCAGCCGCCACTCGTACTTCGCATAAGTCAGATAGTCGGTGCGCTGCGCGTCGCTATAGTAGTTGCGATAGTTGTTGCCGGCCGACGCCGGCGGCGCGCCGGTGGTGCCGAGATAAGCCAGCGCCTGCTGGAAGTTCGGATACAGGAACGGGCGATTGTCGGGCCGCGGCGTGCCTTCGCCGGCACCCGTCGCCGAGCGATAGAGGCTGTCCTCGTTCGGCTCGATCTTGTCCGAATAGGCGAGATAGAAGGTCAGCTTGCCGTGGTCGTCGTCATGCACGAACTTGCCGTTGGCCTGCCAGCCGCGCTGATGGCCGGCGAAATCCCAGGCGCGCTGGTCCTGGTGCATGACCGAGGCGTAGGCGGAATTGCCGCCGCCGAGATCACCCGTGTCGTAGCGCAGGAAGGTGCGCGTGGTCGCGTTGCTGCCGAAGGTCTGGTTGATCTGGGCGCCCATTTTTTTCAATGGATCGGACGAGAACGTCGCCACCGTGCCGCCGAGGTTCGAGGTCGACGCCGTAGACAGGTCGCCCGCGCCGGACGCCAGGGTCACCGCCGAGACGTTCTCGCTGATCACTGCACGCTGCGGCGACAAACCGTTGTAGTTGCCGTACTGCTGGTCGCCGAGCGGCACGCCGTCGAGCGTGTAGCCGAGCTGCTGGGTGGAGAAGCCGTGGATGAAGAGCAGCGTGTTCTGCTCGTTGTTGCCCCATGGGTCGGCGGTGAGATAGAGCACGCCCGGCAGGGTCTGGATTGCCTTGAGCGGGCTGGCGCCGGGCTGGATCTTCTGGATCTCCGCGCCGCTCAGCGACACCGCCGAGCGCGTCGAATTCTTCGCGCTGACGACGACGGAGTCGAGCTGGTTGGCGCCGTCGGCCGATGCCGCCGCGGCCACGTCCGCAGTGTCCGTAGCGGGTGCGGTTTCGGCCGCGTCGGCCTGCGCCGCCGCCAGCACACAAAGTACGGCCGCGGACAACACGCACACTCGCTGACCGCGTGCACGGGCACGCGATGAATTCGTTTTCAACATGGGAGGTTCCTTAATGGCTTTGCCGTTGACAAGGCGCGCGGCATTCGCAGCATGCCGCGCCGCACCATCGCGAGATGCTAGGCGGGCTCTGTGTCAGTGCGATTGCAGCGCAGTGGCACAATGCGCGCATGCGCAAGATCGTGCACATCGATATGGACGCGTTCTACGCCTCGGTCGAACAGCGCGACGATGCGGGTTTGCGCGGCAAGCCCGTGGTCGTCGCCTGGCGCGGGGCGCGTTCGGTCGTGTGCGCGGCCTCGTACGAGGCGCGCAAATTCGGCGTGCGTTCGGCCATGCCGGCGCTGCGCGCGGCGCGGCTGTGTCCCGAGGCGATCTTCGTGCCGCCGGATTTCAGCCGCTATCGCGCCGTGTCGAAACAGGTACGCGAGATCTTCCACAGGCACACCGATCTCGTCGAACCGCTCTCGCTCGACGAGGCCTACCTCGACGTGACCGAACCGAAGACGGACTACGCCTCGGCGACCGCGATCGCCAAGGCGATCCGCGCGGAAATCTTCGAAGCCACGCAACTGACCGCCTCTGCCGGCGTCGCGCCGAACAAGTTCCTCGCCAAGATCGCTTCCGACTGGCGCAAGCCGAACGGCTTGTTCGTGATCAGACCGGAGCGGGCCGAGGCGTTCCTCGCCCCGCTCGACGTGGCCAAGATTCCGGGCGTCGGCAAGGTGATGAACGCCAAGCTCGAAGCGCTCGGCGTGCACACCTGCGCCGACCTGCGCGCGTTCGACCTGCGCGAGCTCGAACGCCGCTTCGGCCGCTACGGCTTGCGTCTGCGCGAACTGAGTCTCGGCATCGACGAGCGCCGGGTGAACCCCGACCAGAGCGTGCACTCGATCTCGTCCGAGGACACGTTCGAACGCGACATGCTGCTCGACGAAATCGAACCGATGATCCGCGAACTCGCGACGAAGACCTGGTCGGCAACGCGCAAGACCGATCGCATCGGACGCACCGTCGTGCTCAAGCTCAAGACCGCCGACTTCCACATCATCACGCGCAGCCACACGCCGCCCATGCCGCCGCAAACCGAGGAAGCCTTCGTCACCCACGCGGTCGACCTGCGCGAACGCGTCGACCTGCCGCCGCGCACGCGCTACCGCCTCGTCGGCGTCGGCCTGGCCAACTTCCGCGACGAACACGAACTGCCGCCGCAAGCGGAGCTGTTCGCGACGCCGCAGGACTGAATCGCGGTGCGCCGATCCGGCGTGCGCACTTTCTGCTCGAGTATAAATGTGGATTCTTCGTGGATTCAGGCGCCGCTAACGGCATTGCCGACGTGCACTCGCTAGTCTGCCCGTGCCGAGCGACCCGACTGCCGTCCGGGCCGCAAGGCGGCCGTCGCGCCGATGCGGCGTCGACGCGGTCGAACGAAATGCCGGCCGACGAGCTCGCATCGGTTCGCTGAATTTCGACATCGCCCGCGCCGCATATCGGCGCGACGGTCCTCTCCCACTTCCGAGATTGATCATGAAAACCAAACTGCTTTCCCTCGCCCTCGCTCTGCCGATCGCTGCGATCGGACCGTCTTCCGCACAAGCGGCCACGGCCGCCGCAGTGCCCGCCGCCGTGACCACGGCAGCCGGCGCCGTCCAGGCGGCGTGCACGCAGATCCGCACCGACGAATTGCAATACCGCATCAATGTCACGCTCGGCAATGCGAGTGCGGTGACGTCCTCGCAGGCGACGCTCGCCAGCGACCGCACCGCCCTGCAGACTGCGCAGCAGGCCCTGCACACGGCGATCCAGTCGTATCTCGCCGCCGACGAAACCGCGCTGAAAGCCGCGCACACCCAACTCGAAGACGACTTTGTCCAGCTCAAAGCGGACGTCACCGCCGGCAACAGCGGCAACCTCGGCGCCGACCAGACCAAGATCACCGCCGACGCGGCCGCGCTGCAGGCCGCGCACGCGCAGATCCAGGCCGACCGCCTCGCCCTGGCGAACGCAGGCGCCCTGCCGCATTGCGGCCGCGGCCCGGACGGGCGCGGCGGCTTCGACGGACCCGGCGAACATCACGGCGGCCACTGAGCGGCCTGCACCGCGAGGATCGGAGCAGGCGCGGTGCCTGCTCCGCCTCATTCGATGATGTGCGGCAGGAAGCGCGCGGTATCGCGCGTGATCAGCGTCGCATCCTCGCGGATGCCGATGCCCGAGGGTCGATCGCCGATCACCCAGCTGCCGATCAGCGGATAGCCGCCGGAGAAACGTGGCAGCGGATGCACCGCCTGGCGGATCGTCGGCGCATCGTCGTACGGGCCTTCGCTTGCGTCGATCGAGCCGTCCGCCAGATGCAACTCGATGTTCGCGCCCTCGCGCGAGAAGAACGGTTTGCGCACCCAGCCCGCCGGCAACGCCACACGGGCATCGTCTTCGAAGAACGCCGGCAGCAGGTTCGGGTGGTTCTCGTGCCTCTGCCACAGCAGCGGCAGGATGCCCTTATTGGAAAGGATCGCCTTCCACGGCGGTTCGATCAGATGGATGCCGGATCGCGGCAGCGCCTTGCCGAACTCTTCGGCGAACATGAACTCGAGCGGATAGAGCTTGAACAGCGTGCCGATCACGTTGTCGTCGGTGTCGGTGAAGCGGCCGTCGGCCGAGAGGCCGATGTCCTCGACCGCGATCGACTTCGTCGCAATGCCGGCCTGCTCGGCGCAGTCGCGCAGGTAGGTGATCGTGGCCTGGTCTTCGACCGACTCGCGCACCGCGGAAAAATAGAACGGCCGCGGCATGCGCCTGGCGATCGCGCCGAACGCTTCGATCAGATTTTCCTGGATCAGATTGTACTGATCGGCGCCCGCGGGCAGCGCGCCGCGCTTGCGCTGCGCCTCCAGCCAATGCCATTGGAAGAACGCGGCCTCGTAGAGCGAGGTCGGCGTGTCGTAGTTGAACTCGTAGAGTTTCGCCGGACCCGCACCGGCGTAGGCGAGGTCCATGCGACCGTACACGTGCGGCGCAGCCTTGTGCCACGAATCGGCGATCCAGTCCCAATACTGCGGCGGAATCGCGAGCCGCCGCAGCAGCGTCTCGTCGCGCACGCAGGCGGCGACGAGGTCCATCGCCATCTCATGCAGCTCGCCGGTCGGCGCTTCCAGATCGCGCTCGATTTCTTCGAGGGTGAAGGCGTAGTAAGCGCGCTCGTCCCAATACACCTCGCCGTCGATCGTGTGGAAACGGAAGCCGAGCGCTTCGGCGCTGGCGCGCCAGTCCGGCCGCTCGGCAATCTCGATGCGACGCACCGTTCAGCCGCCGGAGGACGAACCACGCGCGCCGGCCGACCCGCCCCAGCCGCTGCGCGCCGCGGCAACCGAACCGAAACCCGAGCGCGACACCGTGACCGCGCGGTTCGGCGTGACGTCGACGGGACTGTAGGAGCGCGCGGTCGAACCGCCGCCCGACGAATAGCTGCCGTAGGAACCGCCTCCGCCGCCGTAGCCGCCGCTGCCGCGATCGTCGTACTGCGCGTACTGTCCCGTGCGCAGGCGATAGATCGGCGACGCGTCGAAGTAGCTCGGACGCCCCGAGCTCAACAGCTGCGAAATCAGAAAGCCGGTCATCAACGGCGACCAGAACCCGGCCTCGTTCGTGCGCTCGCGGCACAGATCGCCGAACTCGGCGATGCACTCTTCCCGAGTCTTGAACTTCGGCGCGTTCGTCGCGTTCGTCTTCTCGGCGCCGTCGTGCGCGCGCTGGCAGACGTCGGCGGGGTTGCCGTCGGCCACGCAGGCGGCGACGTCGGTATAAAAGCCCTTGCGCACCTGCTCGTCCGGCGCACTGTCGCAGCCGGCAACGAGCAGCGGCGCCGGCGCCATCAATACCAGGGTCAAGGCACGGGAACGTTTCACGGGTCCTCCTTAGCGCTCATCCCTGATCGCGAAGATCAAAAGCGACCGTCCTGATCGCACTTCAACAATTTGTGAAAGACAAGATCGAGAGAGTTGCCACGAAGACACGAAGAAGCGCCGCGAAGAAAACATGCTTTGAAATGCTTTGCTTCGTGATCTTCGTGGCTTCGTTGCCCAATCTCGCTCTGTTCGTTCTACTCAATACGTCATGCTCGCCGCGTTGAGGATGCCGACGCCGATCGAGATGCCGGCGAGGAAGATCGCCGGAGCGCGCTCGTCGTTGTTGATCTCCTCGGAAATGTGCGGCAGGAACCAGTGCACGACGAAGAAGGTCAGCGCCTGCACGATCAACGCGACGAGGCTCCAGACGAGGCAGTCGAACCAGCTCACCGACTGCGCGGTCGCGGTGGCGACGGGAATGATGAAGCCGAGCACGGCGCCGATGAACGAAATCGCCGCCGCTTCGTTGTTCTCGCGGATCAGGCGCATCTCTTCGTGCGGAGTGATCCACAAATACACCAGGATGAAAATGGCCGTGACGAAAACGGAAAGGCCGAAATAGGCGAGAAACGCGGGCAGCGTGCTCAGCGAATGGGCGATATCGGAAGGCATGGCGGTTCCTCAGGTGATTTCGAATTCGGCGGTCGACAGCGCGATGCCGACGGCCTGGCTGATGACGAAATCCTCGGGGCCGGAATCTTCGCCGGCCACGAGCAGCAGTTCGCTGCGTTCCATCCCGGGCAGTTCGCGCGAATAGAGCATCGAGTACAAAGTCAGATCGTACTCGCGCGTCGTCAAATCTTTCTTGTAGACGCTTTCTTCGAGCGGCACGGGCTGCGCCGTGCCTTCGCCCTCGCCCCACACGCGCCGGTAGTTGCAGCCGCCGAGCGTGTAGTCCGGCAGGCGTCCCGCGGTGACCCAGCGCTCGAACGCATCCTTGCTCGAAGGATTGATCGACTCGGCGTAAACGAACAGGTTGACGTCGCCCGCCTCGCCGTTGCTCGTCGCGATCTGCAGAAAGGCATCGTCGGTCAGGTACAGGCGATATAGCTTGCTGCCCGCGCCGAGATCGATCTCGCCGATCGCCTCGATCGTCTGCGGGCTCGACGGCCAGTCGAAATTGAATGCATCGGCGCCGAGCTTGCCGAGCAGATCGTCGAAACGCACCGCACCGCGCAGGCGCGCGCCGTAAGGCAAGGCGATTGCGGATTTGCTGGCGCCGTTGTTGCCGAACCATTCCATCGAAAACTCCCCGTCGTCGTATATCCGCCGTTCCGGCACCATCGCCGGAACGGCGGCAGCGGATCAACCCGCCTTGGCCTTCTCGCTCGGCAGGGCCTGCGCCGGAGCCGGAGCCGGCGCGCCGAGCTGCGCGGGCGGCTCCACGGTGGCCGTCACCTTCTGATAGCGCGCGAGTACGTCGTCGGCGCTGACGCTGCCGCCGACGAGTCCCGCCTTCGCCAGGCGCGCTTCGAGATCGCCGTCGCCGTCGCTCTTGGCGAGCTGGTCGGCGGCCTCGATCTGCGCGCCGCGCTCGGCCTGCTGCGCCTTGACCCGTTCCAGCGAATCGAGCGCGGTGCGCAGCTTCGCGTTCTGGCCGCTGTGGCGCGCGGCGATCGCCGACTGCGAACGCAGCACGCTCTCGTTGACCTTGACCTGATCGACCTGCTGCTGCAGTCCGGTGATGCGGCGGTCGGCAGTCCTGATCGCGGCCTGCATCTTGTCGACCGCGGCGGCGAGCGAATCGTAGTCCTTCTGCTCGCCGGCGAGCTCGCTTTCGAGCTGCGCCACTTTCGCGGCGACGTCGCGCGCGAGATTCTGATCGTTCGAGGCGAGCAGGCGCGCAATGTGGCCTTCGTACTCGGCCTTCTTCGCCTGCTTGGCCTGCAGCTTGTCACCGGCAAGCTTCTGCTGCGCCATCAGGCGGGCGAGTTCGTCCTTGGCGCGCACGCTTTCGTTCTGCGCGTCGCGGATCTCCTGATCGAGGATGCGCACGGCGTTCTTGTCGACGATGGACTGACCGGCCTCGGTGGCCGCGCCGCGGAACAGGGTGAAGATTTTTTCCAGGATGCTCATGGGGTGCTCCTTCGATCAAGCGCGATGGATATAGTTCTGCAGCGCATGCGCGGCCTGCAGCGTGTTGTCGGCCAACGTCGTGATTTCCTCGACGATGTTGGCGATCGGCGAGCGTGTCGAGAGTTCGCCGAACACCGTATAGACGTCTTCGCCGTCGAGCGTCTGCAGGCCGATGTTCGACAGCGGGTTGAGCGGGTTCAGGCGCAGGCAGGCGTCGTTGAACGCGGCGCGGTCGCGCACCTGCGAGCCGAGGCACAGCGGCGTCGAGACGAACAGCTGCTGGCCGGAAGCGGCGAGGTGGATGTCGAGGTCGCCGTGTTCGGGCAGCGAGATCGCGATCGTGGGGTCGGCGCCGGCCTCCATGCGCAGGCGCATCGGCAATCGCTCGCGGGCCAGGTGGCTTTCGAGCGCATCGAACAAAGTCTGGGTGGTCCAAGGGTGCGTCATGGCGGCGTAATCCTTGATGGTTACGAGTGGCGGTGGAAGAGAGGGTTCGCGGAGCGAGAATTCGAGTTGGGCCAGTACGGGGACGTGCTCGGCGCGAATGTACACCTGGCGCGCAACCAGCCCCTTGGCCCGCATGCGTTCACGGAAGGCTTGCTGGCGTCTGGATTCGGCGGAACGTGGTTTGATGGGCGGGTCGGATGGCATTGATTGTTACAAGTAACGTTACGTGTAACACCGCGCGAGTGTCAATATGACTTTCGACCCTGGCATAACAGACCCAGACGGAAAATCGAAGACAAATCGATCAACCCTGTTCGACCAAACGCGCGCGGGATCGTTGCCATCTGCGCGGTCCGGCTCGGTGCCGGCTCGCCGCGGCCATGCGCGAATCGATCGCTCGGAAACCGACGCGCGCCCGACGACCGCGCAGGTCTCCTCTTGCCCGGACCGCGCACCGCTTTCCATGGCTCGACACCGCGCGCCATTTCCTACAAATCCCCAAAGGCATGCGCTATTCTCGATGTAACCGTTTTCAACCACGCCGATGCCAGGATCGTCAGGAATGCCCTCACGCGTACAGTTCCCCGCGGACTTTCTCTGGGGCGCGGCGACGAGCGCGTACCAGATCGAAGGATCGCCCCTGGCGGACGGCGCGGGACCGAGCATCTGGCAACGCTTCACGCGCACGCCGGGCATGATGGCGAACGACGACACGGGCGATGTCGCCTGCGATCACTACCGGCGCTGGAAGGACGATATCGCCCTGATGAAGCAGCTCGGCCTCCAGGCCTACCGCTTCAGCATCGCCTGGGCGCGCGTATTGCCCGAAGGCCGCGGCCGCGTCAATGCCAAGGGTCTGGGTTTCTACGACCGCCTCGTCGACGAGCTGCTGCGCAACGACATCGTGCCGCTGCCGACCCTGTTCCACTGGGACCTGCCCGCGGCGCTCGACGACCGCGGCGGCTGGCTCAACCCCGACGTTGCGCACTGGTTCGCCGAGTACGCGAACGTCATGTACGCCAAGCTCGACGGCCGCGTGCAGCAGTGGGCCACGCTGAACGAACCCTGGGTCGTGACCGACGGCGGCTATCTGCACGGCGCGCTGGCGCCGGGGCACCGCAGCAAGTTCGAAGCGCCGATCGCCAGCCACAATCTGCTGCGCGCGCACGGCGCGGCGGTGCAGGCTTACCGCGCGGCAGGCCGGCATCGCATCGGCATCGTGGTCAACATCGAGCCGAAATACGCCGCGACGCAGAGCGCCGAGGATCTCGCCGCGGTCCGCCGCGCCGACGCCTACATGAACCGGCAGTACCTCGACCCGCTGTTCCTCGGCGCCTATCCCGAGGAGCTGGAGGACATCTTCGGCGAGGCATGGTCGTCCTGGCCGGCCGAAGACATGGCCTTGATCAGACAGCCGATCGACTGGCTCGGGGTCAACTACTACACGCGCAGCGTGAC
Organism: uncultured bacterium; assembly: GCA_966424745.1. GTDB lineage: Bacteria > Pseudomonadota > Gammaproteobacteria > Xanthomonadales > Rhodanobacteraceae > Rudaea. The sequence continues at coordinate 39,000 of CBJLOV010000005.1, forward strand.
GCGTCACGACGCGAATCGCTATCCGCTGCAGGCCGCGCCGGTAAAGCAGGACGCGACCTATACGGAGACCGGCTGGGAAGTGTTCGCGCAAGGGCTGACCGACACGCTGACCTGGATCCGGCAGCGCTACGCCAACCCGCCGGTCTACGTGACCGAAAACGGCGCTGCGTTCTACGATCCCCCGCGGGCGGAGAACGGCACGATCGACGACCCGCTGCGCGTGGGTTATTTCAAGAAGCATATCCAGGCCGTTTCCGACGCGATCGCCGAGGGCTGCGATGTGCGCGGCTACATGGCCTGGTCGCTGCTCGACAACCTCGAATGGTCACTGGGCTTCGCCAAGCGCTTCGGCATCGTGCACGTCGACTTCGCCACCCAGCAGCGCACCATCAAGGCCAGCGGCAGGCTTTATGCGAACGTGATCGCGACGAACGGCGCGGTGCTCAATCAAGGCTAGCGTCCTTTCCTGTTGCGATGGCCTTTCGGTCACCGCAGCCTTCCCGGGACCGGCCGCTTGCCCTCGTCCACCCACGCGACCAGCTCGGCGAACGCCCGGGTGATTTCATCCGGCTCGAACGCGCAGTGGCCTTCACGATTGACGTATTGCTGCACGAAGTTGTCGGCGTGCCCCGCGCGTTCCGCGATCAACGCATATTCGAACGCGTCCGCCGCCGGCACGAGCGGATCGCCGGTGTCGTGCAGCGCGAGCATGGGCCGCAGCAACTTGCCCGTCGGCGTGTACCACTTGGCCAGATAAGCCGCCGCCTGCGGGTCGGCGCGATAGCGCTTGACCCCGTCGTTGAGCGCGAAGTCGTCGCCCGATCCTCCGTAGATCATGTCGGCGTTGCCGAACGGATTGCCGTGCGTGCGCTGCTGCAGCTCGCCCAACCCGCGCGTCACGAACGCAAGAATTTCCGGAAACTTCTGCGCGGACGCCGCGCCGTACAGGCGCAGCAATGCATCGCGCGCCGCCGGTTTGGCGTCGAGCGCGGCGGCGATGCGCTTCCTCAACTCGTCGCCGGACGGCAGCGTCTGCGGCACCGGCACCAGCGGACCGAGCAGGTCGGGGAAGTAGTAGTCGAACGCGGCGCGGATCGCGAACCCCTTGCCGACGATGCGATTCGACGGCTCGATCGCGCCACACAGCGCCAACGCGCCGCTGTATGTCTCCGGCCGCGTCTCCATCGTCAGTGCAGTCAGCGCGCCGCCCATCGACTGGCCCATCACCCAGCTGCGCGTCGGCCGCCCGTAGGTCGCGACGAAATCGCGGCGCAGCGCCTCGGTTTCCGCGTAGCCCTGCTCCACCGCCCAGCCACCGCTGGAGTAGCCGGACTGGATCAGGGCGTAGCCCTTGGCGAGCAACGCATCGAACACCGCCCAGTTGCGCGCGCTCTTGTCGAAGACGACGGGCTTGGACTGATAGCCGTGGTAGTAGACGATCAGCTCGTGATTCCAATTGGCGGGAATGTCGATGCGATAAGCGGCGCCGTCGCGGGTGCCGATCGCGTTGACCGGCAATGCCGGCGCCTTGCGCGCCACGTCGGCGCAGGCGGCCAGCAGCGCAATACAGATCGCGCCGATGGCGGCGATGCGGGAAATCCCAGCCTTACTCATCCTGTCGTCTCCTTTGCAAACTCTCTTTTGCGCGAATGATCGCCGCGCATCGACTGAACTGCACGGCATGGAACGAAGCCATGGCTGCAAGCGTACTATCGCACTATTGCAGTCTGCCCGACGCGGGCCGCCTGCCCGCGTCCACCCAGTCGACGAGTTGGTCGAACGCGCGCCCGACCTGCGCCGGCTCGAACACGCAGTGGCCGGAACGATCGACGTACTGCTGGACGAAATTGTCGCCGTGGCCGGCACGCTGCGCAGCCTGCGCGTAGGCGAACGCCCCCGCCGCGGGGACGAGCGGATCGCCGATGTCGTGCAGCGCGAGCATCGGCCGGACGAGCTTGCCGCTCGGGGTGTACCAACGCGCGAGCCAAGCGCCCGCATCCGCATCGGCGCGATAGCGGCGCACGCCGTCGTTGAGCGCCGCATCGTCGCCCGAGTTGAGGTAGACCAGGTCGGCGTTGCCGAGCGGATTGCCGTGCGCGCGACGCTGCAGGTCGCGGAAGTCGCCAAGCACGTCGGCGATGACATCGGGCAACGAATTCGCTTCCCCCGCGCCGTACCAGCGCAGCAGCGACTGCGTGGCGGCCGGTTTCGCCGCGAGTGCCGCCGCGATCTTCGCGGACATCGTCTTGTCGGCGACGTAGTCGGCCGGCACCGGCACGAGCGGCGGCAGCACGCCGGGAAAATAGAATTCGAAGGCTGCGGCCAGAGCGAAATCGCGCTGGAACAGCGTGTCGCTCGGCTCGAGCACGCCGCAAAGCGACAGCGCACCGGAGTAGACGTCCGCCCGCCGCTCGATCGTCATCGCGGCCAGCGCACCGCCCATCGACATGCCGGCGACGAGGAATTGCACGGGCCTGCCATGCTTGCCGACGAAGTACCGGCGCAGGCGTTCGGTGTCCTTGTCGGCCTCCTCGAGCGCCCAGCCACCGGCCGAGTAGCCCGACTGGATCACCGCGTACTTGCGCCGCACGAACTGTTCGAGCAGCGGCCATAGCGGCTCGCTCGCGGAATACGTCATCGGCGTGTCCGTCGTGCCATGGAAGAACACGACCGCGCGCCGGTTCCAGCCAGCAGGAATATCGATGCGATACGCGGCGCCGGCGAGCGTACCGATTTCCGTGATCTCCTTCGTCTCGGCTCGCACCGGCGCGCTTTGCAGCAGCGAAATCAGCGCAAGACCGCAGAACGTCGCGTGCTTCATCCTGCGCTTATAGGGTTGCTTGCCAAAGAGAGAAGAAAACCACGAAGACACGAAGAGCACGAAGGAACACGAAGAAGAAATGAGAGTGATGACAGCCAAGGTCAATCGATTTTTCATCGCTTCATGCTCTTCATGTCTTCGTGGTTCATTTTTTTTTGCCCTTTTTTGCGCGATCGTATAAACACGCTTCATCCTTTCACACTCCCAAGCAACAAGCCTTGCAGATACTGGCGCTGCAGCACGAAGAACAGAAGCAGTACGGGCAGGACGGTCACCACCGAACCCGCCATCATCAATTCGTTGTCCTGTACGTGCTCGCGCGAGAGGCCGGCGAGTGCGACCGGCGCGGTCTGCCGAACCTCGTCGCTGAGCACGATCAGCGGCCACATGAAGTCGTTCCAGCTGGCCAGAAAGGTGAGCACGGCGAGCGTGACAATCATCGGTTTGAGCAGCGGCAGCACGATGCGCAGGAAGATCGTCCATTCGCCTGCGCCGTCGATGCGCGCCGCCTCGATCAGTTCGTCCGGGATCGAGCGCGCGTATTGGCGCACGAGATAGATGCCGAGCGCGGTCGCCAGCGCCGGCACGATCACCCCGCCGTAGCTGTTGACCAGATGCAGCCACTTCATCATGAGGAACAACGGAATCATCGCCACCTGCAGCGGAACCAGCAGGGCGGCGAGAACGGCCTGGAACAGGCGGTCGCGGCCGGCGAAACGCAGCTTGGCGAAGGCATAACCCGCGCTCAGGTTGAAGCCCAGCGAGCACAGCGTGATCGCACCCGCGATCAGGGCGCTATTGAGCAGGTAGCGCCCCATGCCGGCGCGCTCGAACAGCTCGCGATAGTTGGCCAGCGTGGCCTGCGCCGGCAGCAGCGGCGGCGGATAGTGGCTCGCTTCGCCCGGCTGCATGAAGGACGCCGACAGCATCCAAAGCAGGGGCAGCAGGGTGAACACCGCACCGGCCGTCAAAAGAAGGTTGACGAGCCAGGACATGCCGCGCGTGGACAAACCGGCATTCATGTCGAATCTTCCTCCGCGCGCGCCAAGCGCAGCAGCAGGCGCGTGATCGCGAGGATCAAGGCGAACAGGACGAAGGCGATCGCGCAGGCGCGGCCGAGGTTCCACCATTTGAAGCCCTCTTCGTACATGAGGTAGAGCACGCTGACCGTGGACTGCAGCGGATCGCCGCGCGTCATCACGTACGGCTCGGCGAACAACTGGAAATAACCCGCCATCGTGATGACCGCCACGAGCGTGAGCACGGGCCGCAGCCCCGGCAGGGTGATGTGCCAGAACTGGCGCCAACGCGATGCGCCGTCGATGCGCGCGGCTTCGTACAGATCCTGCGGAATCGCCTGCAGGCCGGCGAGCAGGATGATCATGTTGTAGCCGAAGTTCTTCCATACGGCGAACAGAGCGAGCGCCGGCATCGCCCAGTGCGGATCGCCGAGCCAATCGACCGGGCCGACGCCAAGGAAGCCGAGCGCGTAGTTGATCAGGCCGTAGCGCGTGTGGAACAGATAGCGCCAGATCACCGCGACCGCGACGACGGTCGTCACCACCGGCGCGAACAAGGCCGTGCGATGGAAGCCCTTGCAGCGCGCGAGCGGCGAATTGAGCAGCAGCGCCGCGCCGAGCGACGTCGCCAGCGACAACGGCAGCGCGAGCACGACGAACCAGGCCGTGTTGCCGAGTGATTTCCAGAACAGAGGCGTCGTCAACAGGTCGCGGTAGTTGCCCAAACCGACGACGCGCAGATTGCCGAGGTCCGCCAGCGCGTAGAGATCGAAGTCGGTGAAGCTCAGCAGCAGCGCCGCACAGACCGGCAGGACGAGAAAGACGCCGAGCACGAACAAGGCGGGGGCGACGAAGGTCCAGGCGGAGCGTTGCCTGCTCATCGCACCGCCTTGCGCGCGAACAGCGATCGACGTTTGGCGAGGATCTCGGCATCGACCTTCTCATCGAGCCGGCGCAGCGCGCTGTCCACCGATTCGCCGCCGCGCACGATGCGCTCGGCGGCGAGCTGCATCTCGCTCGCGATGCGCTCCCACTCAGGCACTTTCGGTGTCGGCTTGACGAGCTCGAGCTGAGCGCGGAACGCGTGCGCGTATTCGTCCTCCTCCAGTTCGGGAAAATCCCAGGCGCTGCGCCGGGCGGGCAGGTCACCGGTCAAGCTATAGAGGCGCTGCTGCTGTTTCACTGCGGAGAGAAACTCGACCAGCTCGAACGCGAGCCGCTTGTTCTTCGACGCACGAAAAATCGCGAAGCTCGACCCGCCGGCCGCACCGCCGCCTGCGCCGCCCGCGCCGGGCAGCGGCGCGGTCCCCCAACGTTCTTGCAACTCCGGCGGCAGGCGCCGTTTGAACTCGCTGATGTTCCACGGCCCGGTGATGTAGAACGCGAAGAACCCCTTGCCGAACTCGTCCCAGACGTTGGCGATCTGGGTGCTGCTCATCGGCGGCGCCCAATTCGCGCGGAACGTCTCGACGTAGAACCCGAGCGCGCGGCGGAATCCCGCACTCTCGAAATTGCCGCGCGTGCCGTCGTCGAGCAGCAGCGGATCATCCTGCTGGATCGCGAGGTTGAGCAGCGGCTCGAACTCGTTGAGAGGCAGGAAGATCGCGTACTTGTCCGCGCCCTGGTTCTTCTTGACCGCCGCCATCGCGCGCCGCCATTCGTCCCAATCGCGCGGCGCATGATCGAAGCCGGCCTGGGCAAGCAAATCCTTGCGGTAGAACAGCAGTCGCGTGTCGACGTACCAGGGCACGGCATACAACCGGCCGTCGATGACGTTCGTGCCCCAGATGCCGGGAAAATAATCGTCGGGCCGAATCGAGCTGTTCTCGAGAAGCCCGGCATGGATACCGGTCTGGTCTTTGCCGTCAGGGAGGGCGGCCGAAGACAACTCCTCGAGCGCACCGAGCGCGGCGAACTCGGGAATCCAGGTATTGCCGAGCTGACACAGGTCGGGCAACGCGTCGCCCGCGAACGCGGTCAGCAGCTTCTCGTGCGCCGCGCTCAACGGCATGTTCTGCACGACGACGTGCGTACCCGGATGGGCGCGCTCGAACTCGGCGAGCAATTCGCCGACGACTTCGCCTTCGCGGCCGAAAGTCCAGAACCTCAGCGTCGTCCCGCCGCCGGCGGGCGCGCAGCCGCACAGGGCGAACATCGCCGCCCATGCTGCGATTCGCGCGAATCCCGCAATCCCGCCCTGTGGCACAACACCTCCCCGAAGACCGGTTGCGGGCCGTCGCCGCGGTGCCCTACACCGCTACTTCCCCGCCGGCTTGTCGAGCCATCCGCCGGTGAATCCGGCGCGCTTCAAGCCTTCGCGAATATACGGATTCTTGCGCATCGTTTTCCAGACGAAGCCGCTGCGATAGTTCTCGATCATCAATAGAATCGGACCCTGATCGATCCCGAGATAGAGCGTGTCGAACCAGCCCTTGTCGGGCACGACGCGGCCGGTGCGCAACGGCCGGTCGGTGAAGGTGAAGCTCGGATTGAACGCATCAACGAAGCCGTACTTGGTGTAAAGGTCCTCGCCGTAGCGCTGCTGCATATCCGCAATCGCCGGTATGACGAGTTCAGGCGCGAATGCGATCGAGCCGATCGCCGCGGTCGGCGCGATCGTCCCGTCATCGACGGAAGGGCTCAGGCCCGCGCCGCGCAAGCCGGTGTAACCGTAGAACGGTTTCGGATCGTTCTTGTAGCGATCCGGTTCGCCGGGCCGCGTGTCGCCGCGAGGGCCGTTGCTCGCGGTCAGACCCCAGACGGTCGAACCGTAGTCCTTCCATTGCAGCGGATTGTGGACTGCGTATTCGTGCTGCGCGATCGCGGCGCGCTGGCTGTTGGTGAAGTAGTCGATGCCCTTGTTGCGCATGTATTCGTCCTGGATGCCGCGGAAATCGATCCAGGTATGCGCGAATTGATGCCAAAACGCCGGGCTGCCCGCCAGATAGGTCTGCCCCTGATACTCGCCCCAGAGCTTGTCGTAAGGCTGCGTAAACCGCTTCCACGAAGCCGCGCCCAGCGGGTAGGTCGGCGAACCGAGCGCGAGAACGTAAAGGCCGAGCGCTTCGCTGAAACCGCGGTAGTAGTTGTAGTCAAAACCATTTTCGGGCGTCCAACCGCCCTGCACGAGCGGATTGCCGTCACTGAACCATTTCCAGTCGACGCGGCGGAAGATTTCGTCGGCGAGGCGACGGATCTCCTTCTCGTCCTTGCTGTTATGGTCGTAGTAGGACTGAGCAAAAAGCACGCCGTAGAGCAGCCAGGCCGTGTCCACCGAGGAGAGTTCCACCCACGAGGCGGCGTTGAAACGCTTGCCCGTTTCCATGTCGAGGAAGTGATAAAAGAAACCGCGGTAACCCGCCGCATCGGCTGCATCGCTCTGCTCGGCGCCGTGAAAGAAGCGCAGCGTGGCCAGGGTGCGCTTGACCGCGTCCTCGCGCCTCATCCAACCGCGTTCGACGCCGACACCGTAGACGGTCAGTCCGAAGCCGACCGCGGCAATCGAGGCGAAGTAATCGTTGCCGGGTACCTGCGGCCAGTGATCTCCGGTCAATCCGTTTTTCGCATTCGTGCTCTCGATGAAGTAGTCGAACGTGCGTTTCTCGACGTCGTCGAGCATCGCCTGCTGCGCCTTCGGCAAGGCGGCGAATCCGCTCGGCGGCGCCTTCGCGAGCGCCGAGCCCTGCCAGCCGGCGGCGAGCACGAGCAAGGCGATGAAAACGTTTACATTCACGCGCTGAAAGAATTTTCGAAAATTCATAATTACTCTCGATCAGAAATGCTGCCGATCCGTTCGTCATGCGCTGCGCAACCCCGGCCCCTTTTTGCGCGCAAGGCGATTCGACTGCATCGCGGACAATTCGTTCCCGAAACGGGAGGCACAATTTGCTCTCGGCGGAGGTCGCCGCGGCGCCGTGCCGCCCGCCTCGAAGTCTCTTCGGTTTGACCGCGAAGTGCAATGGATTGAAGCGGCGGACGGCCCGGCGCTTCGCGCCCGCGGCCCGTCCTCGACCGCGTTCGCCCGCCGGCTTAGCCTTGGCAAAAATGCTGCAAAACGTACGCCGCGTCGGCTTGGGCTGCGGCACGCTGCTGGTCGCCGAGACGCGTGCCCTGGGTCGCGAGGAAGTCGTCGAGCGGTGCGAATCCGTTCGGATCGGCGCCGTGCCGGATCGCCTGTTCGCGCGTACGTTGGACATAGGCGATCCGGTACGCATGGGCCGCCACCGGATCCGCAACCGACCACTGCAGTTCGCTCAGCGCGCTGCAGTCTCCCTCGGCAAGCAGATCCTCGGAAAACTCGCGCACCAGATCGCGGCGACGCACGGCTTCGTCGAGATCGCCCGGCGGCACGCCGTGCTCGAGATAATCCTGAAACGCATACTTGGCGTAGTCCCGCTTCGCTTCCGCATCGCCCGCGAACGCGGCACGCTCGAGCCATGAGATCCAGGCGCTCACTTGCGCTGGATCGAGCCTGGCGCAGGCGTCGCGCAAAGCGCGGTCCTGCCCGGTCGACGCGGCGACCATGTTTGCTTGCTGCGCGCGGTCGGTCGCCACGCCGCTGCTGCGCAGCGCGTCTTCGATCTGCAGCTGCAGATCGATCCGGCGCTTTTCCAATTCCTCATCGCTGCCGCGCGCGGCATGCGCACAGCGGCGCAACGACTCGCCGAGGTAGCGCATTGCCGCCGGCTCGCCGGCATTGGCCGAGGGTGTCATCGCGGCGACCACGGCGTCGGGCGACTCGCCGACCGACGGAGCCGCGATGCGCGACGGCGCCGGAGCGGGTTTTGGCTGCCGCCTGGTCAGCGCCTGAATGCGATCCCGATGCGCGACCGGTTGCTCGGCCTTGCCGACGCGTTCATCGGGGGCGCGCGTTGCCGGCCCGCGCAGCAACACGTATCCGATGAGGGCGGCGCCGACGACTGCGGCGAGCGCCGCGGCGGAGACGGTGCGCTTACTCATCGAAGAATTCGGGCAGTGCGTCGGGCAGTTCGGCCCAGGCTGCACGCCAGCGGAGCCGGGCCAAGTCGGAGCCGACGACCCACGGCGTCGCGCAGCTCCGAAACCCGGCTACGGGACGACCGTGAACTGCATGACCGCGTTGTCGCCGGGCGATTGCAGATTCGAATTGCCGCGGATGTAGCCCGTCACGGTGTACGTTCCCGGCGTCGAGATGCTGCCGTTGCACTGCCAGATCGGCGTGTTGTTCGAACTGTTGGTGGTGCATACGAATTGGTTGCCCGCGTAGATGTCGAAATACGCGTAACCATAGCTGACGCCGCTGCCGTAAATGAGGAACTGCGTCGACGTGTTTGCGTGAATGCTGCAGCCGCTGTTGCATGGCAAGCTGAATCGCTCGCTGGCCGAGCCGAGCACGGGAGTCGCCAGAAAAGCTGCGAACAGCATATATTTCTTGAACTTCATCGTACTACTCCTTCCTCGCTTTGGACGCAGCCGGCGCCCGGTCGCCGGCCGTCCGAATTCAGGACGACACTACCCGGGTTCCCAGTGGTTGTCGGGCTCGGCCGCAGCCGCAGACCCGACTTCGAAGCGCGCTCTTCCCGCGCGTGTGCGGGATCGACTTCGTCGAACGAACGCGCATCCCCTGATCGTGCAATCCCTTCTCATATCGCCGGCGCCTTGCAATAGCGGTCGATGAAGGCCTGATGCGGCGGCATCACCTCGACGCAGTTGGCGACGACTTTCTTGACCCCGCCGACCAGCTCCTCGAGCTCCGCCTGCGGCATGCTGTCGACGAGCGGGTGATAGCGCTCGGGGATGATGCGCTGGCCGATCATCACTTCGACCCAGCTCGGCTGCGCGAACATCTCTTCCGCATTGCGGTAGAAACGCCCCGAGTCGCGGAACAGGCGGATGTTGTCGGCGAGCGGCTCGGGAATCGACATCGTGCGGCAATAGTTCCAGAACGGGCTGTCGTCGCGTTCGGTGGCGCAGTAGTGCAGGATGATGAAGTCGCGGATGCGCTCGATCTCGAACGAAGCCTGCGCGTTGTAGCGATCGCGAACCACCTGGCTGAAACCCTGGTCGGGAAACAGGTTGATCAGGCGCGCGATCGCCGACTGGATCAGGAAGATGCTGGTCGACTCCAGGGGCTCGAGGAAGCCGCTCGCCAAGCCGATCGCGACGACGTTCTTGTCCCAGCACTTCTTGCGCTGCCCCGGGGTGAAGCGGAGTATCCGTGGATCGCCGAGCGCGCGGCCGTCCAGCCACTTCAGCAGGTTCGCCGAGGCTTCGTCATCGCCGATGTACTGGCTTGAATACACATAGCCGTTGCCGGTTCGATGCTGCAACGGAATACGCCAGGTCCAGCCCGCCTCGCGCGCCGTGCAGCGTACGAACGGCGTCGGCGGCCCGACGTTTTCGCACGGCGCGGCGACCGCGCGGTCGCAGGGCAGCCAGTGCGACCAGTCTTCGTAACCGGCCTTGAGCGTCTGCTCGATCAAAAGCCCGCGGAAGCCCGAGCAGTCGATGAAAAGATCGCCGGAAATCTTCTCCCCGCTTTCCATCACGACCGCGTCGACGTAGCCGTCGTCGGGGCGCTGAATCACCTGCGTGACCTTGCCCTCGGTGCGGCGCACGCCGCGCTTTTCCGCGAAACCACGCAGGTACTTCGCGTACAGGCCCGCGTCGAAGTGATAGGCGTAGGCGATGTTCGCCAGCGGCGAGGCTTCTTTGACGTCTGCTGCCGACGTCATGAACTTGCCCTTCACCGAGGCAAGCGTGTTGAGCGAATAGTCGCCGATTTCGCTCGCCTTCCCCTGCTTGTAAGCTTTAAGCCAGTATTGGTGGAACGGCAGCAAGCCGTAATCGTGACCGATCTGTCCGAAGCCGTGCACGTACGAATCGCCGATGCGAGCCCAGTCGACGAACTCGATGCCGAGCTTAAACGTCCCCTGGGTTTGCTTGATGAAATCGACTTCGGCAATACCCAGCGTGTGATTGAACAATTTCAGATGAGGGACGGTCGCCTCGCCGACTCCGATCGTGCCGATTTCCTCGGATTCGATCAAGCGAATCGAGTAGGTAGCGCCGAACACTTTCGCCAAAGCCGCCGCTGTCATCCAGCCCGCGCTGCCGCCGCCGACAACGACAATGTTCTTGATGCGATTGTCGGTCACTGCATAGATCTCCTCTCCAAAGGGCGGCGCGAACAGGCGACTAGAATGAACATTAGAGCAGTAAGTACTTGGTCCGAACCGCGTGTTCACGACTGCATATGCGTAATACGATCATCTGCAGTAGATGATTGTCTCCGAAATTCGCTTTATAACGAACACGGATTTTCAGAACAAAGCCCGCGACCGCGGGCTTTGTTCTGGAGCAAAATTGACCTCTACCGAGTATCCTGGGCCACGCGCTGGCAGAATGCCAGGTGCCTGCCCCAGTCTTCGGTACGCCGACACAGGCACCCAGGCGATTTTGTTGCGCGGCCGGCTAGAACCCTACGGTTCCAGGACCGAATTGGATGTTTACATTATTAGTCGGGTGAGCGACGACTAAATATGTACCCGTTGGCGGTCTGTTGTATTTACATAATGCGTATGGGGTACGTGCAACAGGAGGGGTTGTGCAGAGAGAAACATAATCGCCCGCATTGTCCCTTGCGCTCACAAATCTCTTCTCATTGCTCCAATCAAATGTATTGATATCCTCGATTAGATAACCTCGAGCTTCAACCGACCCCGAATATGCGTCTCCGCCTCCAATCCAACCGAGCGTATCGCCTCCTATGTAGAAATGCATCTGGGTTTGAGAAAGTCCGCCTGGTGAGCATGGCACAACAAAATTATTGTCATTTAGACAAACATCGGCGTACACCAATGTACTAGCTGTAAGGAAAAACGACGCCAGCAATACGCGATCAATTAGTTTTTTCATCACACCAGCAATCTCCATAAAAGCCTATTTAGCTTCCATTCTTATAGGCCGCCGTCAAAGTCCGCAGCTAGTCCATGCGCGAAGCGAAATCCAATTCCTTGACTTCGTCAGAAGCGAAAACCTGCCGTTAGTTTGACTGTGCGTACGGGCGCCCATGTATCGCCACTCGTATTGAATGAGGCAACCGGGTTATACACGCCATTGGTTCCCCAATCGATCAGGTAATCCTTGTAATTGATAAAGTTGAAAATATTGATCGCGTCGAGGCGAACATAGAACACCATGCCGCGGGTCAGGTCGAAATTCTTGTTCACCGAAAGGTCGATCTGGCGTACACCGAATATCGGTCCGCCGAACAGGAAGCTCTTTCCGGGCGGGTTGACTGCCGCATAGAACCGAGCAGGACTTCCGTCGGGCGGCCCGCCAATGTCCCCTTGGCTTTTGACATCGTTGAATGGAGAGGTCGTCTCCAACGTCAGCTTGCCGGTGAAGGTCATATCCCACCAGCCGTCGTAGGTACCCGTTGCGACGAAGCGGTGCTTGGGCACGGCCGCGAGCGGAATGAACGGATAGTCGTGGATCGTCGCTCCGTCGAACGCGTAGTGCTCGTCGCCGCCACGATTGCCCCTTGCGTGTGAATAGGTATAGGCGAAGGTGGCACCCCAGCCCGAGTCCTTGGTGTAAGGCTTCTCCGCGGACAACAGCAATTGCGCGGTCTTGGTTTCGATGCCGTTGTCACCCAGGATCAGCGCACCCAAACCCGGGGGCGAATTGCCCCAAGGCTGTCCGCCGTTCTTGAAGAACGAGCCGTCCGGAAAGCGATTGCCGAGGGTGAAAACGAAACCGTCCTTGCTGTGCAGATAGGCCAGGGTGGCGCTCGTATTCCAGTCGCCGACCTTGTTGCGCATGCCGATGCTGAACTGATCGGTATACGGCACTTTCATCTTGTTGTTGAGCAGATCGATTTCCGAATTGCGCCCTTTCGCCGTGACCAGGGGAGTCAGGGCACCGATGCCACCAAGATACTTCGGATCCCAATTCACGCAGGTGTTAGACGGATTGCATCCGGCCACAGGATTGAAGAAGACATCGGTTTCGGTCAACGCGCCCTTTACCGGCTCGAGGCCCATGTAGTCGAACAAATTGCGGTCGTAGCTGCGACCAGCACCACCGTAGATCACGTGCTCCTGGTCGCCGTTGAGATCATAGGAGAAACCCAAGCGGGGCGCGAACGAGTCCTTCGGTGTGTTGCGGTTGTGCCCGTTGCTGATGTAGTCGTTGATGTTGATGCCGCCCTTGGCCAGCGACTGCGCATAGGTCTGGCCCGCCGGCGCGTTCGGATCCTGCGCGTTGAAGGCCGCAATCGCCTCGGGGAAGGTGACGAAATTCTCGTACGAGGGAATTTTCTCGTAGTCCCAGCGCACGCCGAGGTTCAGCTGCAGTTTGTCGTTGACGTCCCAGTCGTCCTGGATATAAGCGCCGTACTGCTTGTTCTTGGACCTTATGATCGGTGACGTGCCGGGAAATGGCGTACTGAACTTGACCAGGTACGGCGATGCGTCGGCCGGGAAATTCGGGCCGATGGCATAAAAGAACTGCGGATTGATCGCTGCGTTTTCCGACTGGGTCAACTCGACGTGCTTGATCTTGAAGCCCATCTTGACCGTGTGATCGCCCATCCAGTTGAGATTGTTGAAGGTCAGATCGTCCTGGATCGCCGGCCCCTTTTGTCCCTTGTCCTGGATCGACAAGCCCGAGGTCGCATCGGTCCTCAGTACCAGCTTGTTTTGATCGGTTCCGTTGGTGTAGTTGTTTTGGTTGCCGAAGGTGTACGCGGTCGGATTGTAGAACGCGCTTTCGTACGTGAGCTTCAGGTCGTTGTACCAGGAATCGGCCGTGTGTTCCCAGCGCAGGTCGTAGCGCTTGTCGTTGTTTGCGAGCTTTTTCGAGGCGGATGCAGCAGTCTGATTGCCGACGTCGTCGCGGCCGGCTTCGTCGCGGTACTTGGCGCTCAACTCCAAGCGGTCGCGATCACCTATCTCCCAGTCAATCTTGCCAAAGTACAAATCTTCGAAGAACGGCTTGCTCGTCGGCCCAAGCTGCGCGCGCGCCGCCGGCGGCAGATACTGATCCAGCCCCACTAGATCGCCCGGCTTCACCGTCTGCGGCGTGGAAAAGTTCTTGCCTTCATAGGAGAAGAAGAAATGCATCTTGTCCTGGATAATCGGACCGCCGATCGCGAGACCGAACTCGTCCGTGTAGGTCGGGATCTTGCCGTTGGCGTTGGCCTCGGCCGGCGTGCGCGCGCGCCAGTCCTGGTCGCTGTGCGTGCCAAAAATCTCACCGTGGAATTCGTTGGTGCCCGACTTCGTCTGCGCAACGACAGCAGCGCTTCCGATCTGGTCGAACTCGGCCTTGTAGTTCGAAGTGATGACTTTGTATTCGCCGATCGCGAGCTGGGGGAAGGGATTACCCTGGCTTTGATCCTGGCCCGTTACACCACCGCCCAGCACATAACCTTTCTGACCGACGCCATCGATGTAAACGTTGATCGCGTTGGTCGTCTGCGCGCCTCCGCGCAGCTGCGTATGACCGTCGCTGCCGACTTCGAATTTCATGCCTGGTACGGTGTCGGCGAATTCGAGGAAGTTGCGTGTGATCTGCGGAATTCTGCGAATCTGTTCCAGCGAGACGTTGGTGCCGATTTCCGAGGTCTTTACCTCGGTCAACGCGGTGCCTGTGACGGTTATCCCCTCCAACGTCGCCGCTCCCTGCGTCGGCGCCGCTCCAGTTGGCGCGGCGAAGTCCAACGTGCCCGTGGTCGCCACGGCCAACGTGACGACTTTCTCGGTGCCCGGTCCCGCATCGACCTGATACCGACCCGGCGGCAAGCCCACCAGCG